>DASXDV010000139.1:0-6862 GCA_036490465.1 Candidatus Tumulicola sp. | reverse complement strand
GCCCCTCGCGTACGTTAGTACGCTTCGGGGGCGCCGCTTCTCGATTCGACCTCAACGGAACGCCCTAAACCGGCTTGTCGTTTTTGTAATTAGCGGCTAGGGGCTGAAGTGGTCCCAGCCGGTGGGCTGGACGGGTTCGCTGCGGAGCTGGATTCCGGGCTCGGGGCGGAGGGTGCCGATTCGCAGGAGCGGACGACCGAAGCGCTTTGCGAAGCGCTGGGACAAGTAGCCGAACGCTCGCGACCCGACGGCAACGAGTAATTCGAAATCTTCGCCCCCGGCGAGCGCGTAGCGTTCCGGGTCTTCTCCTAATCGTTGCGCGAGCGCACGCGCGGCCGGCGCGACCGGTACGCTTTCGAGAGTCGCGCCGCACCCGCTGGACTTGCATATCCGATCGAGGTCGGTCGAAAGGCCGTCGGAACAATCGATCATCGCCTGGACGTTTCGGCTCGCCCCCAAGAACCTGCCCTCGGCAAGCCGCGGCCGGGGGCGGCAAAACGCTTCCAGCGCTTCGGCCGCGAGCCGTTCTTCGATGGACGCGCGATTCGAAGCGAGGTCGAGGCCGGCGCGAGCCGCACCGAGCGGGCCGGTAACGGCCAGCACCGCCCCGGGCCGCGCGCCCGCGCGCGTCTTTACGTTCGATGCACGCACTTCACCGACGGCGGCCACGGCAACGGTCAGCACCGGCGCACGCGAGAGATCGCCGCCGACGATCGCTAGACGCTGCGCCGCCGCGGCTGCGGCGAGTCCTGCGTAAAGCTCGCACGTCTCGTCGACGCCGGCTTGGGCGGGAATTCCAAGGGCGACGGTGGCCAATACCGGCCGCGCTCCCATCGCCGCCAAATCGCTCGTATTTGCCGTCATCGCCCGCCAGCCGGCGTCGCGCAGCGACATCAGCGTTCGCGCGAAATGGACGCCCTCAACGAGCATATCGGTCGTAATCGCACTCCGGTTCGAACGCGACGGCTGCCACAGCGCCGCATCGTCACCGATACCCAGCACGATCGAGCGATTGCGAACCGGCCCGACGATCGACGCAATCGCGGCAACGACGTCGTCTTCGCACAGCGGCGCCGGCTGCGCCGCGCGCACCCGCGACGTCACGGCAGCAGCGATCGCATACGCCGCAGCTCGGCGCCGGGATTCGCGGCACCGAAAATCGTCGAACCCATCACGAGCGCTTCGGCGCCGCAGGCAACGACCTCGCGCACGTTTCTCTCGCCGATGCCGCCGTCCACTTCGATCTCGCACTCGACGCCGCGCCGATCGATGAGGGCACGCGCCTGCCGCAGCTTTTCGAACGTGCGCTCGATGAACGTTTGCCCCGAGAACCCGGGATTTACGCTCATTACCAAAACCGTATCGCAATCAGCGATCACGTCTTCGAGCATCGCGACGGGGGTCTGAGGACAAATCGCGAGACCGGCCTTCGCGCCCAGCGAGCGGACGTGCGCGAGCAAGCGCGGCGCGTGACAGGTCGCCTCGAGGTGAAACGTAATGCGGTCGCAGCCGGCCGCCCGGAAATCGTCGACGTACCGCTCGGGCTCGACGATCATGAGATGTGCGTCGAAGACCAACGGGGAGAGCTTGCGCAAATCGCCGATGATTTTCGGTCCCCACGTAATGTTCGGCACGAAACGGCCGTCCATCACGTCGAGATGCAGATAATCGGCACCGGCCGCCTCGACGACGCCGATCTGTTCGGCGATTCGAGCGAAATCGGCGGACAGCAGCGATGGAGCGATCTTGATTCGCGCCATCAGCCGCCCGACTTCCGCGGCCCGGGGGTTGCCGGCTGCGCCGGCTTTCTACCGTATACGACCGGCGGCTCCGTGCCGAGACGAGTTTCGCCGACGAGTTGGTCGTTGACGTACATATCCACCAAAGACGTTCCGACGGCCGTGACGGTAAAGTCGAGCTTCTGGCCCGGTTCGGCGAAAGCGTGGTAGAGGTCGTACTTTCCGGTTGCGTCGGTTACCGTCACGCGCACGTCGAGCTGTTGACTCGTAGCCGAGTCTTGCGCCACCGGAACGGAAACCAGCAGCCGCACCTGCCGGACGATGTAGCCCGATTCGAACGGTCCCGCGCTCACCTGAAGAGAGACCGGATCGTAGGATGCGATTTTTCCGCCGGACGCGGGAATCTGCCGGACGACGGCGCCGCGCGCCGGCCCGTTGGGTCCGAGCGGCGTCCAGACGATTTGCCCGAGTTTGACGCCCGTCTTCTCGGCCAGCGAACGCGCGTCGTCGATCGGCATGCCGGTGAAGTTCGGCACCTGGACGACCGACAACCCGCCGCGGCTTACGACCAACGTTACGGAGTCGCCCTGTACGACGCTCGACAACGGAGCGGGGTCCTGCGAAATGACGTGACCTTCGGGGACGACGTCGCTCTTCACGTAGCTCACCCTGCCGAGTTTTAGGCGCACGCGCGACAGATCGAGTTGGACTTCCCGCATCGACTGATACCGCATGTCCGGCATCAGCCGGGCCACGATTCCGTCGCTGATCACGAACGAGACCTGGCGCCCTTCGCGCACCTGATCGCCGGCGTCCGGGCGCTGCATGATCACCACGTTTTTCGGATAGCGATCGCTGGTGGTACGGTCGATCACCGCCGAGGAGAGCTTGAGGCGCGCGATCTCGGCATTAGCGTCGGTCAAGGTCTGCCCGACGAACGACGGCACCGTCACCGTGCTCGACGGCGGCAGCAGAAAGTCGTGGATCTGCCGCCCGAACCACACTACGACTGCGACGAAAACGATCAAAACGATCGGGAAAACCCAATCGCGCGGCAGATACTCCCGAATCGCTTCGCGCGTAACTCTCAGGCGAGCGCCTCCAACGACGCATCGGACGCGTCGAGGTTGCCGAAAACCCTTTGCACGTCTTCGTGCTCGTCCAGCGCCTCCAAAAACGCCATGCCCGCGGCCAGTTCGTCGCCGGCGAGTTCGATCTTCGTTTTGGGACGCATCGCGAGATAGACGTCGGAAATCTTTACGCCGCGCGAACGTAGTGCGTCGCGGACGCTGGCCAACATTGCGGTATCGGTATATACCGTCGCGAGCTCGGCCTCGAACTCGAGGTCCTCGACGCCGTCGACCAGGACTCGCTCGGTGAAGCGGTCCTCCGCTTCGGTACCCGGGTCGGCCTCCACGACGCCGACCGCATCGAACATCCAGCCGACGCTGCCCGTTTCGCCGAGGGTTCCACCGTGCTTGGCAAACAAAAACCTGAGTTCCCCGGCGGAACGGTTGCGGTTGTCGGTGGCGGCGTCGGCAATCACGGCAAGACCGTGCGGCCCGTAGCCTTCGTAGCGAATCTCTTCAATCTCCCGCTCGCCCGTCTGGCCCGCTCCGCGGGCGATCGCACGTTTGATGTTGTCCTGCGGCATGTTGAACTCGCGCGCCTTTTCGACCGCCATTTTTAGCCGATAGTTCGCTTCGGGATCCGCCGAGCCGCCCTTGGCGGCCAAAATGATCTCTTTGCTCAGCTTGGTAAAGAGCGCGCCGCGTTGCGCGTCGACCTTGCCCTTCTTGAGCTTGATGTTATGCCATTTCGAATGTCCGGACATCGTTGCGACCTCGCTGATTGCCCTTCGCTATCCCGGACCTATTACCCATTTTTCAAACCACATCCGCTGATGCCAAGCGCTCCACGGGATCGGATGCGCCGCGAGGATCGGATAGAAGTATGCGAAGGACGCCACCGCGATAGCCAAGTACGCGCCGACGGCAATGCCGCCGGTCCACCGGCCTTGGGCGGTCCCCTGGCGCGTTCCCCAGCGCCAAATTCGTTGCAGCACGATCGCGTTGCACAAGCAGATCAGCGGAATATCCACGTAAAAGTGATAGGCGAACGTTATTCGCGGCGAGCGCATCCACGGCAGCCACTGCAATAGATACGTCAGCACGATCAGTGCGTACCCTTTGTTGCGTTCGCGCCACGCGAGCACCGCCACCAACGGCACGCAAATCAGCCCGAACCACAAGATCATCGGATTCGGCATCGACGTAATCTCGTAGATGCAGCAACCCGCGTTGTCGCTTTGGTTGGTGCGCTTATCTTGGTAGAAATACGCGACCGGCACGAGGTCGATCGGCCACTCCCACCACAGCGACGAATACGGGTGCGTCGCCTTGAGGGTGTCGTGATATTCGAACATCGAGTACTGCCGGTACACCACGTCGTTGGCCGAATGTATTTCGTTGGGATCGGGCGAGTAGCGCAGCAGGTCGGGAGTCCACGCCAGCGCGTAAACCGTCGCGCTCACGAACACGATCGTAATCAGCGCGCCGTCGATTCGGTAGCCCCGCGGATTGCCCCAGAGCGTGGGGCGCAATCGCAAGACGTAGCGTTGGAGAAACACCGCGATCAGCACGATAAAGCTGACGCCGAAACCCATGACTCCGTACCACTTACTGCTCACCAGGCATCCCAACGCGACCGTGAACAGCACCAGCCAAAGCTTCGCAGAACGCCCCTTTTCGGTAGCGCGTTCGGGCGCGCGAATCTCGTCTTGCGCGTAGGTCGCGGACCCCTCGGGCGTTTCGTAGACGACGCTGGCATCGCGGCGATACTGGATCCCCAGCAGGCCGTCGTCGTACGTCAGCACTCCCCCGCGATTTTGCGAGAGCGCGCCGCGAACGATCTTACCGCGATCGTCGATCGTCCCGCCGTCGGCTGCATGCACGGTCGTGCCGTCCGGCCCGCGCAGCGCGAGCGATCCCTCGGCAAACGTCAACTCGCGGCTGCCGTCGCCAAACAACCGCGGAAATCCAACGTACCGGATCGCCAAGTACGCGCCGCAAGCGGCGTAAAGCGTCAGAATGACCGTCGACGCGGTGTCGAACTTCCAGACCGCACGGCCCGCGAACGCCAGGCTCGCACCCGCCAGCAGCGATGCCGCGGCCGCCGATGCGAAGGCCCACTCGGGAACGTCGACGGAGGGTCTTTCGCCGACTTGCGACGATATCCAAAACCGGTAGAACGCGTACGTCGCCAGCGTCGCAAAAAAGATCACGAATCCTTCGGGAGTCGCGATCCGCGACTGCACGAAGTGCATCCCATCGGCGCTCAGCAGCAAGGCGGCGACGAACGCGAAGAACGTCGAGCCGGTGATGCGCTTGGCGAACGCGTAGAGCAGCATGACGACCAGCGCCCCGAAGACGACGTCGAGGAATCGCCAGCCGTAGGAGTTGTCGCCGTCGTGCAGGTGTCCGACGATGGCGTTGAGCGCCGTCCAGCCGCCGAGGCCGTGTCCGTGCGGCATCCCGCCGAAGAGCATCATCGAGAGGGTGACCAGCAGTTTGGTCAGCGGCGGGTGGGTGTTCTCGTAAATCCGCAGGTTTTGCAGATACTCTTCGCCGGCGCGCGCGAAGTAGATCTCGTCGAACACCTTGTCGGGCGGCCACCAGTACCCGACGAACGAGAGCACGAAGTTCGCCGCACCCAGCGCCAGCATGACGACGTAGTCGAGCGGAGCGCGCAGTGCCGTCAGACCTTCGCGCGGATCGAACCAGCCGTGGGTTCCCGGCGCGACGGGCGCCGTTGCCTTACGCGCGACCTCGGCCGCAGCCGGCTCGGCTTGCGACTCGCCGCCCAAAAACTGATATCCGAGCCAGAAAAACGTTCCGACGGCTACCAGCGCGAGTAAAACCGTCGGCGCGCCCCAAAGATTCTGGGCGTTCACCCCCGGCACGTGGTTGTCCATTACGTACAGGTACTGCAAGGAGTACTGCAAGTTCGCGAACAGGACGATCGACAGCGCCACCGCTCCCCAGAGGTAGCGCCGGGCGAACGGCACGCAGACGATCGTGAAGAGCAACCCGTCGAAGAGGTAGCGTTCGTGCATGCGCGTCGCCAGCGTAAAGAACGCAATCGTCACGATCGCGCAGCCCTCCAGCAACGCCCTAGAGGACCGGTCCTGGATGTATCGCCACAGCACGAGCGCGACCGCCGCGGCCACCAAGACGATGCCCCAAATATACTGCGGGCCTAGCGAGAACGCGCCGAACGCGCTGATCGGCCCCGTATCCGGCTGCCAGAGCGATCCGCGGATCGCCCATAGGTTGAACGCATTGACGCTATTGAACGCATAGACGCTCGAGCCATAGGTGTAGCGCCCCAATAACCAGGCGAACGCGGCGATGGGATGGCTCGGGTGGAACGGCTCGATGAGCACCAGCGCGAGCAATACGGCGGCGACGATCCCGATCGCACTGGCGATGAGCCGGGCCTTCCGGCGCACCGGGTCGACGAACACGAACGCCGCCATCAGCGGCAACAAGACCGTCGCCTGCGGCTTGATCAGCAGCGAATAGGCGATCAGCAGCCAGCCAGCGACGATCCAGCCGCTGGGCCGCTCAGGCACACCGTCGTCGGAGCGCAAAAAACAGTAGATCGCAAACAGCGCCAAGCCGCCGGCTACCGAGTCTACTTGCCCCCACGCTGCCGAGTTGTAGACGACGGCCGGATTGAAAAGGTACAGCGCCGCGGCGCCGAGCGCGATTCCGGCGGCGGCGAAGCGCCGCACGACCGCATAAACTAGAACGCCGACGCCGAGATCGGCCAGGATTGCCGGGACCTTTACCAGCGCCTTGATGGCGAAACCCGAACTATCGTGGTTTTTGAACAGCGACTCCCACACGTGACCGACAATGGCGAGAATATAGAGATATCCCGGCGGGTAATCGGCGAAGCCGGCGGATCCGTAAAAGCTGCCGAAGCCCCGCTCGGCCAGCGTCATCGCCCACGCTTCGAACGTGTCCACGTCGGTCTTGAAGCCTTCGTTGCCGACGTACAGCAATCGGACGGCTAGCGCGAGCAGCAACAGCGCCGGAAGCGCCCATCCTAACGAATTT
>DASXDV010000105.1:0-4975 GCA_036490465.1 Candidatus Tumulicola sp. | reverse complement strand
ACCGAGGACTGGATCACCGAACGACCCTACATAAGCGAGGAATCTATGCAGCTTGCAATTCGCAACGCACCGAGCTATACTGCGAGCGCGTAAGCAACGCTGCGTGTTGGCTCAAAGTACACACGCGAATGGACGCGCCCGGACGACAGGTCGTCGCTCTGTGGTCTTTGCTTCCCGACTCTGGGTCTACGGATAAGGTGTTAGCTCTTATGCGAACCGGGAGAGGATCTTCGGTCGAGCCGATCGTTGCCTTTGTAAGGTCACTCAGAAACATGGAAAAGCTAACGCCCAGCATAAGATCTTTTTTACCGCCGGGTTTGAAATCTAAGGTCTTTACTCTCTATCGCGCTATAATTGCCCACAACATTGGTAGGTCTCCGAGGCTCGATTCGGCAGATCGGGACGCGCTCGATTCCGCAATGACGCGCGTCGTACGAGATCCAATTATGCGTGACATCGCCCTAGGAAACCTAAGAGCCTAGCTCGCGAGGTTCAGCCGCAAACAGCGGTGGCCTCGGTTAGTCGGACAGGCTGATATGTGATGACTTCGCCTGCTGCGGAGAGGTGGCGTCTGCTATCTCCGTTCTTTCCCAATAGGTATGCGACCGCCGCAAGATGCTGCTCCTATCCCCGAGACGAGGTAGAGATGACCGGAAGTTCCGAGGCCCTTATGTAGTATCCCCTCGATGCTGCGCTGCGCGCGAAGTTGGTCCGCGACGGATGGTTGGCCGGCTACGAGGTTTATCGGACCCCGAGGACCGGCGCCTCCATTCCGGCGCAACGCGCGGACCAGTGGGCCGTCTTTGGCTCAAGAACGACATCGTCTTGGATATCGAACGTAACCGCGTCGACGAACCCGTTGCCGGCGAAAATCCGGCGACCGCCGGCCGCTGGATCCAGTACGTCGACCTACAAAAACGCAACGACTATCCCTGGATCGAACGATACGCGTTCGTGCGCATACATCGCTAGGCCCACGAAGAAGAGCGGGGCCGCGCGCACACGCACGGCCCCGCTACTTCAATCCGTTGCCGAAAAAGCGTCAGCGGCGCTTCTTGCGGCTCGTCGTCTTCTTGGCGGCCGCCTTCCGCGGCGCGGCTTTCTTCGCAGCGGGCTTTGCGGCCGCGCGCGCGGGAGCCTTTTTCGCCTTGCGCGCCGAGGATGCGCGCGCTCCGCGCTTCGCCATCACGGCTTCCTTAAGCGCCTTGGCCGGCAAAAATTTGAACACGCGCTTGGCGGGCACTTTCACTTGTTCGCCCGTTGCGGGATTGCGCGCCATCCGTGCCGCGCGATCGCGTACCTTGAACTGACCGAAGCCCGGAATCTTTACCGGGTCGCCGCTGACGACCGCAGCTTGTATGTCGTCGAACAGTCCGTCGACGAGTTCAACGGCATCCTTGCGAGAAAGTCCGAGCCGTTCCATCGCCGACCTGGTCAAATCTACCTTGTTCATCCGTACCTTTCCGTGTGAAAGCGAGCACTTGAGCCTGTGACTACCGCTTCAATCCTCGATTTCCTACGGGAATTCGCGATTTCCATGCGATTTTTAAGGGGAATTTTTACCACGCTTTACGTACCGTTACCCAGCATCGATGCTCGGCAGCCGAACGTTCGCTCCCGGGCCGCTACGCGGCGAACTCGCGGTGCCCGGCGACAAGTCCGTTTCACACCGTGCCCTCATGGTCGCCGCCTCGGTCGGGAACCCGATTGCGATATCGCACCTCAATCCAGGGCACGACGTTCGCGCCACGCTGGAGGCGCTGCGCGCGCTCGGCGTGCAAATCGACCGCAACGGCACCGGCGCGGTCGTAACGGGGTCGGAACTACAGCCGTCCCGCGCGCCGATCGACTGCATGAACTCCGGCTCGACGGCGCGCATGCTGCTCGGGGTCTGTGCGGGCGCCAACGTGCCGGTCGCGCTCGACGGCGACGCATCCTTGCGGCAGCGTCCGATGGAACCGGTCGCCGCGCAGCTGCGCGCGTTCGGCGCCCGAATCGAAACGTCCGCAGGCTGCCTCCCGCTGGATTTTCGGGGGCGCGGTGCCGTCGAAACGCGGAGTTTCATACTTCTGGCGCCGTCGGCTCAGGTAAAATCGGCCCTGCTGCTCGCCGCCCTTTACGCCCGAACGCCGATCGCGATCGCCGGCGATCGCGGTTCGCGCGACCACACCGAGCGGCTCCTCGGGCATCTCGATGCCGACATCCGCTGGAATGGCCGCAGCGTCGCGTTTTCGCCCAGACCGCTGCGCCCGCTCAATCTCGAGATCGTCGGCGATTTTTCTTCGGCCGCTTTCTTCATCACCGCGGCGGCCATCACGCCGGGCAGCGCGATCCTCGTGCGCGACGTGGGCGTGAATCCCACTCGCACCGGTTTGTTGGAGGCCCTGCGGACCATGGGCGCTCGGATTGAAGAACGCAACGCGCGCGACTGCGCCGGCGAGCCGATGGCCGATATCGCGGTCGAATCCACGCCCTTGCGCGCGGCCCACATCGACGCCGACCTCGCGCTGCGCGCCATCGACGAAATTCCCCTCTTGGCGCTAGCCGCCGCGTTTGCCGACGGTGAGACCCGGATCGCGGGCAGCGGGGATTTGCGGACGAAAGAATCCGATCGAATTGCGGCGATCGAACGGCTGCTGGGAGCGGTCGGCATT
Organism: Candidatus Tumulicola sp.; assembly: GCA_036490465.1. GTDB lineage: Bacteria > Vulcanimicrobiota > Vulcanimicrobiia > Vulcanimicrobiales > Vulcanimicrobiaceae > Tumulicola. Next base: position 2,321 of record DASXDV010000105.1, on the reverse strand, counting down.
GCGGCTACGCACGAAAGCGGCGAACTCCGCATTCGCGGCGGGAGGCCGGCGCCGTGCGGCACGCCGGTCGAGACGCACGGCGATCACCGGATCGCGATGGCTACCGCCGTCCTGGCGCGGGCCGCCGGGCCGCTGGCCGTCGACGAGACCCAGAGCGCCGGCGTGAGCTTTCCGGGATTTTTCGAAACCCTCGAACGCGTTTAGCGCAACGACATCAGGGCTCGAAATGCGAGCCACGCCACTTTCGTTGCGATCGAAGCTTCGCGCAAGCGCAGGACCGCCAGTCCGGCCCGGACCTCGTCGAGAGCGCGCGCGGCTCGCGCGAACAACGCCTTGGTCGCCTCCGCGTCGCGCTCGATCCGCCCGAATGCTATGCCCGCCCGAGCCGGACCGAAGGCCGCCATTGCCGCTTGCAGACCCCCGAGATGGATTTTTAGTTGCCGGCTCGCGCCCAGTGCCGCCACGATGCCCACCAGCGCGCAAATTGCGCCGGCGAGCGCGCCGGCCGCCGGAATCAGCCAAAGCAAGGCGCGTTGAGCCCTAAGCCGCCGACTCGCCGGCCTTCGGGGTGGGCTTCGATCCGCCGCCGTCGCTCGCCGCGGCGGGCTTCGCATCGGTTTTGGGAGCGTCGGGCTTCGCCGCATCGCTCTTCGGGGCTTCCGGTTTGGAAACGTCCGCGCTGCGGCCCTTGCGCGAATCGGTGACGTAAAATCCCGAACCCTTGAACACGATCGGCGCGGGATTGAACACCCGCATCAACTTTCCGCCGCAAGCGTCGCACGGGGCGCTATACGCCTCGTTGAATCCGTGGCGCATCTCGGAGACTTTTCCGCAGTCCTGGCACTTGTAGTCGTAGAGCGGCATCGCTAGCCGAGTATACCCGGAATTAGCACTCTTGGTCAACGACTGCCAAGCTGCGGCCGTTCACAGGTCGGCGAGCACGGCATCGTGCCGGCGGTACTCGACCAACCCCTTGAAATGCACGAGGGCATCGTTCAGCGCGGCCGTCAGCTTGCGGCGATGGCGCCACCCGTCCAGCAGTTCGCCGAGCTTCCCGTGGTAGGCCGGATAGGCGAGCCGGACGTGCACGCGCGCACGCGAGGTCCGCCGTTCGATTCTGAAGTCGAGCCGGCGGCGGGTCGAGTACGCACCCACGAGCGAAAGGCGATAGTTGGGCGTGAGCGCGTCTACCTCGTAGACTTCTTCTTCGGCCCCGGGCACGGACGACCGAATCACGACTTCACTCCCCAAACCGACCGGCGAACGGCCTGCGGCCAGCCGGGCGCTGCGCAAGAACGAGAGCCACACGGGCCACTTTTCGACCGCGCAAAACAGTTCGAACGCCTCCTCCGCGCTCGCGTCGACGTCCAAGCTCGCCCCGAGCCAACGCCCCAAGGCGGCGGTTTCGCTAGCGATTGCCATTTGCGACCCTTTCGTTACCCCTATAGGTAGTGCCTGCAGATTGTTCATCCACAAGTGGTTGTGGATGCTTATCCACCGATTGCACCTTCGCCAACCGCGGTCGCGAATGCCGCCAAAACGTCGACGCCGATCGGCAGGGCGTCTTCATCGATCCGAAACTCGGGGCTGTGCCCCGGATGCACGGCGCCGGCACGCTCGCTGCGAACGCCGAGTCGAACTTGGACCGCGGGAACGCGCAAGGCAAAGTAGGCGAAGTCCTCGCCGCCCATCGTCGGCTGCGGGCGTTCGACGGTCATGCCGCCGAGCGCGCGCAGGTACTCGGCAAAGCCTTCCGCCAGCGACGGATCGTTGACGACCGGCGGGTAGCCGCGCAGCACGCGCAGTTCCGCCGACGCCCCGTACGCCGCGGCGACCCCGTCCACGATGCGCCGCACGCGCGCTTCGAGACCGTTGCGGATTTGCGGATCGAACGCGCGCAGCGTTCCCGACATTTCGACCGCGTCGGCAATCACGTTGTTGCGGTATCCGCCCTGAATGGTCCCCACCGTTACGACCACGTTGGCGAGCGGGTCGGTCTCGCGCGCGGCGATATTCTGTAACGCCAGAATCGCCGCGGCGGCGGCGGGCACGGCGTCGATCGCGGTATGCGGGTACGCGCCGTGGCCGCCCTTACCGCGGATGGTGAGATGAAATTCGTCGGCCGAAGCATTCACCGCTCCCGGCGTTACCCCGACCGAGCCCGTCGCGAGCCGGGCGTCGACGTGCAGCATCGCAATCGCGTCCACGCGCGGATCGTCGAGCACGCCTTGCGCGATCATCGGTTCGGCTCCGCCCGGCCCTTCTTCGGCCGGCTGAAAAATCAGCACGACGCTGCCGGCGAGGCGGTCGCGCCGCTCCGC
>DASXDV010000100.1:0-4741 GCA_036490465.1 Candidatus Tumulicola sp. | reverse complement strand
ACACCCTCTGGGAGCAGCTCGAGCGGTTCGGCGTTAAGGTCTACGAGGAGTATTTCTGCACGGCGCTGGCGATCGAAGACGGGGTCGGCTCGGGCGTGGTTGCGTATAACATGCGCGACGGCGCTCTAGAACTGATCGCCGCCAAGGCCACGATCTTCGCGACCGGCGGTGCCGGGCGGATGTATCTGAAGACGACCAACGGCTACGCCTCGACCGCCGACGGCTTCGGAATCGCCTACAAGGCCGGCATCCCCCTGATGGACATGGAGTTCATGCAGTTCCATCCCACGACGCTGAAAGAGAACGGCGTTCTGATGACCGAGGGCGCCCGCGGCGAAGGCGCCTATCTGCTCAACGCCGACGGCGAGCGATTCATGTTCAAGTACGCTCCCAACAAGGGCGAACTGGCGTCGCGCGACGTCGTGTCGCGCGCCGAGTGGACCGAGATTCTGGAAGGCCGCGGGAGCGACGGCTGCGTGCTGCTCGACATGCGTCACCTCGGACGCGAAAAGATTCTGGAGCGCTTACCGCAAATCCGAGAACTCGCGCTCGACGCTACCGGCAAGGACGCCGTCAACGAGCCGATTCCGATTCTGCCGGGAGCGCACTACACGATGGGTGGAATCGAAACCGACAAGTGGGGCGCCACGCGCGTTCCGGGCGTGTACGCGGCCGGCGAGTGCGCCTGCGTGAGCGTTCACGGCGCCAATCGTTTGGGCGGGAACTCCCTGTTGGAGACGATCGTCTTCGGCGCGCGTTCGGCGCGCCACGCGCTCGAGTACATCAAGCAAGTGCCGGCGGTCAAGCCGTCGGAGAAAACGCTGCAGCAGGAACGGGACCGGATTTCCGGCTTGCTGTCGCGGACGGGCGGCACCCGCGCCCCGCACCTCCGCCGCGCGATGAACGAAACGATGAGCGCCAATACGTTCATCTTCCGCGACCAGACGGGACTGGCGAAGGCGGTCGAGGACCTTACCGCCGTTCGGCGCGACTTCGACGCCGCCGCCTACGTGATGGACAAGTCCCCGACGTTCAATACCGATCTCGTAGGGGCGCTGGAGACGGACTTCCTGATCGACGCGTCGCTCGCACTCGCGGCGGGGGCGCTGTCCCGTACCGAGTCGCGGGGCGCGCAAGCGCGCACGGACTATCCCGAACGCGACGATGCGAACTGGCTCAAACACACGCTCGCGTGGCGCCAGCCCGACGGTCCGCCTCGGCTGGACTATTCCCGGAGCGTGACGATTACCGAGTTCGACCCGCAAGTCCGAACCTACTAACGAAGGCATGGCGAATTAAGAGATGGCGAAGATTACCCTCGATATCTTCCGGTTCGACGAAGCGACCGACGTCGTGCCCCATCGGGACGCCGTTACCGTCGAGGTTCCCGAAACCACGACCGTCCTGGATGCGCTCGAAACCGCCAAGGCGGACGTCGACGGGTCGATCACGTTCCGCCGCTCCTGCCGTTCGGCAATTTGCGGATCCTGCTCCGTGAACATCAACGGCGTGACCGGCCTGGCCTGCAAGACGCCATGCAACACCGTGATGAACGACCAGAACGTGGTCGTCGTCGATCCGATGCCGAATTTTCAGCCGATGAAGGATTTGGTCGTGCATATGGATCCCTTCTGGGACAAGTACGCGCGCCTAAAACCGTACCTGCAGCCCAAGGATGCCGACTCGACCCACGATCGCGAGCGCCGCGTTTCGCCCGACGACATGAAAAAGCTGGTTCAGGTCGCCAACTGCATCATGTGCGCGACGTGTTACGCCCTCTGCCCGGTCGTCAGCGTCGATCCCGCTTTTGCCGGACCCGCCGCGATCGCGTACGCCTACCGCTTCATCGAGGACGTCCGCGACGGCCAACGCGACGAGCGGATCGCGCAAATCTCGGAAGACTATCTCTGGCTGTGCGCGCACTGCTACGCCTGTTCGTATTGTCCCAAACACGTCGATCCCAACGATCGGATCATCGACGTCAAGCGCGCCGCGATCGCCGATCGGGTGATGATGAACGAGCGCGGACCCCGGCACGCGCTGGTGGTCGGCCGGACCATCAAGCAGACCGGGATGCTCGCCGAAACCGAGGTTATCCAAGGCACGATCGGCCGTTTCAACGTCCGAGGTTTGCTCAAGGTCGCCCCGCTGGGCCTGCGAATGGCTGCCAAGGGCAAGATGCCTCCGCCGTTCGTCAAGCCGATCCCTAAAGTAGACGAAGTCCGCACGATATTCGATGCGCTGGAGGTTCCCGTCAGCTGATGAGTACGACCTTACTTCCCGAAGATCTCCCGCTGGACGCGCACGCGCGAACGCACTCCGCCCAGACCAAGCGGTACGGGTTCTTCCCCGGCTGCGTCGCCAAAGAGTCGTGCAAGGAACTGTTCAACTCCACGATGCTGTTGGCCGAAAAACTGGACATCGAGCTGATCGAGCTAACGGCCGCCTCGTGTTGCGGCGCGTCGGTGGTCAACGACGTCAATCGCGACGTGGCGCGCGTCCTCAACGCGCGGACCTACGCGCAGGCCGAGGCGTTGGGACTCGACGACGTCATCACGATTTGTTCGACGTGCACCGGGCACATGCGTGCCGCCAACAAGGAGCTTCGCGAAAGCGAAGAGCGGATGGATCACGCCAACGCCATTCTCGGAAAGTTCGGCGCGAAGTATGGCGGCGGAGTCACCGTCCGGCACTTGCTCTGGCTGCTGATCGACGACATCGGGCTCGACTCGCTGCGGAAAATGGTCGTTCACCCGCTCAACGGTCTAAAGGTCGCGCCCTTCTACGGCTGCCATATCATTCGGCCGGAGAGCGTCAACGGCTGGGAGTCGGCGCGCAATCCGCACTCGCTGGAAGATGTGATCGAGGCCATCGGCGGCGAAGCGGTCGATTACGCGGGCAAGACGCGCTGCTGCGGATTTCACATTCAACTCGAGAAGGACAACGTCGCGACGGATATGGTCGGGCAAAACATGCGCATGGCCAAGGATCACGGCGCCGAGGCGGTGATCACCCCGTGTCCGCTCTGCCACTTGGCACTGGACGGCTATCAAGCCGATTCGGCGGCGCGTTGGGGGCGCACCGATCTTCCGACCTTTCATCTGCCGCAGCTCGTGGCGTTCGCGCTGGGCGTACCGCCCGACAAGCTCGGCCTGAACAAACACCTCATCGACCCGCGCAACGTATTGGTGGACCGCGACCTGATCGCCTAAAGAAAGGAGCCCGCGGTGCGGACTCCTTTTTTCCCGAGGGGCGTTGCGAGTCGAACGCCTCGGCAGGTCGTTACATCGAGGACGGCGCCGGTTTCGCGCCCATCTTCACGGCGGCCGACTGGCACATCATTTTCACGTTGTTCTTCTTCATCATGGCCTCTTTTTGCGCCATGGTCATGCCGGCCGATTTGGCTTTCATCTGGGCTTGCGTCATGTACACTTTCGTGTTCATGTTCACGCCGACGACCGAATCGCCCGCCGCGCATTTCGGCATTGCCGACATCATGCTTTGGGCCGATCCCGGGGTGGCGGTCAGCGATAAGGCTGCAACGGCCAAGCCGAAGGTTATCGCGATAAGTTTGGTCATAGTACTCCTAGAAAGAGAGCGGTGTGTCTCCAGAGGGGTCCCGGACCCTCCGCGATCCGCTTGTGATCTACGGCCGGCGCGCACCAGCCCCTTCCGGCCCGGCTAATTTCGGGGCGGATCTGCCCAAGCCGAACTGGTGTCGAAAACGACTTGATCCCACCGCCACAGGCGCTCGAACAGCGACCGGGCGATCTCGAGGTCGGCCGGCCCGGAACAGATCTCGGCAATCGTGCGGCGGCCGTCGACCGCTTCCAGCAATCGCGCGGCGGCGGCGTCGATCGGTAAATAGAGATCGGTATCTTGGTGGTTGCGGTTGATCAGGACGGCCGCCGCATCCGCCGGAATCCCCTCCCGCACCGCAATCGTCCCGGGCAAGCGAACCGGAACGTAGTCGTGCCATCGGCACCCGTCAAAATCGACGTTCGGCGCGGCGCCGTCGTCCCGATAGGCGGCCAAGGCGTGACGCACCATGGTTCCGCGAAAGAGCTCCATGGCGGCGTATTGCGCCGCCGCCGTCAGGTTCGCGAGGGCCGGCGCGTGCGGGGTCGCGGCGGGCGCCCCGCAGTCCGGCAAATACGGAGCCTGCCGGATCCAGCGTCCGAAACGCAAACCGCCCCGCTCGAGATACTCCATCAGGTGGGGCACCGAATACGCGCGGTCGCGCGGATGCAGCAATGCATCGGCGAGTCCCGCCGCGCTGGCAAAATCGGGCGACGTCTCGAGCAACGGCACTAGGGGATGGCCGGGGGGAAGCGCTCGCAGCGTCTCCGCCAAGTCGTGGATTTCGGACGGCTGCCAGCCGATGCCGGGCCGCCGGGCGTACTCCTGCAACATATAAATTCCGGCTCGGCCATAGGGCGCGTACACCATGACGTGCAGCGCACCGCCGGGCGCGAGGGCGCCGCGCAGCGCGCGCAATCCGGCGTCGGGGTCGTCGAGGTGATGAAGCACGCCGGTGCACACGACGTGATCGAAGCGTTCGTCGAGGTCGCCGGCGCATTCGATCGGCAGCAACCGGACTTCTAGGGCCCGTCTGATCTATTCAGCGAAAATCGTCGGGATTGAGCGGAATCGGTCATTTTCGAGAGATCTCCCCCGGCTTTTTCGGCCTTCGCCCACTTATTGTGGCCGAAAGCCGTGCTTTTTTGGACTTCGAGAGACA
>DASXDV010000099.1:0-44391 GCA_036490465.1 Candidatus Tumulicola sp. | reverse complement strand
GAGCTGGCCGAGCTGTTGGGAGCTGTCGAGGAAGACATTCTCGAGGCTCAGGAACTCGGTCAGGCATACAACCTGTTATCGTTGGACAGCGAAGTTTCGGGCGACGGCGACAAGAAATCGCAGACGCTCTCCGACACCGTCGGGGTCACGGACTCCGGCCTGGCACTCCTCGAGGACCGGGCGAACCTCGACCGGGCGTTCGGGGTGCTCACCGGGCGCGAGCGCGTGATCATCTACCTGCGGTTCTACGAGTCGGTCTCGCAGACCGAAATCGCGAAGCGGCTGAGCGTTTCGCAGATGCACGTATCGCGGCTCCAGGCCAAGGCCCTGGAAAAGCTGCGCGCGTCCCTAGCCGAGCAGTGAGCGAAGAACGATAGCGCCGGCCGCCTAGTTTCTGCTATTATTCTGCGTTGACGCCTATGAAAAGTCAGGAACTCCGCCAAGCCTGGATCGACTTCTTCGTCGCTAAAGGACATCGCCTCGTGCCGCCCGCGACGCTGGTTCCCCATCGGCTGTCGACGACGCTGTTTACGATCGCCGGAATGGAACAGTTCGTCCCGGTATTTTTGGGCGAACGGCCCGCGCCGGCGCCGCGCGTCGTTACCGTCCAGCGGTGTTTGCGCGTAGCCGGCGCGAAAAGCGACATCGAAAACGTCGGCCGGACCGGCCGCCACGGCACCTTTCTCGAGATGCTCGGAAACTTTAGCTTCGGCGACTACTACAAACGCGAGGCGATCGCCTGGGCGTGGGAGTTTTCGACGGCCATTCTTCGACTGGATCCGGCTCGGCTGTACGTCACCGTTCACACCGGCGACGACGAGGCCGAGCGCATCTGGGTCGACGACGTCGGCCTCGACCGGTCGCACGTCAGCCGGTTCGACGAAGATAACTTTTGGACGATGGGATCGACCGGACCGTGCGGTCCGTCCACCGAACTGTTCTACGACCTCGGCGAGCGATTTGCCGATGGGCCGGAAGACGACGGTCCGAACAAAGGCAGCCGATTCGTCGAGTTTTGGAACGTCGTCTTTCAGCAATACAATCGGACCGCCGATGGAACACTCGGCGACCTTCCGCGCAAGGCGATCGACACCGGTGCGGGATTCGAACGCATGCTCGCGATCTGCTCCGGGCAGGCGTCGATGTACGAGACGGATCTGTTTACCGCGCTGGTCGCAGCCCAGCCCGACGTCGGCTCCAGCGCGCTTTCGCAAGCCGAACGAGCCGTTCGTCGAAACGTCGTCGCCGATCATGCGCGGGCGGTCACGTTTCTGATCAACGACGGCGTCTATCCGTCGAACGCCGACCGGGGTTACGTGCTGCGCTTCTTGATTCGCCGCGCGATTCGTCAAGGTCGTCTGCTCGGGTATCCCAACGGCTTTCTGGCCGGCCTCGTGCCCGCCGTCGTCGCCTCGTTGGAGTCGGGATATCCGGAACTTCGGCAGAACGCCGCCCGAATTCAGGGAGCTCTCGAATCCGAAGAACGCACCTTCGAGCGAACGCTCGAGCGCGGTCTTTCCATTCTCGACCGGCTGATCGTCCAGGCCGCGGCCGAGGGTAACCGTGCGATCGCCGGCGACGACGCCTTTGCGCTGCACGACACGTACGGATTTCCGATCGAGCTGACGCGCGAAATCGCTTCCGAAAGCGGCGTGCCGGTCGACGCAGGCGGCTTCGAAGCGTTGATGGACGAGCAGCGCGAGCGCGCGCGCAGCGACGCAGCGGCGAAACGGGCGACGGTCAGCGTGACGGACTTGCCGGCGATCAAGAGCGAGTTCACCGGCTACGACGGGCTCGAAGGAAGCGGAAACGTCGTCGCGCTCTTACGCGACGACCGTCCCGTGACGGAGTTGCATGCGGGAGAGACCGGCGTGCTGATTCTCGACGCGTCGTCGTTCTATGCCGAGCGCGGCGGCCAGATCGGCGATCGTGGGGTCGTTTCGACCGGCGCGGCATCTTTCGAAGTCCGCGACACGCAGTATCTCGGCGAAGCGATCGCTCACCACGGCGTCGTTCGCAGCGGTACTTTCGCCGCCGGGGAACGCGTTGCGACTGCCGTCCACGACTGGTGGCGCCGCGAGATTCGCCGCCATCACACGTCCGCCCACCTCTTGCAGCGCGCGCTCAAAGACGTGCTTGGTGACGAAGTGAATCAGGCCGGATCCTGGGTCGGCATCGATCGCATGCGGTTCGACTTTCGCTGGCCGGGCGGCGCTCTCACGAAAGAGCAAAAACGGGCGGTGACCGGCCGCGTGAACGAAATGATTCGCGACGACGCGCATCTGACCACGCGCGTTCTTCCACTCGAGGAAGCCAAGAAGACCGGCGCGATCTGGATGCTCGGTGAAAACTACGGCGACGCGATCCGCGTCGTGTCCGCCGGTCCGTCGACCGAGTTTTGCGGTGGGACGCACTCGCATTCAACCGGCGAGCTCGGGCTGTTTCTGATGCTGTCGGAGGCGTCGATCGGCAGCGGCATCCGCCGGATCGAATCGTGCGTGTCGAAGGCGGCCGAGGAGTTCGTGGAGCGCCAAGGCGACTTAGTTGCCGACCTTTCGTCGTCGCTCGCGACCGCGCCGGAAGAACTCGGCGAACGCGTCACCAAGTTGCAGCGCGACGTCAAGGATCTTCAAACGGCGCTCGGACAGCTCAAGGCGCGCCTTGCGGCGGCCGACGCCCAGGCGTATTTGGAAAAGGCCGAACGGCTCGGCGGCCGCACGTTCGTCGGTGCGGTCGTGCCCGAGGCCGGCGGCGAAGCGCTTCGGCACTTGAGCCACGCAATTCGCAGCCGCTTGTCCAGCGGGGTCATCGCCCTGGCGGGGGTCGACGGCGAGAACGTGAGCCTCTTAGTCAGTGCGAGCGACGACCTCGTGAAAACCGGCGTGCACGCCGGCAATCTCGTCCGGCTCGCGGCGCCGCTCGTCGGCGGAAAAGGCGGCGGCCAACCCGCCCAAGCGCAAGGCGGCGGTAAGAATCCAGCCGGTGCGCAAGCGGCTCTGGCGGCGATTCGCGAGACGGTTTTGGTGTGAGACGGTTCCGGCGGCTGGCCGTCGCGGGAGTCGTCGCGTTGTTGGGCGTCGCGCCGTCGCCTTCGCCGCGGGGAGAGCAGCTCGACTCGCAATACGTGCTGCAGCGCTACTCGATGGCGATCGAGACCGTAGCCGCCCCAAAGAACGTGGTGTTTACGTATGCGGTCTCTCAGCTGGGTCCGGTCACGATCGAACAGCGCCATCGCATCTACCGTAGCGGGAACGACGTTCGCGACGAAACGCTGGCCGTCGACGGGGCCGCGCTCACCCATAAGACCGTGCGGATTTCGCGGCGCGACGATCGGTATGCCGTCACTCGCCTGGCTCCGCGCATGGTCGGCTACCAGATGCTCTTCTTGCGCGCCGTTCCCGACGGCGCGCATCTCGACTACGTTTACGACGTCACGCCGTTGCTGCGCCAACCGGAAACCTCGGTCGATCGGATCACGATCGACGGGGTCAGATTCTTACCGCGCGCGATTCACTTTCATACCGCCGGCACCGGCGCGCACGGTTCAGGCGAGGTTGAGTATGCGCCGTTTGGACCGTACTGGATGCCCGTCGTGGCGGCCGTCGACGCGAGCGTCGGCGGAAAGCCGGCGCGCGAGCGGATCACCTGGACCGACTACCGGTTTCCCGAAAGCCTGCCTTCCTCGACGTTTTCGGCTCCGCGGCCCTTACCGCCGCACGCCCCATCGTGAGCCGGGTAAAGCCTGCATATGCCGCCGCTGCCGTAGCGTTCGTCGTAACGGCGCTCGCATCGCACCTGCGCGCGACCCCGTACGACAACTACGTGCTGCTGGCTTCGGCGTTTGCCCACGGACACGTCTGGATCGAGTGGCCGGGCGCGTACATCGACGCGATCGCGTACGCCGGGCGGCACTATGTGATCGAGGCTCCGATGCCGGCCGTGCTGCTTCTTCCGTACGTCGCGTTGTTCGGAACGGCCGCGAATCAGACGTTGCTCGCAGTGGTGTTGGCTGCGGTCGCGATCGGCGCTGCCTGGCAGCTCGGCGAGCACTTCGGGCTGCGGCCGGCAAGCAATGCCTGGATCTGTGCATTCCTGCTTGCCGGGACGGATCTGCTCTGGTGCGCGATGTTGGGCGACGTGTGGTTTCTCGCGCACGTGAGCGCGGTGTGTTTTACGATGCTGGCCTTGGCCGAACTGAGCGGTAAACGGCGCGCGTGGCTCGTCGTGCTTTGGGCGGCGTGCGCGTTCGAATCGCGGTTTTCGTTGATCGCGGCGCTGCCCGTGTACGCATACCTGTGCTTAGCCGATCCGCAGCGGCCGTTCGCGCCGGATCCGCGCTGGCGCCGTTCGCTGCTGCAGTTCGCTGCCGTCCTCGTTCCGGTCGGCGTTGCGTGGTTGCTGTACAATCGCGCGCGCTGGGGGACGTGGATGGACCTGGGATACACGTTGTGGTACCACCAGGACCAGGCGGGCTTTCCGACCGGTTCGCCTTTTCGGCTGGAATACGTCCCGTACCAAGTGCTCTCGTTTTTCGTGCAGGCGCCGACCTGGCTTGGCTCGTTCCCCTTCTTTCGTCCCGAGTATTCCGGGGTCGCGTTGACGTGGACGTCGCCCGCGCTCCTGCTGGCGTTGGGGCCACGCTCTCCGGCCCGCTGGGTCGCGGCGCTCTGGCTTGCGGCCGCGCTGACGGCGATCCCGAACTTTGCCTACTACGTCAACGGCTTCGCGCAGTTCGGCATGCGCCACGCCCTGGATTTCGAGCCGTTTCTCGTCGCCCTCATGATGCTGGCGGTCCGCGACCGCTTTCCGCGCTGGGGATACGTGCTGACCGCCTATTCCGTAGCGGTTGGACTGTGGGGCTGCTGGTACTGGCTGACCTACGTGCGGGCCTAGAGACCTAGCCCGAGGCCGGCGGCGGCTCGAGTGCTTGACTTTATACTGTGTGGGATATAGTATATGCCGCATGGCATTAGGAAAGCCCGACCGCCGGTGATCCCGGACCTGTATGAAAACCTGCGCCTCGAGTTGCGCCGCGGCTGCCTCACGCTGGCCGTGCTCGCCCACCTGCGGGCCGAGCACTATGGCTACACGCTGCGCAAGGCTCTGGGCGAGCACGGGCTCGAGATCGACGAAGGCACCCTCTACCCGCTTTTGCGGAGGCTGGAAAGCCAGGGTTTGCTCCGCAGCGAGTGGCGTGAGGAAAATAAACGCAACAAGCGCTTCTATCGCCTCTCGCCCGACGGTTCGGCGATCCTCGAACAACTCTTAGACGAGTGGCGCCGGCTCAACGCGTCGCTCGATCGCATTTTCGAACACCAAGCGTTGGAGGCTTGAGCACCGTGGAACTTCTCGATCGCTACCTCTTCGCCGTAAAGCAGTACTTGCCCAAAGCGCAGCAGTCGGACATCGTTGCGGAACTTTCCGACGAGATCCAGTCTGCCATGGAAGACCGGCAGACGGCTCTCGGACGGCCGCTCACGGTCGACGAGCAAAGCAACGTGTTGGAGAACTACGGGCGGCCGGAACTCGCGGCCGCGCGTTATCTCAAACACCAATATCTCATCGGACCGGGACTCTTCCCGTTCTACGTCGGCACGCTCAAGGTCGTGCTTTCGATCGTCGTCGGCCTCGAGATCGTCGCCGCCGCGTTCTTCGCGATCGCCGCCGGCCGCATCGGCCCGTACTTCATCGCCTGGGGAACGCTTTGGAGCAGCATCTTTTGGGTGATCGGCGTGGTGACGTTGATCTTCGCGATTCGCGAGCGCGCCGGGGCCGCGTGGCCGGCCCGGTGGGATCCGCGCAAACTCCCGGTACCGCAAGGCGTTGCGCCCGTCTCCCGTTTCAGTACGGGCGTCGATATGTTCTTTAACGCACTGTTCCTGAGTTGGGTGATGGATCTGCCCGGGGTTCGCAGTACGTTCTGGCATCTCGAATCGGGTGGCGTGCCGGCCGCGCTGGCGCCCCTTTCGCTCGCGCCGATCTGGCACACCGTGCTCGACGCGTTCGTCGCGATCGCGGTGGCGCGCATTCTGCAAGGCTGCATCAACCTCGTCCGCCCCGACCTGACGCGTCTGCGCGCGGCTACGCTCTTGGTTACGAGCTTCGTCACGCTGGTCGTCTCGGCGTTCGCGCTCACGGCGCACGCGTACGTTTTCGTCAGCGGCCCCGCGCCGGATCCGATGCGTTATGCAGCGGCCGCGCAAGCGCTCAACGCGATCGTCTTCTGGTGCTTCGCGTGTGCGATCGTGGTTGCCGCGGTCAGCGCGCTCTTCCAGCTGCGCGTTCTCCTGCAGCGCGCGCCGCTCGTGTCGCCGGCGGCCCGGCCCCTGGTGGTTCTATAGGGTGGATCGGGTTGCGTTCGCTAACGGCGGACCGTCATCGGCACGCCGCCGATGTTGTAGCGCGCACGCACCGGCTCCGGCGGCGGCGGCGGCTCGGGCGCTTGACGATCGTTGCGCGATTCGTACGGCCAGTAGCGCCACGCTAACGAGTACGCGACGTAATCGTTGTAGGCATCGCATTCGCCTTGAACCGTGAAGCAGCGGCAGATCCACATCGGCACGGTGACGAACAACCCCACGCCCGTGAAGAGCGCGAGCGACATGAGGATTCCCCGGATATAGTTTCCAAGATAGTACGACTCGCCTCCGACCACGCCGAGCACGAGCGTAAGCACGAACGCGAGGGTCGGATCTTTGGCGTAGCGCTGATATTCGTAGGCGAAGGTGGCCTGCGCCTCGGGGCGCATCTGAACGGCGAGCATCTGAGCGTACGGGGTCACGTTTATGGTCCTCCATCCGTGCATACGGTAGCCCTCCCCGGCGTGTTTCAGCCGGGCTGCGGTGCGACGGCCAGGGCATCGAAGGCGGCGCGCAGTCCGGCCGGCTCGCGGACCGGCGCTCCGCAGGTCGTGCCCATGCAGACGTAGGCCGTCGGCGCCGGTTCGGGCGGCAGCTCCAACTCCGCGGCGGCCGCCGGTTCGACGGTCCGGATCGTCGCGAGCGGGGCCGGCAGGCGCAGGGCCGCTTCGCGAAAACCGTCGGAGTCGGCGGCCCCGCCGACGATTCGGACGGTAATTTCGGGTGAAAGATAGCGCCGCAGCGCGCGGCCGTAGGCGGCCGCGAACGGGCCGGCGCCGGCATAGGTGCGCGCAAAGAGCGCCAGCGTGCGCTCGGCGGCGAGGCGATACCGCGCGTCGCCGCCCAGCCCCGCCAGCCGCAGGAGCGATTCGGCCAGCAGTCCGTTGTCGACGATCGGGCGATCGAGGACGTCGAGCCGTCCGAGCGGCGCTTCGAGCGCCAAGCGGTCGTAGAAGCCGCCGTCGTCGCCTTCGAAGCGCTCCAGGATGCGGTCGGCCAGCACGCGCGCGCGCTCGAAAAAGCGCGTTTCGCCCGAGATTTCGTGGCCGTCGAGTAAGGCGCGGAGGTAGGCGGCTTGATCGGCGAGCAGGCCGCGTACTTGCGGTTGGCCGCCGGGAACCACGTAGTGATATGTCAAGCCCTCCGGATCGAGCAGGCGCGCGTGTACGCCGTCGAGCGTTTCGCAGGCTTCGCGCAGCAACGCTTCGTCTTCGAGCGCGCGCGCCGACAGAAACCATGCGCCGGCGAGCGCGCACGTCCAGTTGGTGTACGACGTGCGATCGACGTACGGCGCGCCGTGACGGCTCCGCTCCTCGAGCGGCAACGCAAAATACTCCTCGTCGGCGTCCTGGCTGCCCGCAAAAAAACCGGTCGCCGGATCGCGCAAGGTCGCGCGCACGTAGCCGATCGCAGACGTCAACGTGGCGTGAAATTCCCCGGCCGGCGCGAAGAGCGCGAGTTGGGCGAGCACCCGTAAGAGCCCGGCGTGATCCTCGGCCATCTTCTCGAAGTGCGGAACCGACCAATCGCGGGTCGTGGAGTAGCGGAAGAATCCGCCTTCGACGTGATCGTACGTGCCGCCGCGCGCCATCCCGAGGATCGTCCGCGCGACCATTGAGTAGAGGCGTTGCTCTCCGGTAACGCGCCATTCCGACAGCAGGAACTCGAGCATTTCGGGTTGCGGAAACTTCGGCGCGTCCCCGAAACCGCCGAACTCTTCATCGAATCCTTCGCTCAGCTGCTCGGTCAAGCGGACGATCATTGCAGCGCGCAAATCCGCGCGCGCGACCGGCGAGTGATCGGTCCGCGGCGTTTGCGCTTGCATCGTCCGCGCCGCGATCGCGTCTTGGTTTTCGGCGTAGAATCGAGCGATTTCGTCCAGCGCGCGCGCCATCTGATCGGGCGGCAGATAGGTAGCGCCGGTCAGCAGCGCCCCGTCGGGGGCGAGAAAGGCGGTCGTCGGCCAGCCGCCCATGTTGTAGCGAGCGTTGACGTCGGGCCGGCGGTCGTTGTCGACCCGGATCGGGACGAATCGTTGCGCGATCGCGGCGATCACCGCCGGATCGGAGTACGACGTTTCGTCCATCACGTGGCACCAGTGGCACCACACCGCCGAGATCGACAGCAAAATGGGCTTGTTTTCGGTCCGGGCGCGCGCAAACGCGTCGTCGCCCCAACCCATCCAACCGATCTCGTGTGCCCGGTTGGTGCGCGGCGAAAAACGGAACTCATTCATCGGCATCCGCCGCCCCGCGCAGGAACGAGGTCCCGTAGAACGCGGCGATCACCGCAAAAAGCATCAGGCCCAATACCCCCGCGGTCTCGGCGCGCAGCGCGGCCGTACCGGCAAAAAAGAGAGCGAACGCCAGGCTGGCAATTGCGTAGCCGGCGTGGGTGCGCGGCGTCATCGCGTAAACGGCGCCGTCGTAGAATCCGGCGGCGGCGCGGCGGCGGCGCCACGCGACGGCGGCGACGCCGAGCGAGAAACACAATCCGATGAGACTCCACACGATCGGCGTTCGCACTTCGACGCGACGTTGCGATTCCGCTGCGCCGTGAGCCGAGGGTGAACTCTCCCCGGTTCGTCGAAGTCGAATCGCATGCCGCCCGCCTCCAAGAAGCTCGGCAACCGTCCGGGATCGCTCGAAACCTACCAACGCAAGCGCGACTTTGCGATCACGCCCGAGCCCAGCGGCAAGAAAGCGGCGGCGGCGAAACGCTTGCGCTTCGTCGTTCAGATGCATCGCGCGACCCGGCTGCACTACGACTTTCGGCTGGAGGCCGACGGGGTGCTTGCGTCCTGGGCGGTACCCAAAGGCCCGACGCTCGCGCCGCTGGACCGCCGGCTCGCGATGCACGTCGAAGACCATCCGCTCGACTACCGTGAGTTCGAGGGAAACATTCCCAGCGGACAGTACGGCGCCGGCAACGTCATCGTGTGGGACGAAGGCACGTACGCCCTCGCCGAAGGCGACGATCCGGCCGCCGAGATCGCCGGCGGAAAAATCAAGTTCGTGCTGCACGGCAAGAAATTGCGCGGCGAGTTTACGCTCGTTCGGATAAAAGGACGGGAAGGGGAGCACGGCGATCCGTGGCTGCTGATCAAGGATCGCGACGAGCACGACGATCCGAAGTACGATCCCGCCGATCATCCGCAGTCGGTGAAGTCCGGGAAGACGCTGGCCGACGTTGCGGCCGATCCGCGTGCGAAGATCTGGAACTCGAAGCAAAAAGCCAAACACGCGGCCGCGCCCAAACTTCCCGCGCGCGTGAAGCGCGATCCATTGCCGCACCTCAAATCGCCGATGCTGGCCACCCTGATCGACGCGCCCTTCGACGACGACGGCTGGCTCTTTGAGATCAAATGGGACGGCTATCGGGCGATCTGCACGGTCGGCGAGCGCGGAGACCTGACGCTCGTGTCGCGCAACGGACTCGATCTGTTGGCGCGCTTTCCCGATCTGGCCGGGCTGGCCGAAGGGTTCAAGAGCGTGCCGATCGTGGTCGACGGCGAGATCGTGAGCCTCGATCGTGCCGGCCGATCCGAGTTTCAGCGCTTGCAGGAAGCGCAAAAGAAATCGGCGGCCTTGACCTACGTCGCGTTCGACTTGATTTATGCCGACGGGCGCGACTTGCGAAAGCTCCCGCTCGACGAACGAAAGGCGCTCCTCGAGCGCTCGATCCGCGACGACGGTCTCGTGTTGTTTTCCAAGGACGTCGTCGGGACGGGAAAATCGCTGTTTGCGGCCGCCCAGCGCCAGAAGCTCGAAGGCATCGTCGGAAAAAAGCGCGACTCCACGTACCAAGAACGGCGCTCGCGCGACTGGGTGAAAATCAAGGCACAGCAACAGCAAGAATTCGTCGTCGGCGGGTGGACGGAACCGCGCGGCAGCCGCAAAGGCTTCGGCGCGCTGCTTCTGGGCGCGTACGACCGCGGCAGCTTTCGCTACGTCGGTCACGTGGGGACCGGGTTTTCGCAAAAGGTCCTAGCGCAACTGCACGCCCAACTCGCGAAGCTCGCGCGCAAGACGTCGCCGTTCGATTCGCCGGTCGAAAGCGCCGCCGGCGCGCACTGGGTCAAACCCGAGCTGGTGGTGGAGGTGCGGTTTACCGAGTGGACCCGCGACCGGATATTGCGGCATCCTGCGTATCTGGGCGTGCGTGCCGACAAGCCCGCCGCGAGCGTCGACTTAGAATTACCCAAGCATCGAGCAAGCCGATGAGCGCCGCGGAGCGGGTTGCGGCGACGGTCGACGGCCGGCGGCTCTCGTTTTCCAATCTGGACAAAGTGCTTTGGCCACGCGACGGTTACACCAAGGGCGATCTGATCGACTATTATCGCAGCGTCGCGCCGGTGATTCTGCCGTATCTCAAAGGTCGGCCCTTGACGCTGCAGCGCTATCCCGACGGCGTCGACGGGCCGTCGTTTTTCGAAAAGAGTCTGCCCAAGGGGGTGCCCGATTGGGTCGCGCGCGTGACCACCACGGCGGCCGAGGGCGCGAAGAAGGTAACCTACGTCGTGTGCGACGACGAAGCGACGCTCGCCTACGTCGCCAATCTCGCGTCGATACCGCTGCACGCGTGGACGTCGCGCATCGAGACGCTCGACGAACCGGACTTCGTTTTTTTCGACGTCGACCCCGGCGAGACGTGCACCCTCAAAACGCTCGCCGGCGTAACCTTGGCCATTCGCGCGGCGCTCGCGGATATCGGTTTGCAGTCGCTGGTGAAGACGTCGGGCGGAATGGGTCTGCACGTCTTCGTCCCGCTGTCGGCCGGATATTCGTATGCGAGCGCCAAGCTTTTCGCCGAACTGCTCGCGCGGCACGTGGCCGGGGGTCTCGGCGACGCGGTGACGCTCGAGCGTTCGGTGGGAAAGCGCCGCCCGGATGCGGTCTATCTCGATTACGTGCAGGTCGGCCGCGGTAAAACCTACGTCGTACCGTATAGCGTACGGGCGCGCGACGGCGCGCCGGTGTCGACGCCGTTGGACTGGGGCGAAGTCGAGGCGTTCGCGCGCAAACGCGGCGCGGTCGTCCCTTCGGACGAGTTCGCCAAGTACACGATCCGCAGCACGCCGCGGCGGTTAAAATCCGGCGGCGACCCGTGGGCCGGGGGTGCCTGGAAGAAGCAGCGGCTCGAGCCGGCGATCGCCCGCGCCCAAAAGCGCTGGGGGTAAAGACCCGAGACACCCGGACCGAAAACGGGTAGAATAGGCAGACTATGGCGCACGCAATTTGGTCGGGGTCCATCAACTTCGGGCTGGTCACGATACCGGTGAAGCTGTTCACGGCCGTAAAATCCGACGACCTTTCGTTTAACCTACTGCACAAAAAGGACGAAGGACGCATCAAATACGAGCGCGTCTGCAGCGTCGACGACAAACCCGTGCCGTGGGACGAAATCGTCAAGGGGTACGAATACGAAAAGGGTCAGTACGTCCTGTTGACCGACGAGGATTTCAAAAAGGTGAATCCAGAGGCGACCCAATCGGTCGACATCTTGGAGTTCGTCGAGCTCGACAAGATCAATCCGATGTATTTCGACAAACCGTATTATCTGGAGCCGACCAAACAAGGACGGCACGCGTACGCGCTGCTGCGCGAGGCGCTGGCGAAGAGCAATCGGGTGGCGGTGGCGCGGGTCGTCATTCGCACCAAAGAATACATCGCGGCCGTTAAGCCGCTCGGCGATGCGCTCGTGCTCGAACTGATGCACTGGGCCAACGAAATCGTCGCTGCGGACACCCTCGAGCTTCCCGATGCAGAGAAGCTTCCCGAAGCCGAAATGAAGATGGCGAAGATGCTGATCGATACGATGAGCGTCGACGCCTTCGAGCCGGAAAAGTTCGTCAACCGCTACCACGACGAAGTGCTGGCGATGATCGACGCTCGCGCGCACGGTCAAGAACTGCCCAAAACCAAAAAGGCGCCGCCGCGCGCCAAGGTGGTCAATCTCATGGACGTATTGGCGCAGAGCCTCGAAGAGAGCAAGAAGCGCCGGTCGGGATCGAACGGCCGCGCCGCACCGCAGGACAAACCCGCGGCCAAGCGGCGCAAAAAGACGGCGGCCTAGCGATGCGCGACGACGAGGCCGCCGGCGTCGCGAACCCGTCTCCGCGCTGGCGCGACGTGCCGGAGAATCAAGCGCTGGTGCGCGAGGCGCTTGCGACCGGCGCCCTCGGTCAAGCAACCGCGGAGAGCATTCTCAATTTTCACGACGGCAACGGCAGCGATCCGAGCGGCGTCTTCCGAGATTTCATCTGGGCAGCCTCACAGGCCGGAAAACCGTATGCCGCCGCCGAGCTCGAGCCCGAACCGCTCGAACCATTCGAAGCCGATATCGTCGACCGCCTGATGGGGGGCGAACTGAAGACCGAGAGGCTCGTCTGACCTCGCGGAAAGCTATTGCAGCGTTTCGATTTTAGCGGTTTCGATTTCGCAGGCGAGGCCGGGCGCTGGTTCCCCGGACTGCTCGCTACGCGCGCTCGCCAATCCCATCAGTAACGCAACGGCGACCAGCGAAACCGGCTCGATGCCCGCGTATGCCGGACCCAACGTGGTCAGCAGGCCGGTCGAAACGGGCGGAGCTAAGATACCGGAGAGCGAGTCGAGCGACGAGCTGGTTCCCAGGACTGTCCCCTGTTCGCGATCCGACGCGGCATTGCTGATGAGCGCGGTGATCCCCGTGCTGACCAGCGGCATTCCAAAGCAGAAAAACACCATCGTCGCTGCCAGCACGGGCAATTCGTGGACGAACGGCAGCGTAGCAAGCGCGGCAACCAACGAGGCTAATCCCACGTTCGACATCGCGCGGTCGCCCAGCCACGCCGAGATTCGCCCGATCACAAAGACGTTGACCAAGACGTTTAACACGGCAAAGATCGAAAAGAAATAGTCGGTCTGCGTGAGCGAGAAGCCGAGTTGCCGCTGCAAATAGAGCGCGATGACGGCGAACCAGCCGTAGAGTCCTAGCGAAATTGCGAGCTTCTGCCAAAGAATGCGGGAGAGGCGCGGCTGTTTGAAGCTCGCGAGAATCTGACCCATCCCGACCCGCTCTTCGTCTTCGTCGCGCTTGCGCGATTCCGGCAGCATGACGACCGTGAGCAGCAGCGTCAGCAGCTGGAGCGCCGCCGCCGCCAGGAACGGT
The DNA here is from genome assembly GCA_036490465.1 of Candidatus Tumulicola sp. Classification (GTDB taxonomy): domain Bacteria; phylum Vulcanimicrobiota; class Vulcanimicrobiia; order Vulcanimicrobiales; family Vulcanimicrobiaceae; genus Tumulicola. Next base: position 30,883 of record DASXDV010000099.1, on the reverse strand, counting down.
GCGGCGAAACCGTAGCGCGCAAACAGCAGGCCGCCGCCCAGGGGACCGAAGATCATGCCCGCACCGAACATCGCGCCGATCAATCCGAACGCGCGCGAACGGTCTTTCGGTTCGACCAAGTCGGCGACGTACGCTTGCGTGATGCTGATGTTGCCGCCCGAGACGCCCTCGAGGATGCGGGCCACGAAAACCCAACCGATGGTCGGGGCGAAAGCCAGCATCGCCCAGCCGATGGTTGCGCCGATCTGACTGATGATCAGCACGCGCTTGCGTCCGATCCGGTCGGAGACGTGCCCCCATAGGGGCGCCGAGACGAACTGGCAGAGCGAAAACGTGGCGAACAACACGCCGACCACGAACGGCGACGCGCCGAAGTGGGTGACGAAATACGGCAGCATCGGAATCAGCATGCTGAAGCCGATGATGTCGATAAACGTAACGCCTAGAATCGGTAGAAGTTTACGGATCATGCGGTGACTCAACCGGCAAGATTATCGGTGCGAGTCGCTCGCTCTTGCGTAGAACGTCGAGTTTGTAGGGGCGGCTGAGGTCGGCACTGGTCAAAATCCGGTGCAAATCGTCGAGCCCGCGGAGCGCGCGGCCCTCGAATGCGAGCAGAACGTCGCCGGCTTGGAGCCGGGCGACGTGCGCCGGGCTGCCGGGTTCGACCGTCGTCACCACGATCGCTCGCCGGTCGGCCAGGCCGAAGCGGCGGGCGGCCGCGACGGCGAGGACCACGTCCTGCCCTGCGATGCCTAGGTAACCGCGCCGGATCTTTCCGTCGCGCATGAGCAACCCGGCGTTATGGATCGCCGTGTTGATCGCGATCGCGAAGCATAGGCCTTGTCCGGGAAGGACGGCCGTGTTGACTCCCACGACCTCGCCGTTACCGTTCACCAGCGGACCGCCCGAGTTGCCGGGGTTGAGCGCGGCGTCGGTTTGGACGATGTTATCCATCATCCGTCCCGATTGCGAGCGCAGAGTTCGCCCCAACGCGCTTACGACGCCCGCCGTTACCGTGTAGGCCAAGCCGAACGGATTGCCGACGGCAACCACGAGCTGGCCCGGCCGCAGCGCGGCGGAATCGCCAAGCGTCGCATGCGCGAGCTCCGGCGCCGCGACGCGCAACACCGCCACGTCGGAGTGCGGATCGTCGCCGACCAGACGAGCTTCCAACTCGCGCCCGTCCAGCAGCGTGACGCCGATGCGTTCGGCTTCGTGCACGACGTGACTGTTGGTCAGCACGAACCCGTCGGGCGTGAAGACGAATCCCGAACCGTTGCCGCCGCGCTGGCCGCTGCGAACTTCGATGCACACCACGGCCGGACTGACGCGTTCCGCGGCAGCGGTAACGGCCTGAGAGTACGGGTCGAGCGGGGGCGCGATGGCGCCGATGAGGGTCGCGGGCATGGTGGACCCTCAAGACCCCGCCCCCCGGTTCCCGGTTGCGACGTCCGTCGCCAGGGGGAGGGCCGCAGCGGGCCGGCGCGAATCGGGTCCGGTCGCGTGCCCAGATGGCGGAATTGGTAGACGCGCTGGTTTCAGGTATCAGTGGTGGCAACACCGTGGGGGTTCGAGTCCCTTTCTGGGCACCAAAGTTTTGCGCCGCAGTGTTTCCGCCGCAGCGGAACGCGCAGCGCGGAGCCGTTATTTCAGCATCGGGGTCCCCGGCCGCGTTTAGCGGCTGGGGCTTTGCAACATCGTGGGGACTCGAGTCCCTTTCTGGGCACCAAAGTTTTGCGCCGCGGTGTTGCCGCCGCAGCGGAGCGCGTAGCGCGGAGCGGTTATTTCAGCACCGGGGTCCCCGGCCGCGTTTAGCGGCTGGGGCTGTGCAACGGCATGGGGTTCGGGTCCCTTTCTAGGCACCAAAGTTTTGCGCCGCGGTGTCCCCGTTCGTTCGAGGGCAGCTAGGTTTTCAGCTCCGAGAGCCAGCGCAGCGCGCTCAAGCTCGGGAGGAAGCAATACTCTCCGCCTCGCGTGACCACGAACCGCGGCAATCCGGTGAGCTGGCGGCGAATCGGCCGCCGTGGAATGGAAAAGTCGCCAGTTCCATCTCCCGCTCCGGAAATCGGATCGCGTTCCGTCGTACCGCCGAAGAACGAGCTGTGGTTCATCCATTCGGATTGAATGAATTCGAACTGTCGTCCTAAGTGAGCGCCGACGAAGGCAAACATCAGCCCGCGATCGACGCCGTCGTCCTCTAACACCCCGGGCGGCAACGGCGGTCCGTACGCGGTCCCGCGGCGAATCATTCGGTGAATACGCGGCACGCCGGCAACCTGCCCGTCGCGCGGGTTCATGCGGCGAATGTGAGATCCCAACGGAGTCTTATATCCGATCGGATCGTCGGATTTGAAACCGAAATCGTTGCGGCGTTTTGCATCGCCGCCGATAGCCGGATCGTCCGTCGTCGAAGATAGCGCCAGCGGCGTGCCGCTGCGCCAGCGGCCCATCATCTTTGCGGCTAGTAATTCTTCCTCATCCGGCGACGATGCGGTTTCCCGAAGGTAGCGCCGAAAGTCGGCGACGCGCTGGTACAGCTTGCGGAACACGGCGTAGCTGCCGTTGCGGCCTAACGCCTCGGGGAGGGGAGCGACGTTGGGCGTAGCGCTCATCTCGTCGGGATATCCCAGCACGAACTCGCCGGCCTTGAGTGGAACCTCACTTGGATTGCTACCGGGGATGCCCGTGCCCTCGATGGCCGGATGGCTGATCCCGTCCTTGAAACCGAAGGGTTCGGCCTCGTCGGGCAGCACGTGGCAGTCTTGTCGCCATATCGCCGTAATGCCGGAGAACTGCTCGTAAGCGGCACGTGCTCGCGCGAGCGCCGCCTCGAGATGGGGCATATCCTTCGAGATGGCGGTTATGACGACGTGAAGGTCCTGCGATCCCAGCGGTTTCTCCCAATGCGCGGGGTCGCTTTCCCCGACGTCGCCGAGCAGGTGCGCTCGTGCGGCCATTCCCTGTTGGAACTGGGGAGGAAAACTGTCGAGCGATGCCTGCGGCACGCCGAGCGCCTTCAATCCCGCAAACGTAAGCGAGGCGCTTACCCAAGTATCGCCCGAAGGCTCTTCCGGCCGGGCGGCGGACGAAACGACGTCGCTCAAACGCCGCATGAGTTCCCGCCCCGCGTCGCGATCGTCGATGCGCACGATCGCGTACGTTGCATGAAAGGGTGTCGGGCGCGGGCGCAACACGCCGCTTTGGATGTCGTGAAGTTCGAGGTTCGGCTGCGTCACTTAGTAGCCAAGTTGCGCCAGAATCGAACGAGGCTCTCGTCGCCGCCGAAAAGCGTCGTGAAAATAGTCGAATCTGCCAGCAGAATATCGCCCGCCCGCTTTCCGTTCGGCGGCATCCACAAAAACATGTTGAACTCGCGGTTGCCGGCTTCGCTGAAGGGATGCGGTCGAGACATATCGATCGGCTGGCGCGCGAGAACGCGAATCGCATTCGCGTCGGTGGTCGTTACCGCGTAATGGGGAAGGTGCATGTGAAAGACGAACGTTTGGACGCCTTCGAGCCAGCGGCGGTCATCGAGGTCCTCGGCGATCGACAACGGTACGGTCTGCGTGCTGCCCGGCACGGTTTCCGGCCGCAATCCCCAGCGATTTTCGACCGGCACGCCCAGTCCTTTCATCAGCGAGCGCGTGTACGTACCGAAGCGCTGCTGCCGCGGAACCAGCGCGTCGCCGTGATGATGGTACTCGACGTCGCGGACCTTCATATCGCCCGTGGCTCCGACGTCGTGGTGCGGACCAAGAATCACGCACGTGCCTTCGCGCTCGAGAAACTTATTGAGCGCGGCGATTTCTTCCGGCGCGGCTTCCTGCTCGGTTATCATGTGGTCTAAGCCGAAAACCATCAAGGTGTCGGTGTCGTCGAGAATGCGCTCGTCGATCGGTAGGTGCTGACCGGCCTGATCGACTCGCTGGTAGACCGCAACGGGCTGACCGGTTGTTTCGCCGACGACCTTTTGGAAGTTCACGAGCGAGAGGTGAAAGAGCTCGAGCGTTCCCTCGATGCCTTGCAAGAACATTCGGTCGGAATATGCCTCCGTTTCGTACGCCGGCCAAGTGACGCGCCGAACCTCCGTCATCGTCGAAAAGCGATTGTCGAGTTCGTCGACGCGGCGGTTGGCTTCCCATGGATAGCTCCACGTCCAATAGACGCTGAACCGGCGATGGCCGGGCGAGTACGCGCGTGGAGCGTGAAGCTGATTATAGGTGCGTCCCAATGGACACATATGAACGTCCTCCGGTAGTTCTCCGAGCGTCACTGCATTTGATCGAGCATTTCTCCGAACGATTGTTTGGCCCTGAGCGCCTTTTTGATCTCGTCGGCGGAGACGAACGGATACTCACCATATTCCATGAAGCTGGGCCGATGATGCTCTCGCACGAATTTGACGAAGGCCGGAACGTTGGATTTCCAGTCGTCCGGAAAGCCTTCCAAGTTCTCGAAGGCCGTACTCAATCCGGCTTTGGCGAAGAGGGCCACGGCGTCGTCGGTATATTTGTCGAAATCCGTATCAAAGATGCCTTGGTACATGAAATAGGTCTCTTGACCTATATCGAAGAGCACCCACTTCAAGTAGTGGAGTTTGAGCGGCGCGAGATAGCCGGGGTCGCTTTTGATGGCGCCTTCTACGGTATCGGCGTAGGCGCGCATTGCGGCTTCTCGTCCCGGCTTCAGCTTCGCAATGATGGTGAATCCATAGCAAGCGGGAGTCTTAGGAAAGATCGGCCCGTAGTTGCCCTGCTGGAGTTCGAAGTAACCTTCCTTGGGAATCGCCATTGCGGAAGGCTTCGTCCAGTCTCCGTCCTGCGTTGCCATAGCTTCTACTCCTTGTCAAATGGGGGTCCGTCCTTTCGTGCTTGAGAGGAAGGCACCTGTCCGTTCTTTTTTCCGCATATATGGTGTCAAACGCAGCGCGGCGGCGTTATCATAAGGCCGTATGCGTAATCCATCAATGCGTCGATGAGCGAACCAAAGGCGTTCGATGTTATCGTCCTCGGCGCCGGGCCGGCCGGTACCGCTGCGGCGCTGCGCGCTGCCGATCTTGGGGCCAAGACGGCGCTGATCGCCCGCGACGCGTTCGGCGGCATGGCCGCCACCGAGGGGCCCATTCCCGTTCGCACGCTCGCCCATGCCGCGCGTCTCGTTCGCGAAGCTCGGCAGATGCATCGTTACGGAATTACCGTGGAACTTCCAAACGTCGACTACGCCGCGCTTCTCGCGCGGGCCGCCGAGATCGTTGGGGAAGCGCGGAATCACTCGACGTTGCTGGAGCAAATAGAACGCGCGGGCGTCACGCTCTTCGAACACGCCGGAAGCGCACGTTTCGTCGATGCCCATCGGATCACTAGCGAGCGCGGTCCGCTTCTCGCAGGCGAGCGAATCGTCATCTGCACCGGCGGCGTGAGCCGCGCGATGGACGTACCCGGGGCCGAGCTGAGCGTCACGCCTTCTGCCGCATTCACTCTTACGGCGGCGCCGAAGTCGCTCGTCGTCATCGGCGCCGGCGCGACCGGCGCGCAGGTCGCATCGATTTTCAATGCCTTCGGCTCTTCGGTCACGCTTTGTCAGGGGGCTTCGAGGATCGTTCCCACCGAAGACGCGGACGTTTCCGCCGAAGTAGCGCGAGCGTTTCGCGAAGACGGGATCGCAGTACGTGAAAACTGCAGGATCATCGGTTTCGAGAAGACGTCAAAGGGGGTGCGCATACGATTGGCCGGGGACGAAGCGCTGGAAGCCGAGATTGCAGTCAGCACGGTCGGATGGGTGGGCGACGCCGGGGGTCTGAACTTAGTGGCCGCCGGCGTGCGCACGGACGCGCGGGGATTTATCGAGGTCGACGACTTCCGCCGCACGACCGCGCCGCACGTCTACGCCGCCGGGGACGTCATCGGCCGTTCCATGCTCGTTCCGCAAGGCGTCCGCGACGGGTTCGTCGCGGGAAATAACGCCGCGTCGGACAATTCGGTGCGCGTGCCCGCGAGCGTCGAGCCGATCGGGAGCTTCACGGACCCGGAATACGCGAAGGTCGGTTTGACCGAAGAGGAAGCCCGCGAGAAGCACGACGTCCTCGTCGCTCGCGCCTCATACGCCGAGACGACGCGGCCCATCGTGGACGGCCGGGCCCGAGGATTCTGTAAGCTGGTCGTCGAGCGCAATTCCCATGAGATTCTTGGTTGCCATCTAGTCGGCGAGCGAGCGGTTGAAGTGGCGCAAATGGCCGCTATCGCCATGTCGGCCAAGATGAAAGTCGGCGACGTTGCCGCCATTCCATTGTCGTTTCCGACCTACGCAAACGTCTTTGGCCGCGCCGCACTGCGCGCGGTTCGGTTGCTTGGCGCTCGGCCGACAATTGACGGTTAGCGACCTCTACTGATCACCACGGCGGAAGGGGAATCGAAGCCATTGAGCGTTTGATGGGGCTGCCCGCCCGCGGGATATCGCCAGATCCGAACGGCGTTCCCGCCCTCGCGACCCGTGTCGGCACCGATGACGTTGCTTCCGTCCAGCCAGAATTCGGGAACTTCCAACGAACTGCGAAGGCGCGCGATTCCGACCGTGGTTCCCCGCGCGCCTTCGATTGAAAACCGATGGAGCGCAGAGTTTCTACCGTGCAAGCCTTGATCCGACGCAACGACGTACCGGCCATCCCACTGGATGCCGCCGGGCCACCGCGGGGGACGGTCGAGCGCGACGTTTGCAAAGGCGCGTCCGCCGAAGCGAAGCTGCAAAAACCTGGAGCGATCATGCGCGGCAAGACCGTCGGCGTACAAGTTCCCGGCGCCGTCGTAGCCGCAGAAATAAAACTCGACGTTATGATAGCTGTAGATTGTGGGGGTGCCGTGAGACCGTGGATAAATCGAAATGGTCGACGTTCCGCTGTTCACGACGGCTAGGCTCCCCGTCCGCGGGTCGACCGAACAACTAGCGGGCGAGTTGCCTGGATCTTCGAGGCTCGCGATCGGCGTTAAACCGCCGTGCGCATACTCCAAAATCGCGTGTTGTTCGAGCGGCGACGTGACCCAGACGTTTCCCATCGCATCGACGCACATTCCCGCCGGGTACAGACGATGAATTGCCTTCTGCAAGATCAACTTCGGATACGAGTAGATATTCACGTTTCCCGCCCGGTCGGCAACGTAGAGCAGGTCGCTTTGCCGTGCGTCGACCGGAACGCGAGAATCCGGCATCGGACCCACCGGTGTCACGGCTCGATCGCATCCCCAGAGCATCGAGAGCGCGACGATAAGGTAGGCAATTTGCGATGCAAAACGAGGAATCGTCACGTGCTCCTTCTTCATCGGCGCACCTATGCGGCGAGTATAGCATTTCCACATCGGCAGAACAAATGGCGTTAGAAGTCTGCCGGTACGGCAGTCGAAAACTATGCGCTCTGCAACCCCGAGCAAAACCGGAGGCCGGGATTAGCGCGGCGAGCAGCCGTCGATCCTAAAACGTGTTGACGTCTGCCGTCGTGATCACGATGTCTTTGGGCGTTGCCCCGTAGTGGGCTACGATGCTGCGAATCGAGTCCTCAATCGAACTCACGCGGCGTTGGGTTGCGCTGAGGCTCTCGCCGCCCGCTCGGATGTCCACCGAAAGTCCGGTCGCATCGCTCAGATTATCCTCCGGGATTGGCCCGGCGTGCACCCCGAAGACCGAGATGGGTACGTTGCCGGCATTGAAGGTGACGGCCAGTGTGACGACGCCGTTGTTAGGCGCCGTGACGCCTCGTGCTCGGATTTGCGGGACCGGTGCGAGTCGTCCGGCGCCCACGTATCCGGGGAGGCTCGTCAGCGGGCTCATCTCGGTAACGCTCTGCACCCTTCCCAGCGTCACTCGCGCATAGGCAGCAATCGCCTTGGCCTTCGCGCGGGCATCGTCGAGCGCCGCCGTGTAAGCGTTCGTCTCGACGCGGCCCGCGCGCCGCACCGAATACGCGGGGCGAATCTGCAGTGCTATCCTTGCGTCGTTTAGCGTCGAGATGCCCTGCAGCGCCCTAATCGCCTGAGGCACCAAGGCGGGCGTTAAACGCACGCTCATGGTCTCGCCTACGTTTGCGCGGAAAGCAGGCGCGCTCGACGATTGGTTCGCGCATGCGGCCATCGTTACGGCGATGGTAATTGCGATCGGGAGTCTACTGCGAGTCATGTATCTGCCCCATCATTCGCGGCGCAATCACTTCTTCACCCGGGACGTTCGGCTTCGAGCCGAATGGTTCTGGCACGATCGCCGCCAGGGCGACAACGCTCTGATAGCCTAAGATTCGTTCGCCGCTTTGTGCATCCTCGATTCCAAAGCCCACTCAAAGCGAACACACCCCGTTAGGCGGCTGTTGAACGAGTGAGCAGCCGAACAATCTCTTACCGCTTAAGGTTCATTACTGCATAACCGGGCGATGGTTATCTGCCCTCGCGCATTGGGTCCACCTCATTGCGATAGCGCTGGGCCGTATGCCGCCGCGAAGCCTTGCCGCCAACTCGGGTATCGAGGCTTCCAACTGAGCTCGCGTTTTGCCTTTGCATTTGAGGCACCGCGCGACTCGGTTGACATAACGACGAGAGCTTGACCGGCGAGCAGACGCGCCATCAGGCGGGGCAAACGCAGCGGCGGCGGCGCACCGAGGATTTTTGCTAATTCGGGCAACCACACGCGAGCCGGCGCGGGTTCGTCGTCCGCAATGTTGTAGATCGCCGGGAGCTCACGCTCGAGCGCGAGCACGGTTGCCGCAGCAGCGTCTTCAAGGTGAATCCAGGACGCGACTCCCGCCCCATCGCCGATAATCGGCCACTTGCGAGCGCGAACGGCATTGCTGAGCGGGTCGGCGGGATCGCCGTAGAAGCTGCCGTACCGCAGTGCGATCCCGCCCGCATCGGTAACGGCCTTGTCGAGATGGGCCATAGCGGCCACCGTCTCGCGCATTGCAGCAGGCGGAGACGCGTCGAGCGGGTCGTCCTCGCTTTTGACCGGACCACCCTTGCGTTCGTAGCGGATGGGAGCGTAGCTCTGAGCGACGATCCGACCCACTCCCGCTTCGCGCGCGGCGGCAATGAGGATGTCCACTCCTGCCGTCCGTAAACGGTTGGTCTGTGCGAAACTCCGATCGAAGTGTTTGAAGTCGCGTAAATCCGCTAGCGACGTCGCTTCGTAGATGACGGCGTCGGGCCGGCTCGCGGCAACCGCCGTGCGGACGGCATCGGCGTCCAGTGCATCGAGCACGATCGGTTGAGATCCGAGCGCTCGCAGCCGCTCGCTTTTTGTGGAGGAAAGCGAACTGCCTATTACCTCGTGTCCCCGTTCACGCAGCTGGGGAACGAGGCGGGTGCCGATGGCGCCGCTGGCTCCTACGACTAGAACTCGCATAGCTTGAGCATCATTTCCTCTCACCCCAAAATTTGGTAGAGAAGAACGGCAACGGTTGTAGGCAGGCGATCGACATGAGCGCAGACTTAACGTCAGGCATCGCTTAAAGCAAAGCGAATACTCAGCGCTTAGTCAACAAGGAGGGCACCGCTCGTTTTTGGACCGACGGATGCTTGGCGCGGCCAAGTAAGCAGGCTGCGCTGCCACGATCATCCCTTCGTGCTTAGGACCAGAATAGTGCGGCCGCGGCTTGGTCGTGCATGAATAAGCGGACTTTGATGGCGCGGCCGCCCTTCAGGGTAAAGATCAGCACCTCATCCTGTTCCAATTCGCGCCCTTTTCGTTTGCCGGTTACCGTGTCGTTAACGAAAACGTCGTCCCCGGCAGCCGCGAAGCTGAGCGGTGTGGCCCGGAACGTTCCTTCGGTTTCTTGCCCGAGCCGAGCAAACCAATTGAACAACTCGTCGCGCCCTTTGTAGTCGCCGCTAAAAATCCCGGTCTCGGGCGCGAGCCACCGCACGTCCGCGTCGAACAACTCGGCTAGCGTCGCCATGTCGTGCGTGTTGAATGCGTCGAAGCCGCGCTTGACTAAGGCGACGTTGTCGGTTTCGGTCTGCGTCATAATCTTGATTCCATTCCTTTACAGGCTAGACGTTGAGCTCTTTGTCGAGCACGAAGATCTTTACGGTATCGGCGATCAGTCCGTCGGACTGCATGGCCTGCGCGGTTGCGGGGGCATTCAAGGCGTTCATCGATGCGGCCGGATCGGTGACTTCGAAGCACGCGACGACGTGGTGGTCGTCCCCCAGGCCGTAGCTAATCGGTTTGGTGACCCCGTACTCGTTTCTGAAGAGATCGGCGTGGGTGAGGAAACCTGCCTCCCATTTTGCCTGGTCGTGACACTTGGCGACGACGACGATTTTTGCCATGTTCGTTTTCCTTGCTGTAGTGGAGTAACGCGCATTCCCGCATGTTTTGCCAACGGCCTCTTACGTCTCGGCCGCTCGGGCGAGGTCGTCGAGCACGGGGGCTTTGCCCGATATGTGTCGTTTCGCCGCAGTAGAGGTGGCCGGCGCCGGGTGCGCAATCGACCGTTTGACCGGCTCCGCCGTCTATTTCGCAGACGGGACCGAACTTTAATCCGGGAAGTAGGTATATGAAGCGACGCGTCAAGGGCTCTATTATTGGTGTTTGCGCGCTCGTTGTTGCCGCGCTTTGGCTCAGCGGCTCGGCGGGAGCGGCAGCACCCGACGCATCGCTGCGCGGCGCGCTGCAGCGCGACCTGAATCAATATCTAAACGCGCGCGGCACGATCGAACACCTTTCGGCGATCTCGTTGAGCGTCAGCCTTCACGCGACGTCCTCACCCATCGCTCTCACCGCGGGGCGGAGTAGGTATGGAGGCGCCGGCACGGCTGCCACGCCCGACGACCTATGGCAGATCGGGAGCAACACCAAAGCCTTCACCGCAACGACGCTGCTGCAGCTCGAAGCCGAGGGAAGCCTGAACCTCGATCAAACCGTGGGTCATTGGTTGCCGCGGTATCCCGCTTGGAAGAGCGTAACCATTCGCCGCCTGCTCAACATGACTAGCGGCATTCCGACCTACGATTCGGTTCCTGCAATGCTCGCGGCCTACGCCAAAAATCCGAAGCGAAACTTCACGATTTCAGAGTTAATCGCGTACGTCTACCCCGAGAATAATCCTCACGCTCCGCCTCCGACGAACGGTTACTCGTACTCGAACACCAACTATCTGCTTGCCGAACTGATCGTCGAGCGGGCGACGCGCAAGAGCTACGCGAGCGAGCTCACCCGGCGACTCTTCAAACCATTGGGCTTGAGTCGCACGTTCTATGCCGAAACCCAGTATCCGCGCGACATACTCGACCGGATGGTGGCGGGATATTTTTTTAGCAAGGATGACGCCCCACTCGCGCCGTTGATGCGCGCCGACGTGCACGCGGACAGCGTCTCGTGGTTGCGGGCAGCGGGCGCGATCGTTTCGACGCCGGACGACCTAACGCGCTGGGTTCGGGCGCTCTACGCGGGGCGGCTTCTCGCCCCCAGGCAGCGCAGCGAACTTCTCTCCGTGGTGTCCGTAAAAAGCGGCAAGCCGATCGCCAAAACGAGTCTCGCCGATCCGCGCGGTTTTGGCCTCGGCGTCGTCCAACTCACGGATCCCCAGATGCAGACGGTCTGGTACTATGAAGGCGATACCATGGGGTATCGAATGGTGTACGTATACTTTCCGCGCCGGGACGCGGTGATCGCTTTCGGCCTCAACAGCGCGCCGGATGCGAAGCAAAACCAGTCGAAGGTCTTGGTGGCGTCGATTTACAAAACGTTACACGCCGCCGGTCGCCTCTAAACGTTTCGAACGGACGGTCAACGCAAAGTGAGGATCACGTCGCGCGTCGTACTGCCCTGCCGAATCCTCAGGCGTAACGCAGATCCGGGGACCCGCGTAACGAGCGAGGTCAGGTCGGCCCACGAGTAGTTCGTCGCAGGGTTTCCGTCAACGCGCACGATCCGGTCGCCGGCGATAATCCCGGCGGCAGCGGCGGCCGATCCCGGTCTGACGACCAGGACTTCGAACGCTGAGGGTTCGTTCTTGGTAAAGGAGAGACCCGAGCGATTCTTGGGAATCGGCGTGTCGCGACGTTCGGGATCCAAATACAGTAGGCGATCCGCATAATCGAACGTGGGGATGAACCGCGAGAGGATGCTGAAACCAAGGTTTCCCGCCTGCGTGCGGGCGGCAAACGCGCCGCTTTCCATTTGCGTGAAGGTCGCGGTTACGTCGTGCAGCTCGCGATTGCCGATGGTAAATCGATGCAGCGTCTCGAGCCGGCCGGCGTTGGATCCGCCGGTACCTTGCCCGATCACCGCAGCGCCGCTCGTGTAGCGGGCCATGAGTCCCGTTCGCGCCAGATAGGCGCCGAACAGAATGAGGTTTCCGGCATTTCCGGTGTCTACGCCGAACAGCCCCGCGTGACCGTCGGCGGCCGCGTTGACCATGGGGTCGTCGGGGTTGCTCTCGAACGTGAAGGGGAGAGCGTTTCCCCGCGCGGCGTGACGGAACGAGGCCAGCGGGGCGAAGGTCACGCTCCGATCTCCGTAATCGAGGCGCGTGGCGAAACGTTCGAAGAATTCCAAGCCGATAATTCCGGCGAGCGGCGTCTTCTTTCCGCGCTCGTAAAACGAGTAAGGATAGGGGATGATCAGCATCGGTTGATCGAGCAGCTCGGCCTTGCCGATCGCGATACTCGCAACCCGCGTATACTGCGTCGAGATCGTTCCCGCACCCGAGCCGCCGCTCGCGCCCGCTCCGGTGCCTCGTAAACCGAGGGCTCGAGCGGCTTGACTGGTGAGAATCGCGTGACCGCCCGTGTCTAAGATGAACGGCATCGGCGCGCGACCGCCGATCGACGCCCAAATCAGCAACTGGTGGCCTTCGAGCGTCATCGGTACGGTCGTCGACGCGGCTCCTCCCAGCATTCGTGCGTCGCGCGGTGAAAGCGGCTCGGCAAAGTCGCGATCTTTGCTCGCCGTCGCGAGGACATAGCGCGTGACTGAAAACGTGTAGTCGTCGGAGGGAGCGCCGGCGGTTCCCGACGCAATCTCAAATGGAAGGACGAGGCCGTCGACCCTCCGATAGTCGGTATAGGTAACGGCGTTGGTTCGCAGCGGCTCGCGTAGACTCACGCGAAAGAGCAGGTGCGTCCGTCGGTCAATTTCGAGGTCGGCCGGGATCCCGCCGCGTGGCTGAACCCGAATCACATCGTAGGTTGCCGGACCATCGACGCGTGGAGCGAGACAACTAATGGCGGCAACCTCACGTTGGTCGAAATAGCCGCGGCGAGCCAGATAGGCGTTGGTTACCGTCTGACGGCGCGCGTACGGCGAGCCGATCGGCCGGACGCCGCCGGAGATGTCTTGCGCCCAGACCGTCTCGCCGTCGTAGATTTCTGCGGACGATCCCATGACGGCGATTTTAAAGCGCCGGGCATAGCGACCGCGCTCGAGGTCGTCGTCAAAGCGGGCCGTCCCGCTTAAGCCCGCGATCGAAGCGTCTCCAAACGCCGAGACCTCGGAAACGTGGTTCCGGCCGTTCGCACCGGTAGCCGCGCGCGCAGCCGCAAGTTCTCGGCGGGCCTCGCAAGAAGTCGGCCGCTGCGTTGGGGGACTCGCCGCGCTGCCGGCCGAGACGGACGCGAGGAAGCCCAGTGCGAGCAGAAAGAAGGCGCGCTGCCGGGCGCGACTCACCTAGTAGACCGCATTCGGTCCGTCTGACGTACCCGCCGGAACGCTGATGCCGCCATGGAGATTGTTTAACTTGCGAAGGACTCTTCCGCTGGCGTAGTCGAGGACGAAGACGACGTTCTTGGCGAAGTCGGTGACGTACACGCGAGCGTTCGCGGCGTCGATCGAGATGTTAGTGGGCTGCAGAATTCGGCCTCCGGCCGTCAGGCGCCGCGTTATCTTCGCATATGGAGGCGACACGACGTCGACCTTTCCGCTATTAAAATCGGCAGCAACGATGTCGCCACGTTTGTCGAGCGCCAAGCCCACCACGTGGCCGAACCGTGCGCCGAGAAGCGTTGCTATGCACCCATTCAAGCCGCGTTTGTACTCGACCAGGCGACCCCCGCCGGAAGCGGCGTTTAAGCCGATGAAAACGTTGCCCGTCCGGTCTATGGCGATCCCCGTTGGATGGCCTTCAGTTTGACAGGAATGCAGAACGACTGCGCTTCTTTGGCGGTACTCGTTGACGAAACCATCATCGCTGCCGATGCCTCCGGAGTCGACCTCGTAGAGGTTCTCCTTCGGGCCGACGGTAAGGAAGATCGGCTCGACCATACCGGCACTATACGTGAACGACGGAGACGAAGCGCCGGGTAGATATTCGGTAACGTCGGCGCTCGCCGCATTAGCGACGTAGAGATTGCCTTCCCGGTCGAGGGCGACGTCGAGCGGGCTGTCGATCCCGTTGGTGATGCTACCCTCGCGTGCGTAACTGCCGTTCTTGAGCAGAACGACGGACCCGACGCCATAGTCGGCGACGTAGAGATCCGGCACGCCCGTTCGGCTGGCCGGCTCCGCGGGACCCGCGAACGGCGCGTTGCCGGGAATCGACGGCTGCGACAAACCGTTGCATGCGGCAAGTGCGCAGACGAGCGTCGCGCTTACTGCGGTGAAAAAAACTCGCACGATTGCCCCCTTATCGACGCTGGAGAAGTGGTCGGAAAAGGCCGCCGGGGTGCCTACGTCGGGGAAGCCGGCCGGTCCTCGATTTTCGCGACCACCGTAGTCTATTATAAATCTAGTTGACAGTCGGGACCGTGCGTGCTAGCATACCATTATAAAACTAGTAGATACGGCTGCAAGCGATAGGATTATGCCCCGCAAGAAATCCCCCGTCCTCACCGATCACGAGTTGCGTCTCATGGAAGTGCTTTGGCGCGAGAACAATGCGACCGTCGCCGACGTCGTCGCGGCTCTCGCTCCCCCGGCACTCACCTACAGCACGGTCCTGACGACCCTGCGAACCCTCGAGCAAAAGGGTTACGTCGCGCACGAAGAAGATGGGCGAGCGTTCGTCTATCATCCGGTGGTCGAACAACGGCAGGCGGCAAACTCCGCCATGCGATATCTGCTGGACCGATTCTTCGGAAATTCGCCCGGCGCGTTAGCCGTCGCATTGCTCGACGATGGGAGATTGAGCGATGAGGAGCTGGCGCGAATCCAAAGATCGGCCGCCAAACGGCGAAAAAAGTCGAGATGATCGTTCGCATACTGTGGGACGGTCTCTGGCAGGGCGGCGCGATCGTAGCGCTCGCGCTGCTCGTCCTGCGCGCAGTTCCGCGCCGGAACGCAACCACGCGCTACGCGGTCTGGTTCGTCGCTCTTGCGGCGATCGTCGTCGTACCAGTTCTGAGCGTGCTCTCGCACGCTGGGTCGCACCTAACGGACGACCTTCGCCGGCACGCCGCTTCGAGTACGTGGACGATCTCGCTGCTTCCAGTCAAAGCGGTCGTCGGCGGCGCTTCCGCATTCCTCGCTTGGGCCGCCCGATGGATCGTAATCGGCTGGATGGCCGGGGCTGCAATTGGTCTCCTTAGCCTCTTCGCGAGCTTAGTGCGGATTGGCCGCATTCGCAGGAGGGC
The DNA here is from genome assembly GCA_036490465.1 of Candidatus Tumulicola sp. Classification (GTDB taxonomy): domain Bacteria; phylum Vulcanimicrobiota; class Vulcanimicrobiia; order Vulcanimicrobiales; family Vulcanimicrobiaceae; genus Tumulicola. The sequence goes on along the minus strand of DASXDV010000099.1, from coordinate 15,335 downwards.
CGTCGCGCTGACCGCGGTCCAGGGCGACGTCCTTGTCTCCGAAGACGTCGATATTCCGATTGCCGTAGGCTTCTTGAAGCCGGCAATCGTCATTCCGAAAACGCTTTTGAGGGGGCTCGACCCTGCCGACCTGGAGCGCATCGTCGCCCACGAGCGCGGCCACATTCGGCGACGCGACATGGTGGGAAATCTCATTCAGCGTCTGATCGAAGCGGTCTTGTTCTTCAATCCTTGGGTTCATCTGGTAGGGCGCAATCTCGTGCTCGAGCGCGAAGCCGCATGCGACGCGTGGGCGATCGAAAAAACGGGAGGACCGGACGAGTACGCGGCTTTCCTCGCATCGCTCGCGCGACGCCTGAGCCGGCCGCATTGGCCGCTGGCGACACCCAGCGCGCTCGGATCGCATCGTACCCTGCTGGAGCGGATCGAACGCATCGGCGGCACTGCATCGCACGGAGTTGCTCTTAACTACTACGTCGTCGGAGGAACGGTTATGATCTTCGTCATCTTGAGCCTCGCTCTCGAGGCCGTCTCGCCGGCTTTTGCGTATCCGCTTCCGGCTTCCGGCGTGGGTGGGCCCGCGACTCGTCTGGTTGCTGCGTCTTGTGCCAAGCCCAACGTCGATGCTCGCGTTACGTTTGCGGCGGAACCGAACCCGCCGCGCGGAATAAAAGTCAAGGCTTCCGCCACGGCCGTCGTGACGATCGCGCGCGATGGCAGCGTCGTCCGCGCAAGTATTTCCAAGTCCCGCGGCAACGCCCAAATCGACCGGGCCGTGCTCGACGCCGCCCAGCGGAGCAAATACGCGCCGAAAGTGGTCGATTGCCAAGCCGTCCAGGGCACCTACCTTTTCTTCGCGGAGTTCGCACCGTAGCCACTAAGCGCCGATAACCCGGTGGAGGCGATTAGGGTATTCGATACTGCTTGACGATGACGCCGGAATGGAGTTCGGCTCGACTGGTCGCCCGGCGTAAAGGAGTACCGTGCATCGCGGCTCGGACGGCTTCGATCTCTGCCGTGGCGAGATCGTCGTCTTCCGTCGCGCTCATGCTCTGATCGCCGTTGCGCCAGGCAAAATGTTCGTGACGCTTCGGGAGGCCGTTGGGGCCGGTTTCGTCCGCGTCGAAGAGGTATTTTGGGGGCGCTCCGGCGTGCGGATCGTATTTCTCGGCCGAGAATTGGAACTCGCGTCCGTTAGAACGTCGATACGAAAACGTCAAGCTCGGTGGGCCGACGGTCCACGCGTGCGTTATTTTCGAATAGACGCCGATAGGCGTCGCGAAAATCTTCTCCGAGACCACGTCCCGGGGTAAGCCGGTGGGCGGCACGATTCGAAACGTTACGAGACTCCGGGCCGTCGCAAGGCTGACGAGGCGCGGGACCATGGCGGCATTAACGGACTTCGGAGGGGACGGCGGAGGCGTCCATTGCATCAGCTCGGCGATTCGGGCGGCCAATGGAGCAACGAGGCCCGGCGCAACGAGCGGCGTCGCCGCCAGGACGATCCCCGCCGCTGCGGCCGCGACCGCCGCCATTCCCGCGACCGGCGGGCCGCCTCGTGAAGGCCGAGAGTCGGGCCGGGACGCTCGCAGCAAGATGTCGCTCGCAGGCGATACCGGAGCTTCAATGCCGGCAATCATAGCGGCGAACCGGCTCGAAATCTGCGCGTCAGAGTACATCGTGATAAACCTCTTGTTTTTGCGTCGGTCGAAGATGGTTTCGATCGGAAGACAGCGCCTTGCGCAAACGCCCGCGCGCGAGCATTAGATGGAAACGAATGGTCGAACGAGGAAGCCCGGTGGACTCGGCGATTTCACGACTTGTGAACCCGGCGTAGTAGTGCAGGACAATCGCACAACGTTGGGCGATCGGGAGCGCCGATAGCGCGTCTGCTAGGTCGAGCGAGTCGTCGCTGTCGAAAAGTACCCTTCGATCGTCGAGCGCCTCGAGAGGTTCCACCGTGCGGCGACGTCGTGCGACGCTCATCGCTGCATTGACGATGACCCGGTAACTCCACCCATAGAAAGCCCGGGGATCGTGCGACGCCGGCAGAGCTCGAACGATTGCGACGCAAGCATCCTGTGCCGCGTCTTCGGCGAGACCGCGATCGCGCAAAATGCTTGCCGAGATTCGGTACGCCTCCGGCCACACCAGCGAGATCACGCGCTCCAGCGCGGCGCCGCCTTCGACCTGCGCGGTTCGAATGAGATCACCCTCGAGGCGGATTGGCAAATCGGACTCCGTAGCTGAAAGCGCTCTGTTAATGAATAGGCGCGTCGAGCCCCCCGAAGTGTTGGCGAAGCGGTGCTAGAGCCGGAGGGCGGCGGCCCGGCGCAGCAGCGTCGCTCGGTCGCGGGCGTTGTTCGTCAGCGATGCCGCACGGTTGAACTCGGCTCGCGCTTCGGTGATTCGGCCCAGCTGCTCGAGGAAATTGGCGCGCGCGCTCGGGAGCAGATGATACGCCGCGAGCGCGGGCTCCGAGGCCAGCGCGTCGAGGATCTCGAGTCCGGCGACCGGACCGAACGCCATGCCGACGGCGACGGCCCGATTCAACTCGATTACCGGCGAAGGTTCGATCGCGGCCAGTGCGTCGTACAGTGCGGCGATCCGCGGCCAGGCGGTTTCGGCGGCCGTGCGCGCGCGAGCGTGACAGGCCGCAATTGCCGCTTGAAGTGCGTATGGGCCGAGCGCTCCCCCGAGCTTTTCAGCGCGGGATAGGGCGGTCAACCCGCGCCCGACGAGGAGATGGTCCCACCGCCCGCGGTCTTGGTCCAGTAAGAGAATCGGTTCCCCTTCCGAGTCGACGCGGGCTTTCGCGCGGGATGCCTGCAGCTCCATCAACGCGACGAGGCCATGAACTTCGGGTTCGCCGGGAGCGAGCTCGGCCAAGACGCGTCCCAGCCGGAGCGCGTCTTCGCACAGCCCCGGGCGCATGACGTCGTCGCCGGCGCTTGCGGCGTAGCCTTCGTTGAAAATGAGGTACAGCACCTCGAGGACCGACGAGAGCCGGCGGCGGCGTTCCCCGGCATCCGGAATCTCGAACGGCACCCGTGCTTCGGCGAGCGTGCGCTTCGCGCGCACGATCCGCTGCGCGACCGCCGGTTCGGCAATCAGAAATGCGCGCGCGATTTCGGACGTTGTCAAACCGCCGAGCAGTCGTAGCGTAAGTGCGACGCGCCCCTCGGGCGAAAGAACCGGATGACACGCTACGAACATCAGGCCGAGCAGATCGTCGCCGACGTCTTCGTCGAGCGCGGCTTCGAACGGATCTTCGTGCAAACGTTCCGATTCGAGTTCGCGGCCGATTTCGTCGCGTTTGTGCTCGAAGCGCCGCTCTCGACGGAGAAGATCGATCGCCCGCCGCTTCGCGACCGACGTTAGCCACGCGCCGGGATTGCGCGGCACCCCGGTTTGCGGCCACTGCGTTATCGCGGCGATGAATGCGTCTTGCGCAATTTCTTCGGCGAGCCCGACGTTGCGAAGCGCGCGCGCGAGGGTGGCGATCATTCGCGGCGATTCGATGCGCCACACCGCCTCGATCGCCGCGTCGACGTCGCGCTCGGTCACGCCCGGTGGCGGGCCTCCAACTCGCGCGCTTCGGCCGAAAGGGCTTCGCCAAAGTCTTCGGCCTCAAAGATTTGCCGAATTTCGATCTCGCCTTCCTCAAACGGACAGCTTTCGTAACGCTCGACGACTTCTTGTTTCGACTTGGCCGAGACCAGCCAGAAGCCGGCAATGAGTTCCTTGGTCTCGGCGAACGGACCGTCGATGACGACCGGTTTTCCTTTTCCGGAAAACCTCATCCGCGCGCCGTACGAGGTGTCCCTGAGCCCCTCGGCCGCGAGCATCACGCCGTCCTTGACCAGCGTCTCGTTGAACTCGTGCATTTCCGCGAGCTCTTGTGCCGTGGGCAAAACGCCGGCTTCGTACTGTTTGCTGGCGCGAACGATGACCATGAATCGCATGGGTTTCCTCCTCGATAAATCGTGTAATGAGTGCTTCTACCCTTGACGTCGAACGGCGGCCGCCGAAATCGACAAGCCCGCGAAGAAAAATTAAAAGCGCCCGAGGGTCTCGGGCGCTGGAGCGGGCGAGCCCGCGCTTTTCGGACGTGGCTGGCTTAGGGCGCGCTGATCATCCACTGGGTACCGAATCGGTCGTTGATCATGCCGAACTTTCCGCCCCAAAAGGCCTCTTCGAAAGGCATGACAACCGTGCCGCCGGCGGCGAGCGCGTCGAAGACCCGCTGGCCGTCGGCCAGGTTCGTGGCATCTAGGGCGAGCGAAACGTTGCCTTCTTCGGGATCGACGGTCTTGGCATCGCGTCCGTCCGAGCAGAAGAACGTGACGCCGGGCGCCGTGAACGACGCATGCATGACGTTGTTTTGCGATTCGGCCGGCGACTCGGCCGCCATCGGGGTCTCGCCGATGCGGTGCAGGTCGTACGTTCCGTCAAAGACTTCCTTGTAGAACTTCAGTGCTTCTTCGCAGCGCCCGTAGAAGAACAGATACGGTGCGAGCTGCAGCGCGGAAGCTTGGTCGGTTCCCGTCGTGGTCATGGTGAGGCCTCTCCGTTTGTGTCGACGGCGTTCGCGAGCGAACGCCAAATGGGGTCGCCGGACTCCTCCGGCGGGTGGCAAGTATACCACGCACGTCACGCGGATGCCCTCCCGATCATTCATAAGGGCGTGCTCCTCAAGGCCATTGCGTTGGCAGGCATTACCGGGGCCGTACTAATCGACGCGTACCTCGCGGTCGTCTATGCCGGCGTGCTGCATTCGGCAACGGCGCTGCAAGTGTCGCAGTGGGCGCTTCTAACGTGTTGGGGCGCGGCGCGTTCCAAGGCGGCATCGCAAGCGCAGCGCTCGGCGCGGGCATGCACTTGGCCGTTAGCTTAGTCTGGGCCTCGATATACGTTCTTGCATCTCGGCGAATTCCGGATCTGGTGCGTCACCCCGTCGTCTGTGGAACGATTTTCGGAGTCGTCGTAATGGCCGTCATGCGCGTCGACGTGGTTCCTCTGGGCGCCGCCGCGCAGCCGTTGCTAAGGCCGGTCACCTTGTTGATTCAACTCGTGGCGCACACGGCATTTTTCGGCATCCCGGTCGCACTGGTTGCGCGCAGGGTCTTGCGCGCGCGGGCTTGAGCTCGTCTATTGGGCGCTCAGTTGTTGCGCGAGTCTGCGGGCGCGCCCCAGCACGTGCGCCGAGCCGGTTTCGCGCAGGACGATCAGCGCTTCGTCGAGTGCCTTACGCGCGCGCTCGGCTTGACGGGTGCCGGCCAATGCTTCGGCGTCGAGCAAGAGTGCCGTGCCGACGAGCGCCGACTCGCCGCTGCGCCGGGTCGCCCGAAGCGCGTCGCGAGCGGCTGCCGACGCGCGCTCGAACTCGCCGGCGTGAAGCAGCGCTTGGGCCTTGGCCAAAATTGCGCGCGGCGCAAGCCGCGGAAACTCGTCGCCGGAAATGCGAACCTCTTCCAGCAGCGCGAGCGCATCGCCGAGACGTCCGGCTCCCAACGCGACCTTGGAGACGAGAATTGCGAGCCGGCCGAACTCTTCGCGCCCGGTGACGGCGCGCGCCGTTTCGAGCGTCGCCATCGCCCGATCGCAAACCTGGCGCGCTCGTCCCTGCCACAGGTCGATCGCGCAATCGTTCAACATGGACGCGACGACGATCCGCATCAAACCGCGCGGACGGCCCAACGAGATCGCGCGTTTGTGTTGCTGCGAAGCGACGTCCAGGCTTTGCGGCAGCATCATCAGCGTCACGCCGATAAGGTTTGGAAGGAGGGCCGGCAGCGTAAACGGAGCGCTTTCGCAGCGCCGCAACACCGCTTCGGCTTCGTGCAGACTGGCGAGCGCGGTGGCAAAGTCTCCTTTGGTATGCGCGGCCGTGGCCCGATGAGCCAGCCCCAGTGCGAGCACTTCCCAGCGTTCGTCGCTGGAATCGGGCCGCGATCGTAACTCGTCGAGCAACGCAAGGCGCCGTTCACCGGAGGCCGCAACTGCCAGCGCGTCGTCGGCTAATGCCAGCGACAACTCGAAGCGCACGCGGGCCAACGTCCCAGCGGCAGCGATTGCGTCGCCGGCGCCCCGCGCGCGTTCCAAGGCACGCTGCGTGCGCGTCCGCTCGCCGCTTTCGCACGCCGCTTCGACCAGTCGAGCCGCCGCTCGAAGCCGGTCGTCAGGATCGCGCGTGGACGCTTCCACGTGCGCGAGGAGCGCCTCCGCATCGTCGTATTTCCCGATCCCAACGAGCATTTCACTCGTCTCGAATGCCAGGCGCGACGCGTCTACGATCGCGGCAACGTGCGGAGTCGCGGCTGCAAGAAGATCGTCGAGTTCGAGGGCCAGCGCATCGAGGGCGAGCGCGCGGTCGCGATAGAATTGCCGGCGCGCCAAGCCGATTTCGAGGGCGACCGTTTCGTGGGGCCGTCCGCCGAGATCGCAGCGTTCGATGATCCTTGCCGCGCGACGCATGCGATCGTTGGCGCGATCCGAGGCGGCGTGGGAACACATCGATTCAAGCGAAGCGCGCAACACCGCTGCGAGACGGTCGGCACGCTCTGCCACGGCGGCCGGATCGGATTTACTCCGCCCGACGAGGCGGGCGGCGAGCGGGTCGCGCTTAAGCTCGACCGGGTTGCCTAAGGATCGAAGCAAGCGCCGAACGTCGCGCCGGGGGACGGTCACGCCATCCGTCTCATCGCACTAGGTTTCGGTGCCGGGATGCAGGGCACTTTCTCGGCACTGTCGCCATAGGACTCCACCCCGCGCGCCAACATGTTTGGTTCATGCGTAGACTTGCTGACGTCCGCCGGTTCGTACTTCCGCTCGCGCTGCTCGCGAGCGTCGCTGCGGGATGCGCCGGTCCGAACGGATCCGCGCCGTTCGGGCCGCCGCCCGGCTCGCAACTGTCAAACGCAGCTGCGCCGTCGTTTACCGTCTATACTGCCGGTCAGACTCCGGGATTCCCGCCCGGTGCGGCGCCCGAAGACATCGTCCCTGGAAAGGGCGGAACGATGTGGTTCACGGATCCCGGAACGGCCGCGATCGGCCGGATCTCGGCAAACGGGACGTTTACCGAATTTCGTCAGGGGCTTGCGTCCGGCGCGCAACCCTACACGCTGGTCGCGGCTCCCAATGGCGACCTATGGTTCAGCGACTATCGCGGCGTCGCAATCGGACGGATCACGCCTGCGGGGAAGATCGTCGAATACGAAAGTACGCAGCAGCCGTCCGGCGATAGCGCCGCCGGCATCGTCATCGGCAGCGACGGCAAGCCCTGGTTCATCACTTTCGGGCCCGTGCCGCTGCTCGGGCATCTGACGTCGCAGGGGAAAATCTCGCTGGTGCGTTTGCCGATCGACCTCTCGCCCGACGGCACGCTCGCGTCCGACGCGAGCGGCAATTTGTGGTTCATCGTCACGGACAAGCACCAGAAGGCCGACCTTATGGAGCGCACGGCGCAGGGCGTGCTCGTCAAGCGGCCGATGCATATGTTCCACCAGGAGTTGCCGTGTTGCCCGCACCGCGCGCCCAAGCGTTTGGTCATCGGCGCCGACGGCAATCCGTGGTTTACCACGATGGACTACGGTCACCGGGTCTCGGCGGCGACCTATCTCGGAACCGTCGCCGCGGGGAAAGTCGTCCTCACGAAAATTTCGCATCGCGGCTTGTCGAACGTCGCCTATCCGAGCGGAATCGTCGCGAGCAGTGCCGGAATGTGGCTCGTCGGGAGCGATCCGCTCGATCCCAACGGCGCGCTCTGGCGTACCGACGCGCAGGGGAATCAAACGCCCTATGACGTTCCGTACAACCCAATCGCGGTGACCGTCGACCGGAATGGAAATCCGTGGTTCACGGCGGCATGGAGCGGCAGACCGAGTCAAATCGTCGAAGCGATCGTGCCGTAGCGCGCTTGAAATCCTTACCGCGGACGCGGTAGGATTGACGGCGTTATGGCGTCGACTCCGAGCCGCCCGAGCTCGGCTCTCTTCACGTGTCCCATGCATCCCGAGATCCGCCAGCTTGGATCCGGGAGTTGTCCCGCGTGCGGCATGGCGCTCGAACCGGTATCGATCTCGGCCGAAGCGGAGCCCAATCGCGAACTCGCCGGCATGGGGCGCCGCTTTTGGATCGGTCTCGGGTTGACGGTCCCGGTCTTCGTGCTCGAAATGGGCGGCCACGTGACGGCGTTGCGACTCCATGATCTCGTCGCGCCAAGCCTGTCGGCGTGGCTGCAGTTGATCTTTGCAACCCCCGTCGTGTTGTGGTGCGGGTGGCCGTTCTTCGAGCGAGCGTGGGCCTCAGTGATGGTTCGCCGCCTCAACATGTTCACGCTGATCGGGATGGGGACCGGGACGGCCTATCTTTACAGCGTCGTCGCGACGATCGCACCGCAGATCTTTCCGGCGGGTTTTCGCGGGATGGATGGCGCCGTTCCGACGTACTTCGAGCCCGCGTCGGTCATCGTCGTGCTCGTGCTCCTCGGTCAAGTGCTCGAGTTGCACGCTCGCGAGCGTACGGGCGACGCGATCCGCGCGTTACTGAACCTCGAGCCGAAGACGGCTCTACGAATTGGTGACGGCATCGACGAAGACGTTCCGATCGCGATCGTGCGTGTGGGCGACCGGTTGCGCGTGCGGCCCGGCGAAAGCGTACCGGTCGACGGACTCGTGCTCGACGGAAGCAGCGCCGTCGACGAGTCGATGGTGACCGGCGAGTCGCTTCCGGTCGCGAAGGCGGCGGGCGATGAAGTCATTGGCGGGACCGTCAACGGCACCGGCACGTTGGTCGTGCTGGCACAACGGGTCGGCTCGGAAACGATGCTCGCGCGGATCGTTGACCTCGTGGGACGAGCGCAGCGCAGCCGGGCGCCGATTGCCAAGTTGGCCGATACCGTTTCCGAATTTTTTGTGCCGGCGGTACTAGCCGTCGCGGCGATTGCGTTCGTTTGTTGGGCGTTGTGGGGTCCGCAGCCGGCGCTGTCGTACGCGCTCATCGTCGCGGTCTCCGTGCTGATCGTCGCATGTCCGTGCGCGCTTGGGCTGGCGACGCCGATGTCGATCGGAGTCGGGATCGGAAAGGGCGCGACCGCCGGAGTCCTCGTGACGTCCGCCGAGGCGCTCGAACGGCTGGAGAAAGTCGACACGCTCGTGGTCGACAAGACCGGCACGTTAACCGAAGGCCGCCCGCACGTCGTGGCGATCCGCACCCTCGACGAGCGCAGCGAAACCGAACTGCTGGCCTACGCGGCCGCGCTCGAGCGTTCGAGCGAGCATCCGCTGGCGGGAGCGGTCGTGGCGGCTGCCCGCGAACGCCACGTCGACATCCCGGACGCCGTCGGTTTTGGATCGGTGACGGGCAAGGGCGTTGCCGGCAAGATCGGCGCCGTCGACGTCGCCCTCGGGAACGCCGCGATGATGGCGGAACGGCATGTGGCGCTCGGCGCTCTCGAAAAATTCGCGGAGCAGTCGCGGCGCGAGGGTGCGACCGTGCTGTTCGTTGCCTTCGATGCGACCGCCGCCGGAGCGATCGCCGTCGCCGATCCGATCAAGCCGACGACGCGGGCCGCAATTCGCGCGCTGCAGGCCGACGGCGTTCACGTCGTCATGCTCACCGGCGACAACCCGACGACGGCCGGCGCGGTCGCCCGGACCGTCGGAATCGCGGACGTCCACGCCGACGTTTCGCCCGAACGCAAGCACTTTATCGTCGAGCAGATCGGGCGAGACGGCAAGGTGGTCGCGATGGCGGGGGACGGCGTCAACGATGCGCCGGCGCTGGCCGCCGCGGACGTGGGTATTGCGATGGGCACGGGGACCGACGTCGCGATCGCCAGCGCGGGGATCACGTTGGTCAAGGGCGACCTCGAGGGCATCGTACGGGCACGGCGCTTGAGCCGAGCGACGATGCGCAATATCCGGCAAAATCTGCTGTTTGCGTTCCTGTACAATGCGTTAGGCGTTCCAATCGCTGCGGGCGTGCTCTATCCCGCCTTCGGCATTTTGCTTGCTCCCGGGATTGCGGCGCTCGCGATGTCCTTCAGCTCGGTATCGGTGATCGCCAACGCGCTGCGTTTGCGAGGCCTTCGGCTCGGCGAGACGATGCCGGGATGAAACGCGTGCTGATGTGTCCGCCGACGTTTTTCACGGTACGCGACGTCAAGAACCCGTTCATGGAAGGCGCTGCAGCCGTCGACTCCGATCGGGCGGCGCTTCAGTGGCAAGCGGTGCGGTCGGCGTTCGAACGCGCGGGAGTCTCCGTGCTGACCATCGATCCGGTCGAAGACCTCGAAGATATGGTTTTCGCGGCGAATCAGACCTTCGTCGGGAGCGGAACGACGCACGCGCGCTTCATCGTGCCCAGCCGGATGCGTCATCCGTCGCGCGAGCGCGAGGTCGAACACTACGTGGCGTGGTTCGAGCGGGCCGGGTTCGAGGTCATCGACATCGGGCTGGATTCGCACGCCGGACAATTTCTCGAAGGGCACGGCGATTTGCTGGCGCAGCCCGGAACGGCGCGGGTCTGGGCGGGGTTCGGTATTCGATCGTCGCAGACGGGCGTCGCGCGCTTCGCCGGCGCGATGCGAGGCGAGGGAATCGAAGTCTGCGCGGTCGCGCTGGTGGATCCGGCCTTTTACCACCTGGACACGTGCTTCGCGCCTTTGAATGCCGAGGCGGCGTTGATCTATCCCGATGCGTTCGCACCGGAGTCGCTGCGAATGCTGCGGCAAAGGTGGACCCGGCTCTACGAAGTCGCGCGCGTCGACGCGCTAAACTTTGCCTGCAACGGAACGGTCGCCAACGAGTGGTTCGTCGCCGCGCATGCAACGCCGTGGCTGCACGACGTCCTGATGCGCGAAGGACTGCGCCTGCTGGCGGTCGACACGTCGGAATTCGAAAAAGCGGGTGGGAGCGTGTTTTGCATGAAGGCGCAGCTCGATTAAAAACGCAGCGAGAGGCAGCTGAGTCCGCCGTCCATCTTGCGAAACTCCGACACGTCCAGCTCGACGGTGCGGAACGCGCGCGCCAGTTCGTCGCGCAGGCGCGGGTAGCCGGCCGCCACGATCACGGTCTCGTTGATCCTCACGCAATTCGCGGCGTATCCCTCGCCCGCCACGACGCGCACGATCCGGCTTTCCGGGACGCCGAGACGCCCGGCAAGCACGTCGATGGCGGCGAAGCGGCCGTCACCGAGATACGATACTCCGCTCTTGAAGTGAAGGATCGCCGGTACGTCGTGCAGGTCGACGGTCGTGCACGCGATGGCGTGCGACGAGAGGAACCCCGCAAGCTGCTTTGCGCCGGCCGTATTCGTCCGGCGGGAGATGCCGACGTAGTAGCGGTTGCCGGCGGCGCACACGTCGCCGCCATCGAGCGTGCCCGGCGCAACGATTTCGACCACTTTCTCGAAGTGCCGAGCGAGCGGCGCGCGTATCCCGGCGACTTCGGAAAGACGCTCGGGGGCGCCGGGGCGCGTCAGGATAGCCACGCCGGGCGCCAGCACCGCGACGTCTTCCACGAACTGTGCGTCGGGATGACGATCGTCCGGGGGCAATTCGACGAGGCTCGCGCCGGCGTCTTCGAGCGCGCGGCAATAGGCCGCGTGCTGCGCCAGCGCCAGATCGAACGCCGGCCGGCCCAACGATTCGGTCGTTAGCCCGTCTCCAAAGTTGGCGGCCGGCGGCCGCACGATCGCCGTGCGCGTGCGCATCGTCGGAAACTACGCGTGCGCGTCCGGCCGGCGAGCGAGGATTCCGGTTGCCAGCAACGCGGGCACCGTGCCGGCGATTGCCAACAGTGCGATCGAGCGCCACGCAAACGGAAAACCGTGCGTCTGTGCCAGCGCGCCAAAAATGGTTGGCGCCGCGAAAGCGGCAAAAAAGATCCAAGTCAGTCCCACGCCCAGAGCGCTGCCGGAATGCTCTTCGCCGCCAATTTCGGCGATCGCAATGACTCCGACGCCGAACCAACCTTCGGCCGCGAAACCGAGCACGGCCGCCAAAACGTAAATGCCCCACAGCGGCGTTTGCGGGGTCAACAGCGACGTAACCAGCGCACTCGCGGCGGAAATGATCCCGGCCGCCACCAGCGGCCAGGCCCGGTTACCGCGGAAAATCTTATCGCTCGACCAACCCCACGACAACCGTCCCACGATGGCGGCCACTTGCGACAGCGTGAAGACCCCGACCGCGGCCGCGACCACGAAGGCGGCTTCATGCACCAGCGTCATCGTGAGGAACGCCAGCATCACCATCTGCGCGCACACCAGCGTCATGGACGCCAGGGTAATCAGGATGAGCTGAGCGTTGCGCGAAATCTCGAGCATTTCGACCACCATCGTCCGAAGCGATACGCGCTCGCCGGAAAGTTCTACCGGTTGGCGATAGAGGAGCGACGCGATCGAACACGTGGCGATCGTCACCACGCCGGCGGTGACCAGCGACCAGCGGTAGCCGAAATGGAGGGCCACCGCGGGCAGCAGGATCGAGCCTAGCACGCCGGCCAGGGGGACGCCGCACTGCCGGATCCCCATCGCGAGGCCGCGGTCCTCCTTCTTAAAGAAGAACACGATCGCGTGACTGCCCGCCGGGGTTACCGCGGCGAAGCCGATGCCGTATACCATCAGCCAAGCGATCAGCCAGTGAAAGTTTTCCACGGCGGCCGCACAGACCAGCGCGACGCCCATGAACCATCCGCTCCAGAGCACGACGGCTTTGTCGCCGAAGCGATCGGTTAGCGCGCCGGCGATTCCCGTCGCCAGCAGCGAGCCGATCATCTGCACGGAAAAAACGAGTCCGGCCTCCGTCTGGCCGAGATGGAAGGCCGTTACCAAAAATGGGGTGAGCGTTCCGGTTGCGACGACGAACAACGATGCGGCCACCATTGCGGAGGCGAATAGCGCGAGGACCTCGTAGCGCGACTCCGGCATCGGATTGTGCGGTCGGATGCGGCGCACGTTCTGCGAAACGGCTCTCGTCATGAGGGCCGTGATTCTACGCCATGGCCCGCCGACTCCCCGCAGCGCCAAAGGTTTCGACGCCCGTTGGTGAAAAATGCCCGCACGCGTACTTTCGTGCACCGCTATCTTTGATGGACCATCGAACCGACGTCAATCGCTATTTGACGATTTTCGCACTGTCCGCGCCGTCCGCCGTTGCGATATGGTGGATCTTTCACGGCGTTTATGCCGGCTTGACGCAAACCGAATCGGCTATGGGGTACGTCGACTCGACGACCCAAATGGGGATCTACTTGGGATACGTCGCGATGGTTGGCGGGACGCTGGCATTTGGTGCAATTGCCGCCTGGGCGGCGTGGCGCGCGACGCAGGCGTGGATGCGCGCTCGCAGCCGGAAGTAGGGCAATGGTGCGCGCTTTGCTCGTGATTAACGCGCGCTCGCGATTCGGGCGGACGGCCGGGGCGGCGGCTCGCGCCGAATTGACGGCGCGCGGAATCGAAGTCGTGCGCTTCGCCGGCGCGGCGACGCCGGCGTACGACTGCATCGTCGCCGTCGGCGGCGACGGAACGTTGGTCCGGCTGATCGGGCAAGCCATTCGGGCGGACGTACCGATCGGCATCGTTCCGGCCGGGACGTTCAACGAATTGGCTCGAACGCTGAATCTTCCGGCGAACATCGCCGGCGCGTGCGATGCGATCGCTGCCGGTCGAACGCGAACGATCGACGTCGGCCTGGTCAATGGCGTGCACTTCATCAACGAAGCCAGTATCGGCGTCTCGAACCGGGCCGCTCGCATGCAGACCGGCGAGCTCAAGCGACGCTACGGCCTTTTCGGCGTTGCCGCATCGGGGTTGCAAGCGCTGCGTTTTTCGCGTCCCATGTTTGCCCAAGTCGCGTACGACGATCGAGTCGTGACCTTCAAGACCATTCAGCTTACCGTGGCGAACAGCCATCGTTTCGGCGGCGTCTTCGACGTCTCCGATGCCGCGATCGACGACGGCTGGCTCGACCTCTACTCGGTCGAGATCGACCGCTTCTGGAAGGCTTTTCCGGTGGCGCGTGCGATGCTGCAGGGCAAACGGACCACGATTCCGGGCTTGCGAACCCTGCGTTCGAAGGAGTTCGTCGTGCGCCAGCACCGCCGTCACCGCATTCGCGCCGACGGGGAACCGGCCGGTACCACGCCAGCGACGTTTAGCATCTTGCCGAAGGCCCTGCGCGTCTTCGTGCCGCAGTAGTCGGTCCACCACTTGCGAGGATTTCGAATGCGCTATCGAACGCTCGGCCACTCCGGCCTCCAGCTCTCGGTTATCGGTCTCGGTTCGTGGCTGACGTTTGGAAACAGCGTCGATCGCGACGCGACCCGCGCGTGCGTGCTGCGCGCCTGGGAGGGCGGCGTCAACTTTATCGATACCGCGAACGTGTACGCTCGCGGCGAAGCCGAAACGACGCTCGGGCCGATCCTCAAGGAACTCGCCCGCGACGCGCTCGTGCTCGCGACCAAAGTATACTTTCCGATGGGCGAGGCGCCGAACCAACGCGGATTGTCGCGCAAGCATATCCGCGACCAGATCGACCGCTCGCTCGCGCGCCTGCAGGTGGACTACGTCGACCTGTATCAGTGTCATCGGTACGACGTCGAGACGCCGCTGGAAGAAACTTGCGCGGCGATGAACGATCTCGTGCGGCAGGGAAAAGCCCTCTACTGGGGCGTTTCGGAATGGAACGCCGATCAAATTGCGGCCGCTGCGACGTTATGCGCGGCCAAAGGGTGGTCCGTCCCGATCGGCAACCAGCCGCAGTACAGTGCGCTTTGGCGACGCGTCGAAGAACGCGTTCTGCCGACGTGCCGGCGTTACGGCATCGGAAACGTCGTCTGGTCGCCGCTGGCGATGGGAATCCTTTCGGGAAAGTATACCGATGCGTCGCATCCGCCCGCGGGAACGCGTGCGGCCGGTGCGTCGAAGGAGATGATGGAAGACTACTTCACGCAGCCCGTGCTCGATGCGGTGCAGCGCTTGCAGCCGCTGGCCAAGCGCGCCGGCTGCACGCTCGCTCAACTATCGCTTGCGTGGTGTCTGCGCCAACCGACCGTCACCAGCGCGATCGTGGGCGCGACGAAGGTTTCGCACGTCGACGAAAACCTCGCCGCCGCCGAGCTCGACGTCGATCCGGCCATCTTCGAAGAAATGAACGCAATCTTGGCTCCAGTCGCCCCGAAAGAACCTTATCTAGGGCCCGTCTGATCTATTCAGCGAAAATCGTCGGGATTGAGCGGAATCGGTCATTTTCGAGAGATCTCCCCCGGCTTTTTCGGCCTTCGCCCACTTATTGTGGCCGAAAGCCGTGCTTTTTTGGACTTCGAGAGACA
>DASXDV010000051.1:0-30157 GCA_036490465.1 Candidatus Tumulicola sp. | reverse complement strand
CCGCCCACTTGAAAGATGCGCTGGTCGTGGGCGGTCGAACGGTCGCGCCCGCGGGCACCCCGGGACAGATTCGCGTCGTGGCTGCGTCGGCGGCCGACATCGGCGACGTCTATGGATTCGTCGATATCTTCTTCGAGCCGCTCGCCCTCCCCGACGGTCGCGAACTCCCTTTACGCGCGCCGGTCGCGCGTCTCGAGCCGCACGTTTCCGCCGGTCACGAATCCACGGTCGGCTGGGAAGACACGATCGAAGATCAAGTCATCCCGTATCATTTCCTGTATCACATTTTCCGCTCGGGCAAGAACTTCGTCCTCAATGCGGGCTCCGAACTGCCGGCCCGAACCGAAGCAACCCTGACCGCCGCGCCCAACGGCACGGTTGCGATCGAAACGCCGCGTCCGATCGTCCCGAACCTCCAGCGGCCTCAATCGACCTTTCCGGTCGAACCGGCGGCGACGCCGTTCGGGCCGGCCGGCGGCCCCAAGAGCAGGAAAACGCCGGCGCCGGTGCCGACACAGACGCCCACACCCTGGCCGACGCCCGAACCGCCCACCCCGACTCCGTCACCGGGTTCGAGCGCCTCTCCATAAGAGAAAGGGATCGTTCTCGTGTTGATTCGTACCGGCACCATTTTGGCGGCCCTCGCACTGACCGTCACCGCTGCGTTTGCGGCGACTCCCGCTCCGAAAGCCACGCTTTCGCCGGTCCCGCACGGCACCGAAGTGGCTTTCGTTTCGTCCATTCAAAAAGATCTCACGGCACGTTTTCCGACGCCGCAAGCCGCGGAACAAGCCGGATACTTTCGTTACGGCAACGAGGATGAAGACGGCGCGATCAGTTACGCCAACCTGCACTGGCAAAGCGGCAATCCGCAGCAGCCCTCGCAGCTCTGGTACGACGTGCACGGCAATCTTCTGGGCGCCGATTTTTCCGTGTTGCAAAGCACGTCGCCCGCGCAACCGGTGGTTTGGGGCGTCAGTGCCGCGCGCTGGGTTTCGTTCCGCGAACACGTGCACTACATTCTGGCCGGACCCAACGGCACCGAAACCTACGGCGCCTTGAGCGCGACGAAATTTGCCGCCGCCGGCGGCAAGGTCGACGATCCGCAGGCCGCGACGCTGGTAAAAATGGGCGTCGTCAAGGACGCGAGCGTCGTGAAAAAGGTCTTTCTCTTTCCTTCGCTTTGGGATCTCATCGTGTGGGTCAAGCCCAACCCCGACGGCGCTTTCGCCTCGAAAAACCCCCTCGTCGTTCCTAGTGCAAACGCAGCGAAAGATAACATGTAAGCGAAAAGCCCCTGATTCGACCTTATCTTGTCGTCGGCGCGAACCTCGTTTACCACAGTAAACTTCGGCCCGCGCCTCCTAAAGCTAAGGCAAATCAGGGGCTTTTCGGGTCCCGTCTTAGGCTAAACTACGGGCTTTTCGTGCAGTGGGTTTGGGCGATTGTGTAGGCGACGTCGACGGCGCGGTCTTCGGCGTCGCCGATGCTGGTGCGCTGGCGGTCGAAGTGCAGGTACACCTTGATGTTTTTCTCGTCGGCCGGCATCGTTTGTTCCGCGGGAGTCCAACCGCCCAGTGGATGCGGGCCGCGTTCGATGTCGTACTCCATCATGGACTGCGCGAGGCTGGTGAGATCGGTTGATAGCTGAAACTGATGGTTGTAGGCGTCTTGCAGGTGCGTCGCCGCGTCGCGCATCTGCTGGGCCGCAGCCGGATCGGTAGCCAGCGTGGCCCCTTGGCGGAGCGCGTCGATTTGGCGCTGCATCGGCTTGAGCGAGCGGATCAGCGTATCGGACTCCGCGACCGTTTGCTTGCGCAAGGTGAGGAACCGGTTGACGTAGTCCGGGTAGTTGAACATCTGGTTCATGTCGTCGAGCTGCACGCTCACGGAGTTGAAGACCCGGTCGTTGGCCAGCATCGGCAGCAAGGCGCCGTTGAAGTGCTCGGCGAGGGCGTTGCAGTAGGGGGTCGACAGGACCGTGACGATCGTCTTGAGGTCGCGCGGGGTAGGCGACGCGACCGGCGAGGGCGCCGCCGTGGGCGCCGCGGCGGCGACCAGCGGCAGGAGGGCGAGCGCGAGCGCGAGCGTGTTGGCCGGGAGCATTGCTGAATTGAACGCGTGGGAAGCCCGAACGGTTACCAAAAGCCGAGGATTATTCGTTGGTCCAGTAGTCTTTGAGCGCTTTGCCGCGCGACGGATGGCGGAGCTTACGCAAGGCCTTGGCTTCGATCTGACGGATCCGCTCGCGAGTCACGCCGAACTCCTGTCCGACCTCCTCGAGCGTGCGCTGGTGGCCGTCTTCCAGCCCGAAGCGCAGCACGAGCACCTTGCGTTCGCGGTCGGTAAGGTTTTGGAGCACGTCCTGCATCTTTTCTTTGAGCAGCATCACCGAGGCGGCTTCGGCCGGAGCGACCGCTTCCTGGTCTTCGATGAAATCGCCCAGGTGCGAGTCTTCCTCTTCGCCGATCGGGGTCTCGAGCGAAATTGGCTCCTGCGAGATTTTCATGACCTCGCGGACCTTCTCGGGCGTGAGGCCCATCGCGTCGGCAATCTCCTCGACCGTGGGCTCGCGTCCGAGTTCTTGCAGCAGCTGACGTGAAATTTTGATGAGGCGGTTGATCGTTTCCACCATGTGAACCGGAATTCGAATCGTCCGCGCCTGGTCGGCCAGCGCGCGCGTGATCGCTTGACGAATCCACCACGTCGCGTAGGTCGAAAACTTGTAGCCCTTGCGATAGTCGAACTTTTCTACCGCCCGGATCAAACCCAGGTTACCCTCCTGGATCAGGTCCAGAAACAGCATCCCGCGCCCGACGTACTTCTTCGCGATCGACACGACCAGCCGTAAATTCGCTTCGGTGAGCTGCCGCTTCGCTTCTTCGCCCGAGTCGACGAGCTTCCAGTCGGCCGAACCGTTCTTCCGAGTCTCCAGCTCCCCGGCTTCGATGCGCATCGCCAACGATTTCTCCTGCTCCATCGAGAGCAGCGGTACGCGTCCGATCTCCTTGAGATACATGCGAACCGGGTCGTCGAGCGAAAGTCCGTCGGGAATTGGGTCCTCCGGCTCGCCCTCGCCTTCGGCTTCGGTCTTCTCTTCCTTCTGATCGTCGACGAGCTCGATGCCCGCGGCCGTAATTTCTTCGAAGAACTCGTCGAGCTGCTCGGGCGTAACGTCCTCGAGCGTGTCGAACGTCGAGTTGATTTCTTCGTACGTCAGGGATCCGCGCGTCTTACCGCGCGCGAGCAGTTTTTTCTTGAGTTCGTCCAGCGTTGCCGCCGGCGCCGCATCCGCGACCGCGGTCGCGCTCCTCTTGCGAGCCATATTTTGCCTTACCTCCTTTCCTCGATAATCGCCGTGCCCAACTTCTTCCCCATTTCCCGATTTCCGTTTTTGACCGAGGTCGTCGCCGGTCCGTCTCAACGCTTCAGGCGCGACACGAGCGTCTCGAACTCGCCGAGCAATTCTTGGGAAACGGGCCGGCCGTCGGTCAGCCGCTCGTCGATCTGCCTGGAGAGTTCGCGGTATCGCCGATGCGCGTCGTCGCTGGCAAACCGTTCCACGACCCGCTCGAGATGCGCGCGTCGATCCTGCGACCCTCCGTAGCGAACCGCCGAACTTCGGTCGCGCGCTCCCAATTCCGCGAGCAAATCCAAACTGGCTCGATCCTCCGCAAACAGTCCGAACACGTCGGCGGTCGCCCGTAGCGTACCGGCGGCTTCAACGATCCGCTCGTAAATCAGCCGGTGCGCTTCATCGCGGAACCGGCCGGCTTCGATTCGACCGCCATACTCCACGGCGAGCGCGGGCTCTTCGAGCAGAACGCCCAGGATCTCACGCTCGTAGGAATAGGGCTCGACCGAGGCGGGTGCGTGGCGGCTTCCAGAGTGGCCGCCGGCGCTTCGCCGCGGCGCGAAATTCGCGCTGTTTGCGAGGAACCGGCTATTCCGAAGGTCGTCGGGGCTCACCTGCAGCCGACCCGCTACGTAAACGCGCCAACGATCCCATTCCTCCCGCGGCGTCATCTCGCGGATCAGTTTTTCCGCGGTCGGCGCCACCTTGGCTGGCGTATCGAATCCCGCCCGAAGGCGGTCGACCTCCGCATCGAGCCGAAACTCGATCGCAGGCTTAGCGCTTTCCAGGAGGGCTCGAAACGCGTCCGCTCCGCGTTCCCGCACGAAACTGTCCGGGTCTTCTCCCGGCGGAAGCAGGACGACGCGGACCGACGAGCCGGTGTGTTCGATACTCTTGGATGCAATCTCCACGGCTTTGGTTGCAGCAGCACCGCCGGCGGCATCGCCGTCGAAGCACAAAAACGCGTACTCCGCATATTTCCGCAGCTCGGCTGCCTGCTCGGGCGTAAAGGACGTTCCCAGCGATGCGACCGCGTTCTCAAAGCCGGCCTGGTGCAGGGCGATGCAATCGAGATAGCCCTCGACGACGATCAGCGTGCGGTCGCGCTGGGCCGCCCGGCGAGCGGCGTTGAGGGCGAATAGGTGCCGGCCCTTGCTGTACACCGGCGTGGTCGACGTATTCAGATACTTCGGCTCGCCGTCGCCGAGCGCTCGGCCGCCGAACGCAATCACCTCGCCGGTGTTCGCGTACGTCGGGACCATCAAGCGATCGCGGTAGAAGTCGTAATAGCCCCGCTGGCCGTTTTTCAACAAGCCGGCTTTCACGGCCAGCGCGGGGTCCACGCGTTCGGCGCGCAGCGCTTCGACGAGGCCGTTCCAGGAATCCGGCGCGTATCCGAGCGTGAACTTCTCGATGGTGGCGTCCGAAAAACCTCGCCTCGCGCAGTAGTCGCGCGCGCGCGCGCCGCCGGGTGCGGCCAGCATCCGGGCAAAATGGGCTGCCGCGACGGCATTGGCCTCATAGATCGCCTCGCGCTCGGTACGCGCGCGGGCCGCAAACGGATTCTCGGGTTCGAGTTCGACGCCGGTCTTGGCCGCGAGCATCCGCACGGCGTCGCCGAACGGAATGTTTTCCATCTTCTGCACGAACGCGATCGCATCGCCGCCCGCGCCGCAGCCGAAGCACTTGAAGAAGCCGCGATCGGGATGGACGTGAAACGACGGCGTCTTCTCGCCGTGGAACGGGCAAAGCCCGACGAGATCGTTTCCGCGCTTGCGAAGCTGCACGTGCTGCCCGATCAAGCTAGCGATGTCGAGCCGCGCGTGAATTTCCCGAATGACGCCCTGATCGAATCGCACCAGGGAGGGTTCTACGCCCCGTCGGGTGCGCATCCCCGTCGCCGTCAGGATGACACCCGCGAGCCGAGCCGGAAAGACGCTTCCTAGATTCGATGAAGCGCATCTTCGACCCGATCCATCATTTTATCGAGCTGTCGCCGGCCGAGGCGCGGTTGCTCGACCTGCCTTCGATGCAGCGCCTCAGGCGGCTGCGACAGTTGGGCCTCGCGTACCTGGCGTTCCCGTCGGCGGAGCACTCCCGCTTCACGCACGCGCTCGGAGCGCTGGCGGTGGGCACGCGGGCTTTCGACGAACTGCTGCGCCACGGTCGCCGGTTCTTCGACAACGAAGCCGGCGTCGCGTACCAGCGGCGCTTAGTGCGAGCGGCACTACTACTCCACGACATCGGTCATGGACCGTTCAGTCACGCCTGCGAAGCCGTTCTCGGCGTCCGCCACGAAGCCCGGACGCAAGAACTGCTCGCGCTGCCCGAGCTTCGCTCCGGGCTCGCCGCCCTCGACGTCGACCCCGCCGAGGTACTGGGGCTGATTCGGGGCGATTCCGAGAGCCGCTATCCGGCATTGCGCGAACTCGTCAGCGGACCGAATCTGGATGCCGATCGGATGGACTACCTGCAACGCGACGCCTACTTTACCGGCGTCGCCAGCGGCCGTTACGACGCCGAGCAACTCGTCGTTTCGTTGCGCCTCTTCGAGCGCGACGGCCGCGCGATCATGGGAATCGATTCCCGGGGAGTCGTCGCGCTGGAGTCGTTCGTGACCGCGCGCTATATGATGTTCGCGTCCGTCTATTTCCACCATACGACGCGGATCTTCGAGCACGTGCTTCACGATCTGCTTAACGAGTTGTGGCCCGACCCGCGGCTCCTCGACCCGATCGACGAGTTTCTTCGCTGGGACGACTTTCGCGTGCTCAACGAGCTGCGCGACCGGCGCAGCGAAGCCGCTCGTTCCTTACGCGAACGGATCGTCGTCTTCGGGGTGGCCGCCGAGTTCAACGCCGAACGCGACCTGCGCGTCTTCGAGGCTTGCGAGCGCGCACTGGTGCGGCAGTTCGGCGAGAGCAACGTGTGGGCCGACGAGCAAACCCAAGTCTTGCACCGGCTGCCGCTGGGCATCGGACAGACGAATACGGTGTGGGTTGGAACCCCGAGCGGCCTCGTCGACGCACGCGAGGCCTCGGATCTGATTGCCAAACTCACGGGTAACGCGTACTGGCGAAAACTCTTCGTGCGGCGCGCCAGTGCCGACCTCGGGGAAGCGCGCCGCATTTGCGCGGAGATCGTCGCCCGAAAAGGGTAGCCCGCAGGAGCCGGCAGCTATTCGATCGCGCCGATCGCCGCTTGAGCCGCCGCCAGGCGCGCGATCGGGACGCGATAGGGCGAGCACGACACGTAGTCGAGACCGAGCCCCTCACAAAAAGCGACGCTGCTGGGCTCGCCGCCGTGTTCGCCGCAGATCCCGATTTTGAGGTGCGCGCGCGCGCCGCGACCCAGCTTGACGGCTTGGCGCATCAGCTCGCCGACGCCGCGGCGGTCGAGCGTTTGGAAGGGATCGCTTTTCAGAATCCGCTTCTCGAGGTACACCGGGATGAACGAGGCCTCGGCATCGTCGCGGCTATATCCGTACGTCGTCTGCGTGAGATCGTTGGTTCCGAACGAAAAGAATTCGGCAAACGCGGCCAACTCGTCGGCCACCACGCACGCTCGCGGCAGTTCGATCATCGTCCCGATCCGGTACGGGAGATCGACGCCGCGCGCGGCCAGCACCTCGTCGGCAACCGCCTTGACCGCGTCGCGGGTGATCTGCATTTCTTCTTTCGTACCCACTCCGGGGATCATGACCTCCGGACGCGCGTCCACGCCTTGACCCTTCAGCTCGCAGGCGGCCTCGAAAATCGCGCGCACTTGCATCGCGTAAATTTCGGGGTAGAGTATGCCCAGCCGGCAGACGCGCAAGCCCAGCATCGGGTTTTGCTCGTGCAGCTGCAAGACGCGGTGCAGCACCGCATCTTTAATCTTGAACTCCGGCGAATCGCTGCCGCGCTTGATCCGTAGTTCCGTAACTTCGACGAGCAGCTCTTGCAACGACGGTAAGAACTCGTGGAGCGGCGGATCCAGTAACCGGATCGTGACCGGCCGGCCTTCCATCGCCTGCAGGATGCCGACGAAATCTTCGCGCTGAAACGGCAGCAGCTTCGCCAACGCCTCGTCGCGAGCCGCGCGGTCGCCGGCCAAAATCATCCGCTGCACCGTCGGGAGGCGATCCTGCTGCATGAACATGTGCTCGGTACGGCACAGTCCGATGCCCTGCGCGCCGAAAGCGCGAGCCCGAGCGGCGTCCTCGGGCGTGTCCGCGTTGGCCCAGACTTCCATCCGGCGCAGTTCGTCGGCCCAGGAGAGAAACGTCGACAGCCACGGCGGCAGGGTTGCCGATGGCGAGATCAACGCGAGCGCGCCGACGGCGACCTTGCCGCTCGTGCCGTCGATCGTGATCCAGTCGCCTTCTGCAAGCGACGCGCCGCCGATCCGCGCCGTTTTGTTCCGGCGATCGATCTCGAGCGCGTCGCAACCGGCGACGCACGGCTTGCCCATGCCGCGCGCGACGACGGCGGCGTGCGACGTCGCGCCGCCCTTCGCGGTGAGAATGCCCTCGGCGGCGATCATCCCGTGAACGTCGTCGGGATTGGTCTCGATCCGGACGAGAATTGTTTTCTTTCCCGCTTCGTGCCACGCGACGGCGTCGTCGGCCGAGAAGACGACTTGGCCGGCGGCGGCGCCCGGCGACGCATTGATTCCGGTGCCGGCCAATTCCACTTCCTGATCGGGATCGATGCGAGCGTGGAATAGCTGGTCGAGCGCTTGCGCGCTCACCATGCCGACCGCCCGGCGACGATCGATCACCCCTTCGTCTGCCAGATCCAAAGCGATCTTGACGGCCGCCTCCGCGCTGCGCTTTCCGCTGCGCGTCTGCAACATGAAGAGCTTGCCGTGCTCGACGGTAAACTCGAGGTCTTGCATGTCGCGGTAGTGCCGTTCGAGGCGGCTCGCAATCTCGGCAAACTGATCGTAGACCGCGGGCTGCGTCGCAGCGAGATCGGCGATTTTCTCGGGCGTCCGCGTTCCCGCGACGACGTCTTCGCCTTGCGCGTTGCGCAAGTACTCGCCAAACAGCGTCTTCTCACCGGTGTTCGGATCGCGCGTGAAGGCAACGCCGGTGCCCGAGTCGTCGCCGGTGTTCCCAAAGACCATCTCCATGACCGTGACGGCGGTTCCCCAATCGTCGGGGATCTTGTTGTAGCGCCGGTAGTCTTGCGCGCGCTTGCTGTTCCACGAATCGAACACCGCGGAAATGGCCAGCTTCAGCTGCTCGTGCACGTCCGCAGGAAAATCCAGTCCGGTCCGTTCCCGCACGATTTCCTTGAATCTCGCCACCAGCTTCTTCCAAGAAGCGGCGTCGATCTCCGGATCGGTGCGAACTTCGAGCGCAACCTTCGTCTCGGCGATGAGGTCCTCGAAGCGATCCTTTTCCACACCCAACACGACGTTGGAAAACATCGCGACGAACCGGCGATACGCGTCCCAAGCGAACCGTTCGTTGCCGGTGAGCCGCGCCAAGCCCTCGACCGTGCGATCGTTGAGACCGAGATTGAGGATCGTGTCCATCATCCCGGGCATCGAAACTCGCGCCCCGCTGCGCACCGAAACCAGTAACGGCTTCTCGACCGACCCGAAACCCTTGCCGGTGCGCCGTTGCAGTTCGCGCATCGCCGCGTCGACCTGATCGTCTAAGCCCGCCGGAAAGGCGCGTCCCGCATCGTAAAACTCCAGGCAAGTCGCGGTCGTAATCGTAAAGCCGGCCGGGACCGGCAAACCGGCCGACGTCATGGCCGCCAACCCGGCGCCTTTCCCGCCCAGCTCCTCGACCATCGACGCCGAGCCTTCTTCGAAGAAGAATACGAACTTGGTACCGGTTTGCGAAGTCGTCAAAGGAGCCGCTCCGTCAGATACGCGTCTAGGCCATCGGCGCAAACGCGCGTCTGCAGCATCGAGTCGCGCTGGCGGACCGTCACCCCGCCGTCTGCCAGCGTTTCGTAGTCGACCGTTACGCAAAATGGGGTGCCGATTTCGTCCTGGCGCCGGTAAAGCTGACCGATGTTCCCCTCGTCGTACTGCGTGCGCAGCCGCGGCCGCAGACACTCTTGAATCCGGCGAGCTCGCTCGACCAACTCGGGCTTGTTACGCGCCAGTGAAAAGACTCCGGCTTGAACGGGCGCGATCTGCGGATGGAAACGCAAGACCGTCCGCTCCGTCTGTTTGCCGTTGGGATCGACGCTGGTTTCGCGTTCGTAGGCGTCTATGAGAAACGTGAGCGCGGTGCGGTCCATGCCGGCCGAGCTTTCGATCAGCAGCGGCGTATAGTGCGTCTTGCTCGCCTCGTCGAAAAACTGCAGGTCGCGGCCCGAAAGCTTCATGTGTGCGTCCAGGTCGTACGTTCCGCGATGCGCGATCGACTCCAACTCTCCCCATCCCCAAGGGAATTCGTACTCCACGTCGACTCCGGCCCGCGCGTAGTGCGGACGTTCCGACTCGCTGAGTTCGTAGAAGCGCAAGCGCTCCGGCCGGATGCCGTAGCTCGCGTACCAGGCCTTTCGACGCTCGACCCACAGCGCAAACGCTTCGAGATCTTTCCCGTCGTCGGGCACGAAATATTCGAGTTCGGCTTGTTCGAACTCGCGCACCCGAAACGTAAAGTTCCCGGGCGTGATCTCGTTACGAAACGATTTTCCGATCTGGGCGACCCCGAAGGGCGGCCGGCGGCGCGCGGTTTGATAGATGTTCTTGAAGTTGACGAAAATGCCCTGAGCCGTTTCCGGCCGGAGGTAGGTCGCCGACGACGTGTCGTCCATCGCGCCGACGGACGTTTTCATCATGAGATTGAAGCCGCGCGGTTCGGTGAAGGAATGCGAACTGCCGCAGTCGGGACACTTGGCGCGATCCTTGAGATGGTCGTAGCGAAAGCGATGCTTGCAGACTTTGCAATCCACGAGCAGGTCGTTGAACGCCTCGACGTGACCGGACGCCTTCCAGACCAGCGGGTGCATGACGATCGAGGAGTCGAAGGCCACGACGTCGTCGCGCAACTCTACCGTATCGCGCCACCAAGCCTGCTTGACGTTGCGCTTGAGGATCGTCCCGAGCGGGCCGTAGTCCCAAAACCCGTTGATGCCGCCGTAGATCTCGCTGGACTGAAATATGAAGCCGCGGCGCTTCGCTAGCGCGGTGATCTCCTCCATCGTGGCGCGCCGTTCCGGAGCAGCGGTGTCCATATCGGCCGATGGTTTTCCGTTGATGCGGATAATACCCGCCGTCACGCGCGAGGCATCGACGCGCGCATCGCGCGGTCGCACCGCCCGGCGGGAGCAGCGCGAGCAGACTCCCGACGTGCACCGGGGCGCCGGGCAGGTCGTTGGGCGAGGCCGGGTCGGCTTCAAGGTGTGCTTCCCTTGGCCCAAAACGGGGTGTTCGTCGCGCCTGGTTCGTTAAGCGCCCAAACCCGCCACGCCTAAGGACGCACCGTCGCTCAGTACGGTTCGCCCTCGAACGCGTTGCCGGGAACGAGCGAGCGTATCGGCGCGGCCGAGCGAATTTTCGGTTGCGTTTGCGCGCGCAGCTGCCCGCAGGCGGCGGCAATATCGCGGCCCATATTGCGCCGGACCGTAACCGGAACGCCGGCCGATTCCAGCACGGCGGCGAACTCCCAAATCCGCGCCGGAGCCGTACCGGCGAAGGGGGCGTCGGGAGTCGGATTGTAGGGGATCAGATTGACGTGATAGAGCCGGCCGCGCATGAGGTCGGCAAGCTGCCGCGCGCACGCGGCGTCGTCGTTGACGCCTTCGAGCATTACGTACTCGAAGAACACCTTGCGGCGAGTTTTTTCCACGTAACGCGCGCAAGCCGACATGAGATCGGCAAGCGAAAACTTTCGATTGACGGGCATGAAGCCCGAGCGCACGTCGTCGCTGGGCGCATGCAGCGATATCGCCAAGTTGACCTGCAAGTGCTGGTCGGCGAACCGGTCGATCTGAGGGACGAGCCCGACCGTCGAGATCGTGATATGGCGGTGACCGAGCCCGAAACCGTGCGGATCGTTGAGCAGCGCAACCGCATCCATGACCGCGTCGTAGTTATGAAACGGTTCGCCCATGCCCATGAAAACGACGTTCGTCACCCGCTTTCCACGAGCGAGCAACTCGCGAGCGAAGAACCGGACCTGATCGAAAATCTCGACGGAATTGAGGTTGCGGGTAAAGCCCGCTTGTCCGGTCGAACAAAACGCACAGGCGAAGGCGCAGCCGGCCTGCGACGATATGCAAACGGTCGTGCGGCCGCCGTGATGCTCCATCAGGACGGCTTCGATTTCTTTGCCGTCGCGCAGCCGAAAGAGCCCTTTCGTGGTTTGGCCGTCGTCCGAGCGTTGCACCACGACCGGCTCGAGCGACGAGAACGCGATCCTGCGGCCGCTCAGAGCGGCGCGAAGTTCTTTGGGAAGAGTCGTCACGGATTCGACGCCGGCTTCCAACTGTTTGGCGGCAGCCCGGTAGAGTTGCTCGAGCCGATACGGTTTCAGCGAATACTCACGCTGGAAGTCTTCCACGCTGCCGAAACCCGCGGCCGAAACGACGCGTTCCAACCAGATCGAGCGGGGCTCTCGAATCACGCGGCCATTGTAGCATACGGCGCGCCGCCCCGGTCACTCGTCGCCGAACAGCCCGGCTTGTTGCGGGTCGGAGTTCGCTTCTCGCGCGGCTTCCACGTCTCGGCGCGTGGCGATTTCGTCGAGCTTGGCACGGACGGCTTTGAGGTCGGCCCAGACGAGGCGTTTGACCGCTTCGATTTCGCCGCCGGTCTGCCGCAAAACGTATGCGGGGTGGAAGGTGGCCATCAGTGCGGCCGCGTGAGGGCCCGGATGCCAGCGTCCCCGCATCTTGGTGATTTGGAAATCGCTTCCGAGGAACGACTTCGCCGCCGGCGCGCCCAGCGCCAGGACGACGTCGGGCCCGACGATCTCGATTTGTTCGTCGAGGTAGGGGCGGCAGTTGGCCATTTCCTGCGGGTCCGGAGCGCGATTGCGGGGACCGCGCGGCCCCGGCAGCGTCGGGCGGCATTTTACCGTATTACAGATGTAGATCTCTTCGCGCGCGAGTCCGATCGCACCGAGCATCCGATCCAGCAGCTGCCCGGCTCGCCCGACGAAGGGACGCCCCAAACGGTCTTCGGTCTCGCCGGGGCCTTCGCCGACGACCATCAGGCGCGCCGCCGGATCGCCCTCGCCGTAGACGTTGTTTTGCCGCTGGCTGCCGATGGCGCATCGGCGGCAAGCGCCCGCGACCGTGGCCGCGCGCAGGAGCAATCGCTCGCGCCGAGCGCGTTCTTCCAAACTCACGGCGCTTCGGCAACCGGTTTGTCGACCAGCACCGCCCGTCCGTTCGCTACCACCTTACACGAGCCGTCGGAACTCTCGCTGACGTAAAACTGCAATCCGACGACGGCGTTGGCGCCCAGCCGCTCCGCCTGCCTTCGCAAATCGTCGAGCGCATCGCCGCGCAGTTGTTCCGCGTCGCCCAGCAGCTCGCCCGCGGCTAAACCGATCAGCATCCCCAAACTCCGGAAAGTAGAACGCAAGCGATTTCGCGGACGCGACGCGCTCCCCGCCACCGATCCAAGAACGCGAATCGTCCGGAAGCCTTCGAGCTCGTCGAACGTCACGACGTCGTCGGGAGCGATCACGACTGCCGGCAGGCCGCTTCGCGCCGGCGGTCGGAAGAGACGAACATGCCGGGAAGTTCACCGTCTGCGCTCGTCATCCGCCTCGACGCCATCGGCGACGCGCTGGCGCTCGCACCGCTGCTGGCCGCATTGCGCGCACGTGGGATTCCGACCGACCTCGTTCTGAGCCCGAGCAACGCCGGCATTTTTTCGACCCGCGCCGCACGTCGCATCGTGGTCGCCGAGTTCGCGCTTCGTTCGGGTTCCCGAGCCGACCGCACGGCCGTCGCGGAACTCGGCCGATCCCTAGCCAATCGGAACTATACCCACGTTCTCGTCGCCACCGAAGATCCAAGCGGCTATCGGTTGGCGCGCGCGACCCGAGCGCCCGTGCGCGTCGGTTTCAATAACGGATGGGGCAAGCCGCTCAAGACGCTCTGGTCGCGCGCTTTCCTCACCTACGCCGTAGGACGCACCGCGGGGCTCGACGCGCGCGGGCCGCACGAGTGCGAAGTCATCTTCGAGCTCGGCGCCGATCTCGTCGGAAACCGGGAGCCGACGCGCGATCGCGCGCAGCTCCGTCCGCTCGTTTTGGAGAGCGAACCCGCTCCCGACGATCGCGTCGTGCTGCAGGTCACCGACAAATGGGAGCGGCTCGGGATCGCTTTCGACGAGGTCGTCGATCTGATCCGTCGCGTCGCGGCAGTCGGGACGTTGCGGTTGATCGGCGGAGCACGCGAAGCCGCGTACGTCCGACGCATCGCTGCCGCTACCGAGCTACCCGTCGACGTCTTCGGCGAGATCGCAGCCTGGACGGCGGCGATCGCCGCTTCACGCGCGTTGGTCGCACCCGACTCCGGAGCGATGCACGTTGCCGGAATGATCGGCACGCCGGTCGTCGGAGTGTTTCCCCCGACGCGCGATTACCGTTTGCAAGTCGCGCGCTGGTCGCCGTGGGCGGCGCCGCATCGGATCGTCCGCGCCGACGCCGGCTGGCCGACACGGGCAGCGGCGGCGCTCGCGGAATTGGGCGTCAGCGACACGGGGTAAGCCGGCGATACAGCTCGATTTCGCCGGCGCGCTCGGCCAGTGCGTAGCGCCCGGCCGACACCAGCCCGCGAAGTGCGCCGCCGTACTCTTGCAGCCGCGGCGAATCGGGAAAGGCGCGATCGATCAGGACGAAGCAAGCCTCGGTTTCTACTCGCGGGTCCTCCGGCAAGAGCCGCGCGAACGGATCGTCCAGCGCCAGATGCGTGTAAGCCTCTTCTTGAGTCGCAACGCTCGCATCGGGAGGAATCGCGCGCAGCGCTAAGTCGAGTTGCACGTCGCGGGTCTGGACGGATCGCAAATTGATGCCCGGATGCAGTGGATTGGCCACCAATAACTCGACCGCGCAAAGCGCCGCCGCCCAATACAACGGGGCTCGCGCACGATCCCGCGCCGCCAGGCCGGCGGTTGCCGCCGCGAAAGCGACGAGGACGTATCCGATCCATGCGCCCGCATAGTGCGTTCCCAACGTGTACGTGGTGCTCATGCGCGAGGCGAGCACTTCGAGTAAAGGCGGAACGGCCAGCAGCATGACGGGAGAACGCAGCGGTAGAAGCGCTAGCGGCGCAAGCACGAGCAGCAAAAATCCCGCTCGGGCGAGCAGTCCCGGTCCGAGCTGCTGCCAGTCGGCAGACGTCCAGGCGTAAAATCGCGTCGGCTGCCAAGCCGGATCGGCGTTGGCGTGCGGCTGGATCACGAGAAAAAACGTCAGCGCCACGGCGACCGAGACGATTGCCGCACCGGCGGCGAAATTGCGGCGGCGACGATCCCCGCGATACGCCGTCGCGCCGGCGACGCCGGCGAATGCTAAAAACAGCGCCTGATCTTCCTTCACGTCCAGCGCCGCCGCGACCGCGACGGCCGCCCACCCCAACCGGCCGGCGTCGAAGCAGTACGCAGCCCAGGCCACCGCGGCTGGAGCGAATCCGTTCTCGTGAAAGTCGCCGAACGTCAGGCCGGCCAACGGCGGATAGAGCAGCACGACCAACGCGGCAAGGAGAGCGGTCCAGCGATCGCCGCGGGCGCGCACGATCGCGTAAATCGGCGGGGCGCAAAGCGCGCCGGCGACGGCCTGCAAACCGATCAGAACGATCGGTGCGTGGACGAGCGCGAGCGCGATCCCGACGGGATAGAGGATGGGCGAAAAGTGGAAGGCCCAGTGGCTGCCTTCGAGCGGGTTGCAGAAGCAGCCGAACGCGCTACTCGCCGTTTGGGCGAAGATGCCAAAATCGACGAGGTTGCGATGCGCCGCGTACTTGATCGCACCCAGCCACGTAAACAGCGCCGCATAGGCCACGCATCCGGCCCAGAGCCAGCGGTCTCTCACGCGCTCCCGGTCACCGGTTCGCGCGCTGTTGGAGATAGGGCCACACGAATGCGTCGATCGCGCCGTCGAGCACGCCCTGCGCGTCGCCGACGGCCACGTCGGTACGATGATCCTTCACGAGCTGATAGGGTTGCAGAACGTAGGACCGGATCTGCGACCCCCATTCGTTGGCTTGCCGCTCGCCGCGCAAATCTTCCAGTCGCCGATCGTGCTCCTCGGCCGCGCGCTGGGCGAGTTTGGCGCGCAATACGCCGGTTGCGACTTCGCGGTTTTGCGCCTGGGAGCGTTCCTGCTGCGAGGCCGCGACGATCCCGGTCGGAATGTGAATCAAGCGCACCGCCGACTCCGTCTTATTCACGTATTGACCGCCGGCGCCACCCGATTTGAACGTTTCGATCCGAAGGTCGTCCGGTTTGATCTCGACGTCGAATTTGTCGCCCGCTTCGATCTCCGGAATGACGTCGACGGCCGCGAACGACGTGTGCCGCCGGTGCGCCGCGTCGAACGGCGACAGCCGAACCAACCGGTGCACGCCGCGCTCGCCCTCCATCATGCCGTACGCATTGCGGCCGCGGACGAAAAACGTGATCGACTTGAGGCCGGCTTCTTCGGCTGGAGATTCGTCCACGACCGCGGTAGCGAAGTCCTTCGATTCCGCCCAGCGCAGGTACATCCGCGCGAGCATTTGGGTCCAATCCGCGGCGTCCACTCCGCCGGCGCCCGCGAAAATGCTGACGATCGCGTTGTGGGCGTCGAACTCTCCGCCGAAGTTCGCCGCGACTTCCAACTTTTCGATGGCGTTTTGGGCCGCGTCGATGCTGGCTTGCGCGTCGGATTGTGCGACCGGATCGTCGGCGAACACCTCGAGCATCTCGCGCGCATCCCGCAGCGACCGGGCCGCCTCGTCGACCGCGTCGGTCTCGGCACGAAGGTCGGAGGCGTCCTTCATTACGCGTTGGGCCGCCTCGGGATCGTTCCAGAACCCTTCGGCTCGGCTACGCTCCTCTAGTTCGACTATGCGCCGGCTTTTGCTCGCATAGTCAAAGACGCTCCTTGAGGGTGTCGAGGCGCTCGGCGAGGCGGGCGATGACGGTCGGCAGCGTGTCGCTCATGGCGGCAGGCGTTTTCCCGGCGAATCCCACTCTCCCCCTTGCGGGCTTGTAGGATTGACGCTTTCGACGCTCAATCGTCGCAGTGCGCCTCCCTTAAACCAATCGACGGATACGAGGCATGCTCGTCAACTGTAGATTCTTACGCTCCTGGGTCGAGGATGAGGCTCGCGATAGCCGCCGGCGTCCCGGACGCTGCGTCGTTGTCTAGCATCTACGCGGCGATCTGGCTGCTCGGATTATTGGCGGCAGCGCCGGTTCTGCGAACCGGCGAACGCTATCCCTTCCCCGACCGCCTGCGCGACGCGCTCGTCCTTGGGGTTACGATCCCGTTGGTTCTCGGCGCACTCGATCTATTCTATCCCGCCGCGTGCTGGGCGGCGCTGGCCGTTTGTCTCGCGCTGGCATACCGCCGATACGCGCGTAGCCGGCGGGTGCGAAACCCATCGCAGCCGCTGCCGTATCTTTTGATCGCCGCACTCGTGCTGGTCGGTTGGGCGCCGCTGATGAGGCCGATCCTCGACGGCGATTCACTCTCGTATCACTTGCCGAATGCGGCGGCGTGGGTGCACGCGCACGGTCTGTGGACGACCGACGCACGCTACTGGTGGTATCCGCCCGGATCGGAATTATTCGCTTCGGGGCTGTTTGCCGTGTCGGGCCCGTTCGCGTTGGGGTGGAGCGGATTTGGGGCGCTCGCGCTGCTCGGATTTCGGATCGTCACTTGGGCACGCAGCGATTTTGCCGCCCCGGCGTGGCTAGCTGACGCTCTTGCTGCGGCCGTCGTAACTGCCGCGCCGCTCGCGTTTCAGGCTGGATCGCTTCAGAACGACGTGTGGCTTGCCGCGCTCTTTATCGAAGCGCTTTGGACGCTGCGGCACGAGCGCACCGCCTCCGCACCCACGATCGCGCTGACCGCGTTGGTCAAGCCGTACGGATGGTTTTTTGCATTGACCGCAGCGGTTGCGGGCAAGGCGCCGCGCGGCGCGTGGTTCGCCGCCATCGCCGCCGCCGGCTTCTGGATCGTCCACGACGCGATCCTCTGGAGGAGCGCAATCGTCGATCCGGCGAGCACGTCGACCGCAAACACGTGGAGCTCCACGATTATCGCCCACGGACTGCCCGCAATCGGATTGCTCGCGCGCGTCTGTTTGCGCGCGTCGCCGTTCGCATTGATCGCGCTGCTGGCCGCCGCAGCCGGACCGATCCTTGCCCGCCGCGGAAACCGTTCGACCGGATGGGCCGCTCTCGCCGCCGTCATGTTCTTTATTGCGATGCCGCTGGCGTACGCCGATGCGAACCCGCAACTCGCAACCGGCGCATCCCTGCGCTTTGCGGCACCGGCGATTGCCCTTGGGGCGATTCTGCTGCTGCGCGCGGCGATGCGTGCGCCGCGGATCGCCGCCGCGCTGCTGACGATTTCGGCGGCATTTGGGTCCGGACTCGTGCTCTACGAGTTTTGGAACGATGGAGCGACGCGGGCGGCGCCGGCCGTTGCCCTCGTCGCGATCGGCAACCTCGCCCTCGCGCGGATAACCGGTTGGCGCTGGCAAATCCCCGCCGGGTTCGCGGTCGCCGTGGTCGCGTGTTGGCTCTTGAGCGCGCGGCAGCCCGCCGCGTATTATCGCGACGCGCTGAGCGTTGCGGGAACCTCTTCGGGCGTCTATGCCTGGCTCGAGCGCACCAAGCCGGCGAACGTTGGGGGCACGGGCTTGCTTCTAGGCACCGTAAACGTTCTTGCGCCGCACGCGCGCGCGGTCGACCTTCCCGACGACGCGGTGTGTGCGGCGGCTCGCGCGCATCGGCTCGACGTCGTCGCCGTCGCGGAACGCGGACGTTCCGCCGCCTTCAACGCGCGTCGTCTGCACGACGCGCGCGCCTGCGGACGGGTGCGTTACGACGACGGAATGGCCGTCGTCGCCGGATTTTAGACGCTCGATACGTTGAAAATCGCGCCGCATCCGATTCTTCCGCAGTTGTAGCTTCCGCCACCGTCACTCGTCGTTCCGAAGAGCCACGAACCCAATGCGGTCATGCCGCCATCGGGAAGCGAACCGTCGAGTCCGCCTCCAAACGCGTGAAGCATCTTCTCCTTACCGGGGCCGTACCACGCGAAGATCGTTCCGCATCCGACCTCGTAGTCGTAACAGTGACCGCCAAATTCCGTCGTGCCGTAGAACGTGCCGTTGACGTAGAGCAGGGGCGCCTGAGGACTTGCACCGTCGGTCGCGCCGCCCTTGAAGCGATAGATCACACGCTCTGCGCCGGACGTACTTATCTCAAAGATCGTCCCGCATCGGCGCAGCACGCAGCCGGCCGCTCCTCCTTCTTGGGTCGTGCCATAGAGCACGCCGCCGACGTCAATTAAGCCGGCGTCCGGGTGCGAGCCGTCCCGTCCTCCCTTAAAGGCGTACAACACCCGTTCTCCGCCGCTGGGGCCGATTTCGAAGACGATGCCGCACCCGCCGTCGCACTTTCCGGAACCGCCGTCGTACGTCGTTCCGTACAACTTGCCGGCCAAGCCGGTGAGACCGGAAACCGGTTCGGCGCCATCGGTGACGCCGCCCGCAAAGCGGTGGATGACTCGATACCCGCTGCCGTCGCGGCCGATTTTAAAAATGACGCCGCACCCGTAGCCGCGGCAGCCCGACGTCCCCCCGACCTGCGCCGTACCATACAGTGCGCCGTCGAACGAAATCAGCGGGCCGGTCGGACCCGCTCCTTTCGAGCCGCCGCGTAGAGCGTACAAGACGCGCTCGGCGCCGCCGGCGGTTATCGAATAGATCGTGCCGCATCCGACGCTGCATCCGTTACCGCCGGTCCCCGTCGCCCCGTAGAGCGTACCGTTCACGTTGATAAGACCGGATCGGTTGGGATTCGCGCCGTCGGCGCCGCCCGCAAAGCGATGGAGGACGGCTTCCTTGCCGCCGTCGCTCACCTTGTAGACCGTGCCCAGCGTTCCGTACTCGTTTCCTCCGGAGTACGTGACGCCGTAAAGCGCGTTTCCGAGCGTGACGAGTTCGCCCGTCGGATTAGCGCCGTCCCGGTGACGCTTAAAGCTATAGACGACCTTGTACGTACTGCCCAACCGATGCGCTAGCGGCGGATCCGGTAGGCGCGCGGCGTTCGCAGGAATCGAACCGATCGATCCTGGCGACCCGCTGCAACCCGCAAGCATGGAACGACTGCGAACGAACGCAGCCGTGAGAAAATGGCTAAATTTCTCATCCGCACTCCTAATATGCGTCGTGGCGCGGCCGACCCTCTCGTACGGTGGTCTGCCGGATATGCGTCAGACCAACACGCGCAGCGCCGCATGGTGCATTTGGATCGTTACCGGAGTTTGGGTCAGCACGTCGCCGTCTAAAGCAACCCGTCTCGGACGAAGCGTTCGGATGACGGCCCTTTGGACGGACGCCTGCTCGATCCGGCCCGAAGCCGGCACGCGTCGGAGCGCCACGTCGACCAGGATGGGCACGATCGCCCAGCGAGTCCGAGCGCGGCATATCAGCAAATGAAGTCTTCCATCGGCCAGGCCCAAATATCGAACGGGGAACCCGCCCTCGCATCGACCGTTTCCCGCAAGCACCGCAATGCTTCGGCAGCCGATGGCGCGGTCGTCCGTTTCGATCGTTAACTCCATAATTCGGGCGCTGCCCCACAACCGCGGCATCACCGCAATCGTCGCAAAAATCCCAAATCGGCGTTTCGCCTCGCGCGTCAGGAGCGAAGCCGCTTCCGCCGGCAACCCCACCGACGCGTTGTTGAGAAAATAGAGTCCATTGGCTTGCGCCACATCGACCCGGCGCTCGCTCCAGCGTTGCAAAGCGGCGATGCAATCCTCTTTGGTCTCGATTCCGAGCGAGCGCGCGAAGTCGTTCGCGGTTCCCAGGGGCCAAACGCACATTGGAATATCCGCTCCGAGCGCCGGCGCGACGGCGGCACGAATCGAACCGTCGCCTCCGCCGACGACCACCGCATCGTGACTTCCGGCCATTTCCCCGATTATTGATTCGAAATCCCGCGCGCCTTCGACATCGCGTTCGCTCACCTCGAACCCCGCGTCGCGCAAGTCCTGCCCAAAACCGCACTGCCCAACGTCGTCGCTTGCCATCCGGGCACCGACGTTGCGAAGCACGAGCAGCTTTCTGCGCCGCGCCGATATCGCAGCGGCGGATGGCTGAGTCAGTTCCTCGATCGTATCGGCGGATTCACGAATTTCGGCAAGCTCGGCCGTGATGGCGTCCGCCGAGGTATCCCGGCTTTGTGCGTTATCGAGCACAAATACCATCGGGAACGTCGCGATCGTCGTTCCGGTATTGATGAGGGGCCGCCACCTCACACCACGACGATGGCAAAGGCGGCTCCGGTTGCGCTAAGGCGACGATACAAAGCGATTTATCGCAGCCGCAAAAAGGCTAAAGGCATTTTTCAAATACCGAATTCTTTCCGGGTAACTGTTCCCCGCCGGTCGAAGCCCAAACATCGCGCCCTTGCTGCCTCCGTGCTCGTCGTGAAAGAGAGGGACCACCACTACGACGGAGGTTCACGGTATGTCCATTCAGCCGCTCGAAGGCTCGCTCGGCTCGACTCCACTCTCGCCCTTCGCCGCCATCGGCGACGGTACGAACCCGCTGGCGCAGGACTTCGCCCCCGGCGCCGTTTCGGGCGACGCCATTTCCCGCATCGTTCCGCCGTGGCTTACGAACACGATGGCCAATCCCGGGCAGACCGCCATGCTCGGACCGCTGCCGGGGCTGATGCAACAGCTCCTTGCGATGCTGCAGCAGCTAATGGGCTCCCTGGGCGGTTCTCCATACGCGAATGGTAATTCGTGCCCGCCCTACCAAAACAACTGTCAGCCTGCGGAGAACGAACAGTTTTTTCGCAACGCCGCCGGCGGCAGCGACGGAGATCCGCACCTTAGCTTTAACGGGAACCGATGGAACAGCATGGTATCCCAGCCCGATCTGCTGGAGTCGAACTCGATTCCCGGCGGATTCAAACTTTCGACGCAGGTTACGCAACCGAACGAGCGCGGCGTTACGCGTAATCAGTCGTCGACGATCGCGCTAAACGGCGGCGCGACCCGCATCACGATGGACGACGGCGGCAAAGCGACGATCGAAAGTTACGGGAAGAATCTCTCGATCTCGGCCGGCCAAACGCTGCAGCTCGGTAACGGCACTACCGTCACCTGTCAACGAGACGGCCAACTCGACGTCAGCGTCCAGGGCGCCGGGGGCGGACAAATCACCACCACGCTGACGGCCAAGAATCGCGGCGTCGACGTCGACGTCAACGCGCACAACGTCGACCTCGGCGGCGCGCTCGTCAACGGCGAAGCGCTCCAGCCTGGGCCGGGACCGGAGCCGATTCCAAGCCCGCTTCCAATCCCGATCGCCAATCCGTTTTCGCTGGTCGATCCCAACGCCGCTAATCAGTTCGCGCCATCGGAGCAGCCCTATCGTAACGATTACTAACGGCCCGCGTCGACTTTTCCAACGAGGATTCGTCCGAGCCGCGACGTAACGTCGCGCTAAAGCTCGCGGATTTTTCGTGAGGACTTTCGGTGAGCTCGTCACTCCGAAGGTCCTCATTTTTGATTCTTCCGACCTAATTTTCAGCCATTCCGCGACCCTCCCGGCGGGACGCGTTCTTCGCAAGACCAAACGCCCGGGGATTATGAATGCGCGCAATTTTATCATTCTCTGTTTCGTTTTCGCGGTCGCCGCTTGTGGTGGGAATCCGGCCTCGAACGGTTCTCCGTCGTTGCTCCCGGCCGCCCACCCAAACACCACGACCGGGACTCCCATCTCGCACATCGTCATCATGATTCAAGAAAACCGGACGTACGACAATCTCTTCGCGACCTACCCCAACGGTAACGGGGTCACCCACGGCAAGATGCACGACGGCAAGACGATTCGGCTCAAGGAAAGCAATCTCACCAGTCAGCTCCTGCCGAGCAACAGCTATCAAGGGTTCGTCGTGGACTACGATGGCGGCAAGATGGACGGTTGGGATTTGGTTTACGTCGACGGTCGCAAATGCCCCAAATGCGTCTATAAATACGTCAACCCCAGTCAGGTGCAGCCCTACTGGACGCTGGCGCAGCAATACGTTCTGGCCGACAACATGTTCGCAACGTCGACCAGCGGCAGCTTCAACGGGCATCAGGACTTGATTCGAGGCGACACGGCCGTCAGCTCGACGGAGAGCTTGATCGACTTCCCGACGCACGCACCGTGGGGCTGCGACGCCCAGCCGGGAACCACGACTCCGCTCCTAACGACGGCCGGGCAGTATATCCAACTCGGCCCGTTTCCATGCGAGACGTACGAGACGTTACGCGACCTGCTCGACGCCAAGGGCGTTTCTTGGAAGTACTACACGCCGCAAACCATCCACGGGACCTTGGGCGGCGCCTACTGGAACGCGTTCGACGCCATTCACGACGTGCGCTACGGGCCGGAGTGGAAAACCAACATTTCTTCGCCGGAGAAAAACGTTTTCAAGGATATCTCTAAAGGGAAGCTTCCGGCGGTCTCGTGGGTGATTCCGGACGGAGCCAACTCCGATCACTCCGGCTTCGGCCGGCACGATACCGGACCGTCGTGGGTTGCCCAAGTGGTCAACGCCCTCGGAAACAGCCAATACTGGAACAGCACCGCAATCGTCGTCGTATGGGACGACTGGGGCGGCTGGTACGACCACGTACCTCCGCCGCAGCTCGACTACATGGGATTGGGCTTTCGCGTTCCAATGCTGATCGTGTCGCCGTACGCGCGACAGAACGTCGTCTCGCACACGCAGTACGAATTCGGAAGCGTCTTGAAGTTCGTCGAAGACACGTTCGCCTTGGGGCGCCTAAACACCACCGACACGCGGGCGAACAGCATTTCGGATGCGTTTGATTTCGCGCAATCTCCGCGGCCCTTCAGCCCGATCCAGGCGAAGTACTCGAGATCGTTTTTCGAGCATCAGCCGCCCTCGAACGTGCCGGTGGACGACCAGTAAACCGGCTCCAAGGTCAAAAACGGGGGGCTTTGCGCTTCCGTCGAACGCTTGAGCCCTAACGAGCATACGCTAGGAGCAAGTGATATGACGTTTTTCGGTTTTGGCCGTTTCGTCGGCATCGGTGCGGCGGCGGCGATGTTGGCGGGATGCGGTGGTTCGCACTCGCTGCCGGGCGCGCCGTTCAATCCAACCGGGACGGCTTCGGATGCCGCACCGGCGGCGGGAAAAGAACGGGTCCTTTACAGCTTCAGCGGTGGAAACGACGGAGGGAACGCCGCTACGGGACTCGCGTTGGACGGCCAGGGAAACTTGTACGGCACGACGGTCGTCGGCGGGACGTTCGCCTGCGGCACCGCATTTAAGTTATCGCCGCAAGCGAAGCCGCCGTGGCAGGAAACCGTACTCTACAATTTCGACTGCTTCGAGACAGGTAAGGCTCCGCACGGCGGCGTGGCGTTGGATGCGCACGGAAATCTCGCCGGGACGACGGTCGCCGGCGGATCTGGCACCGGCCCGTGCGCCAGCGACGGTTGTGGGGTCGTCTTCGAGCTGACGAACACGACCGAGACGATCCTGCACGACTTCACCGCGGGCAAGGACGGCTTCGGGCCTGGGAATCCCGTCATCTTCGATTCGGCCGGAAACCTATACGGAACCACTCCCGACGGCGGCGTCGGCTATCAAGGCACGGTTTACGAAATCTCGTCGACCGCAAAAGGCTGGCACGAGAAAATCATTCACGCCTTTACGGGCGGCAAGGACGGCGGCGTGGGATCCCTCGGCGCGTTGCTGCTAGATGGATCCGGAAATCTATTCGGCGTGACGGAACTCGGCGGCGCGCATGGCAACGGTACCGTCTACAAACTCTCGCCGGCCAGTAAGAAGCTCTCGACCCTGTACGCCTTCAAAGGCACGCCGGATGCCGGCTCGCCATACGGCGGCTTAACGGCGGATACGAGCGGCAACCTCTACGGCACGACGTACTACGGCGGCGCCAACGGGCTGGGATCGGTTTTCGAGTTGAGCCCGCGCGCCCGCGGCGGCTATACCGAGCGCGTCCTCTACAGTTTCAAAGGCGGGGCCGACGGCAGCTCGTCGACGAGCACGCTGGTCTTCGCCGGCTCCGGCGACCTCTATGGCACGACGTCGGCGGGCGGCGGCAGCTGCGACTGCGGAACGATCTTTAAGCTCGATCCAAAGTCCGGAAAGGAACGCGTGCTGCACAGCTTCGGCGGCGGCTCGGACGGTGCGTACTCCTACTACGGGCTGACGAAGGGCCCGAACGGAGCCTTGTACGGCACCACCGTAGCCGGCGGCCGCTTCAACCAAGGAGCCGTTTTCGAGTTCCAGCCGTAGCTTAGCCGAACGCGTATGCCCGAGACGTCGCGCGCGCAGCGCTACGAGCGCGGAAAGGCGTTGCGCGCCGCTTGTCCGCGATCCAGTCATGCCGCGTGGCGTCCGCGCGACGCATCCGACGATCCGGTCGCGCTCCTGGAAGAATCGAACGCCGGACGAATTCCCGGTCTGATTCCCGTGCGCTACGGACGCATGGCCGCGTCGGCCTTCGCGTTCTTTCGCGGCAGCGCGATCCTCCAGGCGCGCGACCTGCTGGCTACCCCGATCGGCGGACCGTTAGTGCAGCTCTGCGGCGACTGTCATCTCATGAATTTCGGCGGTTTTGCCACCCCCGAACGCAATCTGATCTTCGACATCAACGATTTCGACGAAACCTTTCCCGGGCCGTGGGAGTGGGACGTCAAGCGATTGGCGGTGAGCATCGTACTGGCGGCGCGCCACCAAGGCTTCGGCGAGGAGGCCGCCCGCGCTGCGGCCAGCACGGCGATTGCCTCCTATCGCTTGAAAACCGCCGTGTACGCGCAGTTGCCCCCACTCGACGTCTGGTACGCGCAAATCGGGTTCGACGAGTTGAAGACGTTCTTTC
The DNA here is from genome assembly GCA_036490465.1 of Candidatus Tumulicola sp. Taxonomy (GTDB): domain Bacteria; phylum Vulcanimicrobiota; class Vulcanimicrobiia; order Vulcanimicrobiales; family Vulcanimicrobiaceae; genus Tumulicola. The sequence goes on along the minus strand of DASXDV010000051.1, from coordinate 4,730 downwards.
GCCGAAATTCCGACGTTTTGGGAAGGCTTCGCGATGCGGAGAGATATGCGCGCGCCCGCACGTCCGAAACCATCTTTCCGAAACTCGCGACGGTAACCGAGGGCCGCATTGCGATTGCCGACGACCCGCCGCTAATCTACCACTTTCACCAATACGTCGATCGGTGGGACGAATTGATTCGGGCGTTCTTCAAGCGCTACCGCCGGTCGCTGCCGCCCGAACGGCAACGGCTCTTCGACCGCTACCGTTTCGAGGACATCGCGATAAAAATGGTCGGCGTCGGCAGCGTCGGCACGCGCTGTACGATCGCGCTCTTTTTGGCCGATGGAATCGACCCGCTGTTCCTTCAAATGAAGGAGGCCCGTCGCTCGGTACTCGAGCCGCCGGGGTCCCCGAGCCGATACGCTCATCAGGGCGAGCGCGTCGTGACGGGGCAACGCTCGATGCAGGCCGCCAGCGATATCTTTCTCGGCTGGACCAAAGTTCCGCAATCGCAGGACTACTACGTACGCCAACTGCGCGATATGAAGGTTTCGGTCGACCTCGACGCTTTTACGCGGCGCACGTTGAGCGACTACGGCGCCATCTGTGGCTGGGCGCTCGCGCGTGCGCACGCTAAGGCCGGTGACCCCGCCGTCGTTTGCGGCTACCTCGGTGCAAGCGACCGCTTCGACCGGGCCGTCACCCGCTACGCGACTGCGTACGCCGACCAGGTCGAGCACGATTTCGCCGCGTTTACGGCCGCGATTCATTCCGGTCGCATTTCCGTCGAAACCGGCGATTTCGGCGGTCTGGAATTCTTGCCGTAGACGACCTTTCGCTAATTGACGATCGCGGAAATCAGCGCCATGATCCCCAAGATGGCAATCATTGCGGCGACGAATCCGGCCATCGAGCGCGGGGCCGCCGGATAGGTCGTTCGGAACTGCCGCAGTTCGAGGCCGGCGAGCAGGAGAGAGAGCAGCCCGAACGCGATCATCGTGATGCCGATCGAGTGGGGATTCAAGACGAACCGCGCACGCTCGCGCGCCGGCAAGCTTTCGAAGATTTTGTCGATCGTGAATCCGAAGCCGACCAGCGCGAGCGACGTGCGCATCCACGCGAGCGCCGTGCGTTCGTAGGCGAGCCGCAGATTGTCGATCACGGGGTCGGGAACCGCCGGGTTATCGGGCGTCATCCCACCAGTAATTGGCGTCGCCTACGGGGATGCCTTGAAAATCGTTCCGACGCCGTTATTGCCGCCGAGGGACGTCGTTCCGTAGAGCGCTGCGCCCAGCGCGGTCAGCGGAGCGCGCGGATCCTGGCCTTCGGACGCTTTAAACGCGTGAATCGCGTGCTCGCTGCCGGAAGTCGTTACGCTGAAGACGGTTCCCTGATTCGAACTCCCGCCGGCCGCCGTCGTGCCGTAGAGCTTTGCGTTGACGGCGATGAGGGGCGCTTCGGGATTCGCTCCGTCGCTGCCGCCTTTGAAGCTGTAGATCGCGCGTTCGGCGCCGGAGGTGCTCGTCTCGAACACGGTACCGGCGAAGTTTTTACCGGCGGCGTTCGTCGTGCCGTAGAGCGCTCCGCCGAGTGCGACGAGCCCCGCTTCCGGCTCGCCGCCGTCGTCGCTGCCCTTAAACGAATAAATGACCTTCTCGCTCCCCGACGGGCTCGTCTTGAAGATCGCGCCGTCCCCGTTTTTGCCGCCGGCTGCCGTCGTGCCGTAGAAGGTCGAACCGACGGCAACCAGCCCGGCGACCGGGCCGATGCCGTCACTGCCGCCCTTGAATGCGTAGACGACGTGTTCCTTGCCGGCGGTCGTGATCTCGAAGACCGTACCGCAGCCCCGCACGCACTTGTTGCTCCCGCCCCCGTCGAGCGTCGTCCCGTAGAGCGCGCCCTTGTACGCAACCAGCGGTGCGTACGGCGAATCGCCGTCGGCACCGCCCTTGAAACTGTAGAGCACGTGTTCGTTGCCCGATTTGTCGATCTTGAACACGGTCCCGAATCCAATTCCGCCCGAAGTCGTCGTTCCGTACAGCGTTGCGTTTAAGACGATCAGTCCCGCGGCCGGCAACAGACCATCGGGCGCTTTGCTTCCAAAGCTGTAAAGGACGCGCTCCTTGCCGGCGGTCGTCGTCGCAAAGACGGCGCCGCCATCGCCCTGACCGCCGACTTGCGTCGTGCCGTACAGGGTACCGTTTAAGGCGACCATACCGGCCGCCGGCGACGAGGCGTCGGGAAACACCTGGAAACTATAGAGCGACGTAAAGCCACCGGCGCTCGGACGCGCCGAAAACCCCGCGAGCGGTCCTCCCGGTAGGGGCGATGGACCCGGTCCGTGCGCGCATGCCGCCAGTATTGCGGCGGTCGCGAAACTCGAGACGACCTTCATAACTCGCATGACGAACGAAATTTTCGACGCACCCGGGGAGGAACATGCCGCGTCGCACTCGGCTAGTCCGAATAGACCATCGCTCTACGCCCGCGGAAGGCGAAGAATCCAGAACACGCTCAACAGCAACAACGTGGCCGCAACGGCGACGATGACCACTCGCGGTCCCGTGAACTCGAAACGCTGGCTCAATGCCGTTAGAAAAAGGGCGGTTGCTAGAAATACGGTTACCCGGACGTAGTCGTCGCTTTGCTCTCGAGACTTTATGCCGTCCCCGACGTAGCGCGCGGAAACGCCTTCGAGCCGAACGGCCTCCAGCGCGTTGGCGTTCCGATACTCCGGCATGGCGATCGGCCCTGCCGGGACGCGCAGATTATGAATCGGGTCGAGCTTCATCCAGGCCTTGAACGCGACTTCATATTCCGGTCGAAAACGGCGTTCGTAAAAGGTCGCGACCTTTTCATGGCCGGCCACTTTCGCGGCCACCCAGCCATTGAACGTGACGATGTCGTATAGGCGATCCTGTCCGGCGAGCGTAGCTTTTTCTTGCGACAGCACGGTGTAGCGCTCGTACAGGGCGTAATCGGTTGTCGAAACCCCGTTCCAGCGCGAAGCCTGATAGCCGCTCCAGGCGGTCGACACGGCGACGATCGCTAAGACGAACGCTTCGACGAACCCGAGCCATTTCGCATGCCCGCCGCTCGATCCGGCGTGATGGCCGTGAGCGCTGAGATCGTGAGCGAGTTCTACGTTCGATCCGGCTTCGGGCACACGACGCCCTTTTGTTCCAGCGCGAAGCATGCCCTTTAGCGCGCGTGCGATATATCTCACGCTACTGCGGCTGCGAGGGAGCAGAACCCGTTAGCCGCCGGTGCCGCGTATGGGGGAAAGCGGTGCGTCGAGCGAACCGCCTGGTCTTGTGCCGGATCGGCGAGAGATCTCCGCAGCTGCCATCGTCGCCGGAGCGCTCGCCTTCGTAATTCTAGACGTACTTGCTTTTTACGTCGCGCTGTATCGCCCATGGCTCGACCCGTTTTCAACCACGGGGGCGTTCGAAAGCGCCATCGCACGACTCTCCGAACTGCGCAGCGATCCACGCAGCGACGTCCTGGTCCTCGGCGATTCGCGCATCTATTCGGGGCTCGATCCGCGCATCGCATCGGCCGCGTCGGGTGGCCGCTTACGGTTTCTGGACGGCAGCGTGCCCGGCACGACACCCCGCTGCTGGTTCTTCTATGCGCGCGTGGTCGATCCGAAGACAGATCGGTTTCGGGCGATCGTCATACCCGTCGATACCTATCGCGATGACGATAGCGCGATCGGAAGCCGCGACGGCGACCGCCGGGCGATGGATCTTCACTATATTGCGCTTCGTGCGAGGCCGTCGGATATTCCAAAGCTTGCCTCCTCGTTTGGAGACTGGCGCGCCCGTCTGAACGTCGGGACGGATCTGATCTTGCGTGGACCCGAGTTGCGCGACGACGTACAGGCCTTCGCCGCGGATCCGGCCGCCCGATTTCGCGCGATCGAGCGAGCCGCCGCAGCCGACGCGTACGATCCCCTCGCGGCGCACCCGCGAATCGGCAGCCTTTCCGGATTGCACGGCGACTTTGCAACCGAACGCATGACGTTTCCCCGCGGGATCGCGCAATCGGAGCGCGGGGAGATCCGGGCCGAGGTGCTGCAGGTCGCGCGACCGAGCCCCGACTACGCGCAGTATCGCCGGCGCTGGTTAGGGCCGATCGTCGATCGCTATCTCGCGGCGGGAGTTCCCGTGATATTCGTCCGTCTGCCGACGCGACCGGCTCACCGGTCGGCGGGCGACGGCGCGAGCGGATCCCTGCTCGAGTTTGCACGAGCCGGTGCGCGGCTGATCGCGCAAAGCCCGTATCTCGCGCTCGAGCGCCCCGAGCTTTTCGCCGATCACGATCATCTCAACGAACCGGGAAGCCGGGCGTTTAGCATGCAGCTCGGACGCGACGTGGCCCGGGCGCTGGACGAGCCCTCCAGCGCATCGCTGCCGCCTAACCCCGGAAAGCGCGAGCCGCCTTCACCTCGCGCGCCGGGAAATGCGGCGCCCGAGACCGGCCACCCCTTCTCGATCGGCGTTCCGCTCCCGTTTCAGTCGTACGAATTTTGGATTTTCTTCACACTAACGATGCTGCTCTTTCGCGCGACCGCCGGACGGCTGCGCTGGGCGCTCCTTCTTGCGGCTAGGGCAGGTCTGATTTATTCAGCGAGGGTCGCGAGCTCCGTGTCACCCTGAAGCGAAGTCGAAGGGCGGCTCTGCGAGCTTGCAGCGAGCAATTGTGGTACAATTTTCGCATGAGCATGGAAGAGCAGTTGTCCTTAG
>DASXDV010000198.1:0-3988 GCA_036490465.1 Candidatus Tumulicola sp. | reverse complement strand
TAGGCTCCGGGTCGTAATAATCAGAAGCAGGTTAGAGATACCCCGGCACGCTTGCAGCCGCATACCGCGCATGTTGCAGCGGGATTAAGGGCTGGCTTTCAGCACGATTCAGGCAACCATCAGTTCCATCACCGGCAGCGTCCGTCGCGACAGGCGTCGCTTTCTGTATTCTGTCCTTGTTGGCCCACTTTCTAGTTCACGGAACTAACGTGTAATTTGTAGGTTCACGCATGGGCGATGGGGTTTGTCGGGGTGCTATGCGTAAGGTCTCTGAGTACGAGCAGCATGCCGCTAAGTGTCTGCGCATGGCTGCCAAGGCGGTTAATCCCACTCATAAGCAGCAACTAGAGCAAATGGCCGATGCTCGGGGCATGCTCGCCCGCGAGCGTGCAAAGCAACTGCTCAAAAATTCCGAAGCCAACAATCTGGAAAATAGGAAGGCCGCCCGCCAATAAATGCTCTCTGCTATAGTCTTCGCATGGATCGGGGTACTGGCCCCTTTCCGTACCGTTCGGTCCTTTTTGATTTCCGGCTCTGGTCCCTTTTAAATAGCGCATGATCCGATTTGCCTTTTTCGCGATAGCCCTTGCATTGGCCGTTTTCCCCGCCCGCGCCGAAAGTCCTGAGGACTGGATTTCGCTCGGCACTCGGGTGCACGGCGGCTTCGGGGCGTTCATTCCGCTAGGCATCAAGATCGGCCTAGACGCCATGCAGCGGCTAGACGCTAAGCCGCGCGAACTGGCCGTGACGTATTACGACAGCGACGTTTCGCCATGCGCCTGCTTTGCCGATGGCGTTGCCATCGCCACCTATGCGTCGTTCGGACAACGGACGGTTACGATGGCGGCTGACAAAGCACCGCCGGGTGCGCTTGCCGTCGTCATCATCCGCCCGCGCAAACGCGGCCCCGGCTTTGCGTACAGGATCCCGGTAGCGGCGCTGCCCAAACTTGGCGAAATGAATAAGACGCTTAGTGAGCGTGGTCGCTACGATGCCGTCATGGCGGCGGACGATCTATTCTCAGTTGAGCCGGCACCATAGCCGCCACACTTGGCGGCCTCTACGGGCGTGCTAGTCTGCGCGGGCCGCTCTTTGTACGGAATAAGCCCCCGTGCGAGCGAGAGCGGTAAGCCCCGGTCCATCCCCAGATGACGGCCGGGGCTTCGCTTTTGTAGGCCGCGTTGGCGGCTTGATCGGCATTCCCTGCATTGGAATTTGATGCTAAGCTTACGTACTGCCTCGCTCTCTAGCAATTGCGGGCCAGTCGCCTTCCAAGCCCCGTATCGGTTCCCGCCGTGCCGGGGCTTTTTTTGCGGCGTCTGTCAGGATATCTGAGCACCGCGATTACACTACGTATATCGTGGCTGAAGAGAACGCGGCAAAAGCAACAGCAATAATGAGAAAGATGGTAGGTCCCGGACCAGTTGTGCAATCAATCGGTCGCGCTTCACTGAAGCTGCTCGAAGCCGCTGGTCTGTCGGCTGGCGAATATAAGAAGACGGAAAATCACTAGGCGCTTCGTTCGAAATTCTCCAGGTGGCGACAAGTCCCTCAAGGTCATCGCTGCGCGGGACATTGACGCCTAGAAATCGTGATGGGGCGCTAACCAATCGCGCAAACGGAGGGCAAAGAGATCCTTGAACAGACACACGATGCGCTCTGGGTCGCGGAGGGACAGATTGTCAGCTTCTTTGGGGTCTCGTATCCGACGCGCTCCGCGATCGTCCGATTGGAGAACGGTGACCTATGGGTATGGTCGCCGGTCAATCTGACTGCGGACTTACGCGCGGAGGTGGATCGGCTCGGTCCGGTTCGTCACCTCGTGAGCCCAAACAAGCTCCACAATCTCTTTCTGGCGGAATGGAAAGCAGCCTATCCTGGCGCGCAACTCTGGGGACCACGATCGACGATCAAGAAACGCCCGGACCTCGACTTCCGCGAAGCGCTACAGGGTGATCCACCATCCGAGTGGCTCCCCGACATCGATCAGGCATGGTTCCGAGGCTCTTTCGCTATGGACGAGATCGTATTTCTTCACCGTCCTTCGGCCACGGCGGTCGTCGCCGACCTGATCCAAACATTCAGCGAAGCATTTCTCCGAAAGCATTGGGGCTGGTACCGCTTCCTGGCGCGTCTGGATGGTCTCACTGAGGATCAGGCCTGCGCGCCGCGAGAATGGCGATTGTCATTCATAAACCGCGCCCCCGCTCGTCAGGCGCGCGACAAGGTGCTAAGCTGGGAGTGCCGAAATCTGATCGTGGCGCACGGCAAGCGACCGGACTCCATCGGACCGGCGTTTCTAGCCAAATCGTTCAGATGGCTCGGAACCTGAGGCGGTTCGCCGTACTGGCTGCCGGGGATCTTGAGCATAGCCCTTTGTTAGAAATGCCCATGGTCCTGTAGCTCAGCTGGATAGGCGAGCTTTCGCCAAAATAAGGGCGGCCGAAGCCGCCCTTCCTTTCGTTATAGCGGGATGCAAGCGAGCCCCCGGGCTCGCTCAACGAACTCAACCGCCCACGCTGAGGCGGTTGTTGCTTGATGCAACAGCTTGCTCTCGCTGAGGGGCGCTTTCTACTGTGACGCATCCCTACGGATTGACTGTAGCGACTACTTTCACATAGCCTGCGGATAGGCCGTTTCCACCTCATCAGCAGACGGCTTGGCGAGACGCGATAAGCTCGGATGTACAGTAATCGCGAGCTCGCCGCCCGCGGTACGGTCTCCGCCGCCGACTTAACATCGATAGCCAATCTTGAGATTAGGAAAAGCCCTCACTGCGGCGTTCTCGGTTTTGCTCATGTCGGTTATGGCAGCACCAGTGGCGGCGGTTTTCGGCTTAACTTTTGCCGAGAGAGATAGAGCAAAGCGTCATAGGATAATTTTTTCTGGTCCCATTCGCCCCGCCGCGCGGTATCGATGATATTTTTTGCCAAGTGAGTGCGTGCAGCTTCGGCGTATTCGGGAGCACTGTAACGGAGCACCGCTGCCCTCTAGACGGGCCCAAGCGTCGTCGAAAGCCGCAGTGAGAACCTTGACGGCCTCTGGCGTGAAGGCGATCCCGAACTTTCCGAGAAACCCGCGCAATCCCGCCCCCTGACGCAGCGAAGAACGGTAGCATTGCCACGCTAATTATCAATCATGCGCGCCCGTAGGCCAGCACCCATTCTCTGTCTCTCGGATCGGCGTTTTCGTCACGTTGGATCTGACGTTCGCCTCTTCTCTATCTGCACGCGCTTCTCCACTTCTGCCAATGTGCGGTAATGTTCTGCGATGGTGAGGTAGCGCTTTCGCACAGCGGGAATGCACGACAAGCAACTAGGGAATACTCCCTAGTTGAGCGTGTTGGGCTCGACGGCAAAACCCGCCGCCTACGCGATACGAAGCTGATGATGATGTCGAGGAAACCATCGAAGACGAATGACGGGCTGCCTTCAAACGAATTTCATCGCGACTAATCCGCTTTTATCGTGCATATCAATACCGCCTGCCCCGAGCTGCCAAGTGGCTCTACCCGGCCGGGCTGGCTGCGCGAATTAAAAAGGCAAACTTCAGTGCCCACACTCGAGGAATATCGCACGTTGACTGACCAAAACCTACAGCTGGCGCGTGCTGCTCAGACTGAAAGCGAGCGTCGTTTCTATCTTGATTTAGCCCGAACTTACTTGCGTGAAGTAGTACGATTGGACAGCGCGAAGCTTTTGCCGTCTACCGGCACGCTCTCACTTACTACTGAGACTACGGCCTCTTCCCAACCCGAGGGCGACGGCGCTGCTCGCTAGTGCGAAAACCACCGCAAAAAGCAAGCAGCAATTAACAACAGTACGACCGCCGCACAGAGGCTAACGGTGGGCCAATCCACAATATGCAAGTCGGATTTGCGCGGACGTTTTGGGAGCACAGGCATCTGGGTAGCCAGCTTAAGCAAACTGGACTGGGGTTTCCAATTTCCGTCCGCACTCATGATGATCCCTCCACAGTAGCACCGCCT
>DASXDV010000177.1:0-9839 GCA_036490465.1 Candidatus Tumulicola sp. | reverse complement strand
ACGGTAACCAGCAGGTCGGCAACGCTCATCGAATCGACGCGTTTACGGAACTCACCGATCAAATCGGCGAAGCGTTCCAGTTCCTTGAGCTTCTTGGGAACCGCCTGGCGTAACAAGTCGCCCGAAAAAATCGCTTCGCCGACCGAGAGCTGCGCCGCGTTGGCCGACTGGACCAGCGCTCCCAGGGTCTGCTGTCCGATGCCGCGCCGCGGCACGTTGACGATTCGTTTGAACGCCAACGCATCCGACGGGTTCAACACGTAACGCAGATAGGCGACGACGTCTTTGACCTCGGCACGGGCGTAAAACCCGACGCCGCCAACCACCCGATACGGAATTCCCTCGGCCAGCAACGCCTCTTCGAAGACGCGCGACTGCGCGTTGGTTCGATACAGCACCAGGAAGTCGCGATAGGCGCAGCCGTCGCGCACCAAACTCTTGACCTTCTCGACCACGTAGCGCGCTTCGTCGCGCTCGGTGGCGGCCGGGTACACGGTAATCGCCTCGCCGCCGTCGCGGCGGGTAAAGAGCTTTTTGGCGGCGCGGCTCTGGTTGTTCGCAACTAGAGCGTTGGCGGCGTCGAGAATTCGCTGGGTGCTGCGATAGTTCTCTTCCAGCTTGAAAATGGCGGCGCCCGGAAAATCTTCCTCGAAGCGGAGAATCATGCGATAGTCGCTGCCGCGCCACGAATAGATCGACTGGTCGTCGTCGCCCACGACCGTGACGTTGCCGTGACGCGAGGCCAACAGCGCGATCAGGCGGTACTGCGCCGTGTTGACGTCTTGATACTCGTCGACCAGGACGTATTCGAACTTCGCCTGGTACTTCTCGCGAGTGGGCCGGTCGCGCTCGAGCAGGTCGATCGTACGGACGATCAGATCGTCGAAATCCAGCGAGTTGGACTCGCTCAAGCGGCGCTGATATTCGGAATAGACGTTCGCCATGCGCTCGGTCAAAAACGACGTCGCGCGTTCGGCGAACGCATCGGGCCAAATCAGGGCGTTCTTCGCTTTACCGATTTCGGCCAAACATGCCCCCGGAGCCAGCTGGCGTTCGTCGTAGTCGAGGTCGTCGAGGATCTCCTTGGCGAGCTGGCGTTGGTCGGTATCGTCAATGATCGCGAACCGGCTCGCGATCCCGATGCGCGAACCATCGCGGCGGAGAATCCGAACGCACATCGCGTGAAACGTCCCGACCCACAGATCGCGCGCGACCGGACCGACCATATCGAGCAGCCGCGCCTTCATTTCGCCGGCGGCCTTGTTGGTGAACGTGACCGCAAGAATGTTTTCGGGTGCGACGCGCAGTTCGCGAAGAAGGTATGCGATCCGATGCGTGAGCACGCGGGTTTTTCCGCTGCCGGCGCCCGCAAAAATAAGAACGGGGCCGTCGGTTTGACGAACGGCGGCGGCTTGCACGTCGTTGAGTGCTTCGGTTTCCAGGAGCATTTCAAGAGGTTCGCCGCCTGCCTGATGCAGGCCTGTACGGCAGCGAAAGCGCGCGAAGCGCCAGATTCAGCGATTAATGGCGCGCAGCGTCCGGTTTTGGCGCTCGCCCATCGCATACGCGCCGGCCAGCAGCGCCAGCGTGGATTCCGCGCCCATATTGTGATTGACGGCGTTCTCCTCCAGTCCGTCGTAGCAGCCGCCGCCGTGCGCCATCGTTTCGGCGCGCGAATTTTTTCCGTAATACCACGCGAGACCGAGTTCGGCGGCCGCCAGACGGCGCGCGTCGCCGGTTGCGTCGAATGCGGCCAGCTCTGCGTCGATCAGCGCGCACGCCTCCAACGGCTGCTGTCCGTAGAGCGCGCGCGGACCGCCGCGCTCGTACCATCCGCGATTGCCGATTGGGACGAAAGTCCCGTTCTGGATCGTCACGCCCTCGTAGAACGATAGCGTCGCCGCGCCCGCATCGGTGTAGCGCGCGTCGCCGAGCATCAGGCCGGCTCGAATCAACGCCTCGGGAAGCCGGCCGTTATCGTAGGTCATGGCGGGACCGAACCACTCCCAATCGTCGGCGCGTTCGGCTCGATATGCGTCCAGCAACTGCTCGGCGAGATACCGGGTGGCGGCCGCGTACGGCGTATCGCGCAACGTTTCGTAGGCATGCCCGAGGCCCAGAATCACGTATGCGCGCGGATGAACGAATTCGAAAGCGTCGATCGCCCCGAGCCCGCGGTCGAAGAGCGCCCGGCACAGGCGGCGCCACGCTTGGGTCGGCGCGTAGCGCATGCCGAAGCCCAGCGCCCACAACGCGCGTCCGCAGCTGTCCTGGGTTCCGACCTCGTCGAGCCACGCGCGGTCGTAACTCATGAAGTTATGAAAGCGACCGTCTTCGAGCTGGGCTGAGTGCAGGAAGGAAAGATACGTCGATGCCAGGCGTTGGGCCGTTTCGTCGCGCGGGGCCGCGCGCAGGCGCATCAGCGCAACGATGAACGCCCGGGCGACATCGTCGGTGCAATACCCGGTCGAACGGTTGGGGATCGTCTCGACCGCGTGCTGGATGATCCCGGTATCGTCGGAGAGCGCGACGACGTGCTCCAGCGATGGAAGCAGCACGGCGCCTCGGGCGTTCTTCATGCCGATGAAACGAGTTCCAGTGAGCCGGGTGGCGCCAGTTCGAGAAAAAGATTGCCGTATTCGACCGATACGTGCGGCCAGGTCATCTGGCGCCCGAAGCGGTATGCGCGCCGTTCGGTCGCGCGGCGCAGGGCGGGATCGTCGAGCAGCATGTTGAGCCGTGACGCGATCGAAGCCGAGTCGCGGAAGTCGCACAAAAATCCGCGATTGTGCGCTAAGAGTTCCTGTGCGTACAGGTAAGGCGTCGAGACGATCGCTTTGCCGCAACCGACCGCATAGGCCAGCGTTCCGCTGACGATTTGGGCCGGATTAAGATACGGAGTGAGGTAAATGTCGGTGGCCGTGAGATAGCCCACGAGTTCGTCGAAGTCGAGATACTTATCGACGAGCTGCACGTTGTATTGCAGGCCGTACTCGAGGACTTTATCCTGCAGCGACTCGCGATAGGACTCGCCTTCGCGACGACGGACGACCGGATGGGTCGCGCCGAGAATCAGGTAGAGCGCTTCGGGATGGCGTTTGACGACGTCGCGCATCGCCTCGATCGCATACTCGAGACCCTTGCCGCGGCTAATCAGCCCGAACGTCGAGATCGCCGTGCGTTGACCGATTCCGAAGGACGCCTTGGCCGCGTCGGTATTCTGGAACGTGACATCGGGAACGCCGTGATGGATGACGCGAAGGAGGTCCGGGTCGATTCCGTAGACCGTTTCAAGCAGGCTACGGCCGGTATCGGAGAGCGATACAACCCGCGAGGCGCTCGCGCACAACTCGCGCGTGACCCGCAGCATCCCCTCGTCGGGCTCGGGAAGCACGGTGTGCAACGTCACGACCACCGGCTTTTGCAGGCGTCGCAGTAAATCGATGACCCACTCGCCGTACTCGCCGCCGAACAAGCCGTATTCGTGCTGAACGTTGAGGAGATCGGCGGGATGACGGTTGATCGCGTCGGCGGTTGCGGCGTAGCTGTAGCGATCCTGCTCGGAAAGCCGGGCGACGACCTCGGGGCCGTAACGGCGCATCTCGCCCCCCGGCTCGTCGATCGCGACGATTTGGCTGGAAACGCCAAATGCGCGATTGTACGAATCGACGACGTCCTTGGTGAACGTCGCGATCCCACATTCGCGCGGCGGGTACGAACCCAAAAATAACGCGTGCGGCGGCAACATACAGTTCTAAGAATTCCTCCGGTAACACGAACGTACCCGTCGCCGGCTGGCGGGTAAACCTCGGAGCGGCCTGTCAGGGGGTGACGGGCTCCTAAGGGGGCGGCGTTCCTACTCGGCTGCCTGCTTTCAACACCTGTCCAGGCTCAAGGGTTACATCGTGCCCGATGACGCTGCCCTTTTCGATCCGCACTTCGGGCCCGATCGTCACGCCGCTGGCGACGATCGCTTCCTCTATGCGGGTGCCGGGACCGACGCTGACTCGCTCCCAGAGGACCGACTCGTGGATCACCACCCCGGCCCCCACGCTGCAACCTCGGCCGAACACGACGTTCGGACCGATTTTGGCGCTGGCGTCGACGACCACGTCCTCGTCGGCGTGAACCGGCGGCACGATGCCGGGGTGTCCCTGAAGCGCTTGGCCTCCCGCGCCGCTAATCCCCGGCTCGAGCTTGAGCGGCATAATACCGTTGAGGATGTCGCGATGGGCGCTCAGATAGTGCTCCGGCCGGCCGAGGTCGATCCAATAATCGGTCGTGGTATAGGCATAGAGCTGCCGTCCGGCGGCGATTGCCTGCGGAAAGGTCTCGCGTTCGATCGAGACGGGCCGCCCGGCCGGAATCTCGGCTAAAATCTCGGGCTCGAGCAGATAGGTTCCGGCATTGATGTCGTTGGTCGGCGCCTCGTCTTTGGGCGGCTTCTCGACGAAGGCGCTGACGAGGCCGTCGGCGTCGTGGACCACGCAGCCGAACGCCGACGGATCCTCGACCGGGATGAGGTGAATCGTCCCGATCCCGCCCTTTTGCTCGTGGAAAGCCAGCATCGCATCGAGATTCAGGCTGGTGAGGATGTCGCCGTTCAGAACGAAAAACCGGCCGCTGATGTGCTGCTCGACATTCTTGATCGCGCCGGCGGTGCCCAGCGGCGTCTCCTCGATTACGTAGGTGATCTTCATTCCGAGGCGCGAGCCGTCGCCGAAGTAGTCGACGATGGACTGGGGCATGTATCCGGCCGGCAAGATCACATCGCGGATGCCCGCTTCGTAGAGCCGCTCCATCGTCCGGGCCAGGAACGGCACGTTCACGATCGGCACCATCGGCTTGGGCGTCCGGTACGTCAGCGGACGCAGCCGGGTTCCCTCCCCACCAACCAAAACGATCGCCTGCACGACTGCCCTCCCTGAAGCGTGGTCCGGAGGCCTTTCAGTTCTACCCGGAACCGCCGGGCGCATTTTGAGGGAGCGCCACCCTGTTGCCGGGCCGCGGACCAACGCTACCACGACGAGGGTCACGGCTTTGTGGCATTCCGAGAGCAATTCGGCTTTACGCACACCGCGTGGAACGGGGCAATCAAGCGGGAAAGTTGCGCATTGCCGAGCGGCCGTTTTAAGGGCCGGCGCCGCGGCGAGGTCAATCCACGGCCACCCGGAATGCCGATCGCGCACCCGGTGGCAAGCAACAAACGCAATCGAAATCATGTGAAGACGCGACTGCTCCCGCTGGCTCATTGGTTAACCGGTGCCAGATTTGCGTTGACGAGTCGGCAAGGAAGAGATCTCCGCACGCATCTCGATCGCGTAAACGGCATTAAGGACGATCATCGTCTTGCCAAGCTCCGGATGCTCTATCCGAACTGCCACAGCCAGATGCCGACCTATGGCATCGACCGCTCTAGAGAGTTGCAAGAATGTCGTGCGGGGATGTAGTATAGTCGCCGAGCCGTTCCCGGGTAGTTCAGTTGGCAGAACGGCAGACTCTGAATCTGCATGTCGGTGGTTCGAGTCCATCCCCGGGAGCCACGGCCCTATCGTCTAGAGGCCTAGGACGCCGCCCTCTCACGGCGGTAACGCGGGTTCGAATCCCGCTGGGGCTACCAAAATCGTCTTTATCCTATATGAGTTTTCCGCGATGCCTGAGGCTCCGTGCAACAGAAATGCAACGGAGCCCTTTGATTCCCTAGCCGACCAACCTCTCGAAGGCTCGGGCTGCATCCGCATCTCTGTCTGAATAAACGTGTAAGTATCGCTCGGCGGTAATACCAATAGATGCATGGCCGAGGCGCTGACTTACGACTTCGAGAGGAACGCCAGCCTTCGCACAAAGACTCGCGTGGGTGTCGCGAAGCCCGTGGAGTGTGATCGGTGTGATCTTGGCCCGCTTGATGCAGTCGATCACCGCCCGACCGAAGTTCCACGGGTCTACTGGCGAGCCGTCCGCATGAGCAAAAACAAAGTCTTCGTCCCGGTATGCGGCTCCCAGCACCAGACGTTCTTTGGCCTGTTGTGCTCTGTGACCCTTGAGAATCGCGCAGAGCGTTTCAGGGACGGAGATCGTCCTCGTTCGATCATTCTTCGGAGACTTGATCTCCATTTGCTCAGTAACCGACCTGGCGATCGTGACGGACCCCTGATCGAGCTTTACGTCACTCCACCGCAACGCCAACACTTCCCCGCGTCGAGCTCCCGTGTAAACCGCGAAGGCTACCGCCGGATAAAACCACGGCTGGGAGCTGAGATAACCCCGTTTCTTTGAGCGCCTTGTGGGAAACTTGGCCTCGTTTAAGAGATCCCGAACCTCCTCGTCTGTTAGCGCTACGGGTTTTGGCTTGACCACCTTCGGGAGATCGTCGTGCCCCACGAGAACAGCGACGTTCCGACTGAGGAGTTCGCGGCGAACGCCCCAGTTTAGGATATTCCGAAGCGTTTCGTGAACGTGTCTGGCGGTTCGGCCGGATACGGCTTTACCATTTGGGCCTTTCGCTTGCCATTGTGTGTACGCGTCAGTGAGATGAAAAGGCTTCAGGGAACCAGCCTTCATCGAACCGAAGCGCGGTCTTAGGTAAAGCGAAACGTACGTAGCGTACCGATTCACCGTCGTTGACTCCTTGGTTGCCCTCTTAGCTTCCATAAATTTGTCGAACAATTCTCCAAGATTTATTTCGTCTTTGACCTGGTCACCGTTTTCGATTGCTTGGCGTTGCGCGAGAACTGTCGCTTCACG
This sequence comes from Candidatus Tumulicola sp., assembly GCA_036490465.1. Taxonomy (GTDB): domain Bacteria; phylum Vulcanimicrobiota; class Vulcanimicrobiia; order Vulcanimicrobiales; family Vulcanimicrobiaceae; genus Tumulicola. The sequence goes on along the minus strand of DASXDV010000177.1, from coordinate 3,095 downwards.
CTCCGCTAGGATCGCCTCGGCTTGCCTTCTCGATGCGCCTTCCAGAGTCTCGCGTTTCTGACGACGCTTGCCGCGTTCCGGAGGCAGATCGTAGATAATGCGATATTTCCGGTCACCGTATCTCTTTAAATAACCCATAACTGATTCTCCTCAAAATTATGGGTCCTAGCCGAAGAAATCATTCGACGGGACCGCCAAGGAATTCCCGTAGCGCTTCCCGCGGAATTAGGAATTTCTGACCGATTCGAACGTTCCGAATCGCTTGGGACTCCAAGGCGCTGTAGACCGCGTCCCGCCCAATGGGCAAATAGTCGAGCAGGTCCTTGGGCGTGAGAATGTCCGGCAGCTCCTCGAATCTCGGACGTCGCTTAGCTTCCATGTCAGTCCAGCCTAATGCCGCCATTTAGCTCGAACGCCATGAGGGCTTTTCGAAAATGTAACCATTTGAAGCAGCGCGCTTCCCGTTCAGCAGTTCGGCTCTCTGCCCGAAACGACTTAACTGTTCGCATGAGATTCATCCCGTTGGAAGTGGGTCCCCGAAAACTAGCTCGACAACGCAAACAAAAGAGGCCTTGATTTGTAGGCTCCGGACCTAACCTTGGGCTTTCGCCAGCATTATAATGCGAGTGGAATTCGCATGTGCTGCCGCACCGCAATTATCTCGCGCTTGCTGGGATGAGTCAAATGGCCACTAATCTTAGACGGTTGCTAGAGTCATCGAGAATCGAACCCGTGAATCGGGGTCCCGGCCGCTCCCGCCGACTACCGGAAAGTCCCGTCCTGTATGGGTTTTCGCTTTTTCGAGTCCCGGTGCGTCCTGATGAATGCCTGCGAATCTTGTCCAATCCGTTAGATTCTGTGTTAGACGTCAAGGGCTAAGCGACGGCGAGATGGGACGTGGGTGGTGTCCAGGACGTCCCCTGCACCGAAGTCGGGATCGAAGGGCTGCTCGGACTTGAGAACGCCGTAAGCCAAAACCAGGAAACGGCGCATCACTGCAGCGACGATCTGCTTGCCGTGCTTACCCGAAGACCTCAATCGATCGGCAAAATCCCGAAGAATGGGATTGAAACGGATCGCCGCTACGGCCGGCATATATAGCATCCGCCGCAGATGAGCGTTTCCAGCCTTTGAGAGCCACGATGTCGATACCGACTTCCCTGATCGAAACTCGCGCGGGCACAGCCCGGCGAACGCTGACAACGCCTTGGCATTTCGAAACTCGCTGAGGTTCGGCAGCTCACCAAGAATCGTGACTGCGAGGCGTTCGCCAATGCCCGGGATCGACGTCAACAGCTCGCGCTTGCCTCGTAGCGTCGGGTCGTCGTCAATGATCGAGCGGATTTGTACATCGATCTCATCGATTTGGCGATCGAGGAACGACAACGTCGCCTCGATCGACGAGCGTACGTCGTTCGAGCCAGGGGCGCCGAGCCGATTGGACTCCTGAACGCGCATGTCGTCGAGCGCTACGCGCCGGCGCGCTAGGCGGCGCAAACGCTGCTGGAGCGGGCTAGGCGGTTCCCATGTGACTGGGTGCATGGTTATGCAGAATCGCGCGATGAGCGCCGCGTCGGCCTTGTCGGTCTTCGTTCGAGAAAGTGTGCTCTGACCGAAAGACTTGATTGCCAGCGGGTTCACAATGCTCACGACGTGACCGTGCGCGTGGAGATCCGCTGCCAGCTCCTCGCTCCAACCGCCGGTCGATTCCATGCACGCATGAACTCGGCTGACGCGACGATTTGCAAGCCACCGACGCAATCTTTCGAAGCCCGATTCCGAATGAGGAAAATGATTTGTATGAACTTGATCTTTAGCGCTCAGCGCACAATGAAACTCAAACTTCCCAACGTCGATGCCAAGAACGGGCAAATCCACGGCAGCCTCCTTACCGCGGTAGCGTCGACCAGTCTGATGTATACGAGCTGTTGCCTTCGTGGCACGCCCTGGATTCCGTCCGATCATCACCTACCGCACAAAGCCGCTCGGGCACCAATCTAACGGGCGGGCTCTCGGGCCCAAGACGGCGTCGGTGTCACCGAGCACTAGTAGGATCATTCGATCCCACCGCCGGAGAACCGGCCCGCTGAACATATCAGACGGCTGTTAGACGACGACGGCGCCCTTCTCATTCCCGGCTGCCGAGCACTTCACGTGCGTTGAGGACCGGTCCACTCTCAACTGCCCGCCGGGGCTGGAAGAAAGCTTGCAAAGAGAGAACACGGCACACGTATCCCCGCCATCGCCCCGCGTCTCTCGCGCGCGTGAGGGTGAGCGGAACGGACGGGCTTCTCCCCTCTCCAGGCCTGAGCGGGAGCCCCGATTCGCCCGATGAACGGCTTGCGTATGGTGAGCAGCAAGCAGGACAAACAAATTGGGTACCCCGATATAGAGCCCTACGATCAAGGGCTGCTTGCCGTTGGCGATGGCAACTCTATTTATTGGGAGTGCTGCGGCAATCCGAAAGGGAAGCCAGCCGTATACCTCCACGGCGGACCGGGTTCAGGCTGTACATCACGCGCCCGTTGCTTCTTCGACCCAGAGGTTTACAGGATCGTCTTGCTTGACCAGCGGGGCTGCGGTCGGAGTCAGCCGCTTTTGAGCCACCGATCGCAACTAAGGGTCAATACGACGCAGCACCTCATACGCGACCTCGAGTCCATCCGCAGCCATCTCTCGATCGAGCGCTGGCTCATGCTCGGCGTCTCCTGGGGCAGCACGTTAGCACTTGCTTATGCGCAAGCAATTCCTCAACACGTCGCTGCCCTAGTCCTAGCGAGCGTTACCACGACATCGCGTCGGGAGGTGGAATGGCTCACGTGCGACGTCGGCCGCATCTTTCCGCAGCAGTGGGAACGATTGGCGTCACACATTCCGGTACCACTTAAGGGCTTGCGCATTGTGGACGCATACGCCTCACTCTTGTTCGACGACGATCCTTCGGTCAGTGCAGAGGCCGCAGTTGAGTGGTGCGCGTGGGAAGACAGCCACGTCTCCCTAGTTCCAGGCCACGCACCCAGCCGCCGCTTCCTCGATCCAGATTTTCGACTCCGATTTGCCCGGATTGTGACGCATTACTGGGGACACGCGGCGTT
>DASXDV010000150.1:0-8244 GCA_036490465.1 Candidatus Tumulicola sp. | reverse complement strand
CGAGCTCTATTTGGAGCTCGTGCCGCGCTTCGGGAATCTCGTCCTTGTGAAGCGCGATCGGGTCGTGGCGGCGGCGAAAGAATTTACCCCGGCTCAAAATGAGCGCCGCTCGGTGATGGCCGGGCAACCCTACGGGCTGCCGCCTCTTGCGACGGGGTCGCCGTCCCCCCCGCGGCTGGTTGCCGAAAGCGGGACGGACCCGGACGCATTTCTCGCCTACGCGCAAAGCGACGAGATGCTCACGGTCCCGCTCTACGTGTACCGGCGCGGCGGCGTATTGCTCCAGGCGCACGTCGTGCCTCTATCGGGCTTCGCGGATGCGATTTGCACGCGCGAACCGTCGCTGCTGGCGATTCTCGAGGAACTGTACTCCCAGGGCGCGGACCGCGGCGAGAACGAACGCGCGACGCGCCGGCGGCGGCTGGCCCTCAAAAAACTGGCCGAGCGCGAAGCGAAGTTACGGGCCGAGCTGGCGTCGCTTGCCGCCAAACGCCGCCGCGCGGACGAACGCGACGCTCTCCGGTCGGAAGGCGAGGCGATTTTCGCCGAGTTACACGAGCTTCCCGAGGTGCAGCGCGACGATGCCAAGGATCGCGCCGCCAAGCTCTTTACGCTCTACAAAAAGCTCGGCGCCGCGCTGCCGCACGTCGAGCGGCGCGAGCGGCAGTTGCGCGCGGCGCTCGGTGCGGTCGAAATGCTCCAGTGGGAAGCGCAACGCGTCTCGCCGGAGGAACTCGACGATCTCGAAGCGGCGCTGACGCAACTCGAAGGGCGCCCCGGTCCGGCGCCGCGGTCGGCGCCGTCCCGCCGCCGCAAACGCGCCGCGCTGGAATTTCGCACTCCCAGCGGTTCGCGTATCGTGGTCGGACGATCGCCGATCGAAAACGCCGAACTGACCTTCAAAGTGGCGCGGCCTAACGATTGGTGGTTCCACGCGCGCGGAATTCCCGGAGCTCACGTCATTCTCGCCCGCGACGATCGCGCCGAACCGCCCCCCGGCGACGTCCAAGCTGCGGCCGCGCTGGCGGCCTATTACTCGAAGGCGAAGGCGGGCGCGAATGTCGCCGTCGATTACGCGCTGCGCAAGCACGTGCGCAAACAGCGCGACGGTGCTCCCGGCCTCGTCTGGTATACCAACGCCAAGACGGTGACGGCGGAGCCGCGGGCTACGCTCGGCGACGCCGTGCCGGAGGTCCCGCTCGCTCCCGCAGGCAAGAACTAGCGAGCAAGCGCGCAACGCGCTGTGGAGGTGTTTGACGTGAAAAACCCGCTCGACTCGCTGTGGGGAACGATTGTGTGCGGCGTCGTCCTCACCGTACTTCTGTATTTCGCGGCTGCGGCGCTGGTCGCGCACGCCGGGAGCGTGTGACGTGCTCAGCGACGCAATTCTTCGCTGGCTGCACGTCCTGGCCGGCATCATGTGGATCGGGCTCCTGTACTACTTTAATTTCGTAGCGACGGCCGCCACCAAAGAGGCGACCGCTGCCGGCGAAGCCGGACCGATTGCGAAGTACGTTACGCCGCGCGCCTTACTCTACTTCCGCTGGAGCGCAGTCGTCACGTGGGTCTTCGGGGCCGGCTTGCTCGGCAGCATCACGGCCGCTAACGGCATGAACGGCTTCCTCGCCGCGTTCTCGCTTCAAAGCAACTTGGCTCCAATCGGCATCGGAGCGTGGTTGGGCACCATCATGCTCTTCAACGTTTGGGGCGTGATCTGGCGCAACCAGAAGAAAATCCTAGGTATCGTTCCGGCAACCGACGAGGAGAAAGCCAAAGCCCGCCGCACCGCATTCCTGGCATCGCGGGTCAACACGATGCTCTCGATTCCAATGCTGTTCTTCATGGTGACCGGTCCCCACCAGTCGATTTACCACTAACCTGCGGGGCCGCTACGGCACGAGCACGATTTTGCCGACGTGCTCGCCGCTCTCGAGCCGCCGGTGTGCGTCGCCGGCGCGTGCGAACGGATAGACCGCGTCGACCACTGGTACGATCGGGGCGCGTTGCGCAAGCAACGGCCAAACGCGATCGCGCAGCGCGCGCGCGATCGCGGCCTTTTGCTGCGCGGTTCGCGGACGCAGACTGGAGCCGAGAATGGTCGCCCGCTTTTGAATCAGCCGCCCCAAGTCGATCGTACTCTCGCGTCCGCCTGCAACGGCGATGCAAGCGATTCGCCCGTCGGCCGCGAGACAGCGTAGATCCCGCGCCGGATAGTCGCCCCCGACGATGTCCAGCACGACGTCGGCTCCGCGGCCGGACGTGAGCCGCAGCGTTTCTTCGACGAAGTCGGTGGTTCGATAGTCGATCGCCGCGCGCGCGCCGAGCCGCACGCACGCGGCGCACTTCTCGGGAGTACCCGCGGTCGCGATCGCATCCGAGCCTAGCGCCGTCGCGAACATGATCGCGGTCGTCCCGATTCCGCTGCTTCCGCCGTGGACGAGCAGCGTCTCGCCGGGTTGGAGCCGCGCGCGAGTGAACACGTTGTCGTACACCGTAAAGGCGTTTTCCGGCAGCGTAGCCGCCTCGATCGCGCTCCAACCCGCGGGGATCGGCAGCACCTGGCCTTCGGCCACGGAGACGGCTTCCGCATAGCCGCCTCCGTTGCAAAGCGCGCAGACCCGGTCGCCAACCTTCCACTGCGTGGCATCCGGGCCGAGTTCCCGGATCCTACCGGCTACCTCTAGTCCGAGAATCGGCGACGCGCCGGCCGGCGGCGGATACAGCCCGCGGCGCTGCATCGAGTCGGCGCGCGAAACGCCCGCCGCTTCGACTGCGATCGACACTTCGCCGGACTGCGGCGGCGGCGTCCCGCCCTCCGCGACCCGCAAGACGTCCGGATCGCCGGGCGCATCGTACGTGACGTACTTCATGCCTGGCGGCAAATCCGCACGACGTCAATCCGCTGCGGAAAGCCTTTGAGCTCGAGGGGCTCGAGCGTGGTCGCGGTCGTCAGGCTCCGCAGTCGCGCGGCGATCGCGGGCGATTCGGCCACCGTCCGGGCCAGCGTCACTTCGCCGCCGCCGGCCAGCGCCTGCAAGCGAGACGCGAGGTTGATCGTCGTCCCGAAATAGTCGATCCGCTCGTTGGCCCGCATCGCGATACATGGCCCGACGTGAAAGCCCGCGCGCAAGCGCAGCGGCTCGCCGCCGGCGTCGATCCGTCCGACGGCGGCGTCGAAGCGCAATGCCGCCTCGAGACACTTCGCCGGATCGACGAACACCGCCATCACCGCATCGCCGATCGTCTTGACGATCGTCCCCTCGTACGTCGAAACGATCTCGCGCATCACCTCGAAATGATCCGAGACGATCCGAAACGCCGGAGCGTCGCCCGTGCGGGTGTAGATGGCGGTCGAACCCATCAAGTCGGTAAACAGGACCGCCATGGTTTGAATGCTCATCTCGAATCCCGGCGCGAGCACCTGCGAGGAAAACAATTGGCGAAACTCTTCGAGCGCCGTCACCTGTGCGGCCGTGGCCAGCGTGTCGGGCCAGCGGCCGGCCTCGATTCGCACCAGCACTTCGCGATCCAACTCGCTGGTTAGTTCGATGGCGGACGCGCCGCTCCGGATGCTCTGCCCGGCCGCCATCCCGTGCAGCGTAAGCGCGGCCGTGAGCGCGAGCGCGGGCTCCTCGTCGGACGCCACGAACGCCGCCGATCCGGCGCCGATCGCGGTGAGTTGATAACTGCCGCGCTCGAGGTCGAGCGCGAGCCGGCTTTGCCCGCGCGGTGGAATTACGGCCTGGGCGTGGACGAAATCGCTCCGCTGCGGGCTGGCGATGCAGAACAGTTCGGGTTCCGCGCGGCGACCGAGCGGACGCGCGTCGAACGTGACCTCGACCGAGCGATCGAACTGCGGGTCGAACGGCAAGTTGCACGAGTCGCAGTGATAGCCGTGCTGCAGACCTTCCAACGAATCGAATCCCGGAGTTGCTCCCCGGCACCCGGGACACAAAACGTTCCAGCTCAAGTTCAGCAAACCCAACCGGGTCGCGTGGAGAAACGCACGCAACGTTTCGCGTCTTGAGAGCTTCCAACGATCCGCCAACTCGTATGGGCGCATCGCAGCGAGTTCCCGGTCCTCGGCCGTCGCGACGTGGTTGGCGAGCGCGGCGACGACGTCGCGGCGGACGTCGGCTTCGGCGAGTCTGGCAAATGCGCCCAGTTCGGTTGTATCTGCCGGTCCGGACGCGCGGACGTCGGCCGCGGCCAGCACGGCCGCTAGCCGGAACGCGCGATCGGCGCCACGTCTGCCGCGTCGCGCGATCAGCGGCAAAAACGCCCGCACGCCTGCCATGGCCGGCTCTAGAGTAACGTCGACCGTAACGCGCGTCCCGCGTTGGGTCGCCTCCAGCGTCGTGCGTGCAAAAAAGCGCGCCAGCGGTCCGCGCCGATAGCGCCGTTCGATTTCGAAGAACTCCGGAACGCGCCACACCGTGGGACGCTCCTCCCACTCGATCGTAAACGGCGTCCTCCGAAATCGGGCGATTCGGCGCGACCCGCCATCGAGCAGCGGCTCGTAGCGAGCCTCGATCGGCGGCAGACCGGCGTGCCGGTTCACCCAATCGGTATCGGCGACGTACTTCCAGAGCCGCCGGCGCGGCACGTCGAACTCCCAGGTCCAACGTCGCTCCATGCAGGCGCGTTCGCGGACCTTCATCCCAAACTCTTGTCCGGGCGAAGTTAGGCCCGCTCGGGCCGCTCCAGCAGCATCGCGTCCCCGAATGAAAAGAACCGGTATCGCCGCTTTACCGCCTCCGAGTAGGCGTGCAATATTCGCTCGCGGCCCGCAAAGGCGCTGACGAGCACGAGCAGACTCGATTGGGGCAGATGAAAGTTCGTAATCATCGCGTCCACCGCGCGAAAGACGAACCCCGGCGTGATGAACAGTTCCGTCGCCGCTTCTTCCGCCGCCACCCGACCGTTGGTCGCCGCACTCGCCTCCAGCGCTCTCACCACGGTCGTCCCCGCCGCTACCACGCGCCGTCCTTGCGCCCGCGCCGCACGGATTGCGCTCGCGGCTTCACCCGAGATCGAATACGCTTCCGCATGCATCGTGTGCTCGGCGATCCGCTCCGCCGAAATCGGCCGAAACGTTCCCAACCCGACGTCGAGCGTAATCCGTGCGATCTCGACGCCGCCCGACGCGAGGCGCGCGAGCAGTTCCGGCGTGAAATGCAGCGAAGCCGTCGGCGCGGCCACGCTCCCCGGAACGCGAGCGAACACGGTTTGGTAACGCTCCTGCGCGCCGGCGCTATGGTTGCGGATGTAGGGCGGCAGCGGCAGGCGTCCCTCACGGTCGAGAAACGCCTCGAAGCTGCCTTCGAGACTGAACTCCAACTCGCACGCGCCTTCGCCGAGCACGCGCATCACCTCGGCGCTCGCAACGCCGAAGGCGATCCGCGAGCCTTCCCGCACGCGCCGCGCCGGTTTCACCAGCGCCACCCAACGCCGCGCCTGCGGATCGAAGCGCCGCGCGCCGGCTGGATGCAGCAGGAGCAGCTCGGTCCGGCCGCCGCCCGGCTCGCGCCGCCCGAATAATCGGGCCGCGATGACGCGCGTCTCGTTGAGCACGAGCAGATCGCCCGCCCGCAGAAACTGCGGGAGGTCGCCAAACGAAGCATCGTCGCACGCGTTGCCGCGAACGACCATCAGGCGGCTTGCGTCGCGTCGTACCGCCGGCGCCTGCGCGACGAGTTCCGGCGGCAAGTCGAACCGGTACGCCGCGGCGGCCCCTTCGTCGTGCGTCAGTCGCTGCCGACCTGCGTGCCCGGAAAATAGAAGGCGACGATGTCCTGGGCGTTGCGTCCGGTCAGTGCCATGCCCTGAGCACCCCACTGACACAGTCCGACGCCGTGCCCCAGGCCGCCGCCGTCCATCACGGCCTGTCCGCCATCGGTTCGCACGTTGGTGATGAGCAGGCTGCGCACCACCCGCGCGCCTACCCCCAGCCGGAACGCACTCCCCTTAACGAATGCGCTGCCGCGCTGCGCGGCCAGTTCGATCACGCGGGCGCGGCCGCTGCCGTCGACGCCGGCGACCCGAATCGTCTGCAACGCTCCGTACGGCGCAAGATCGGTCGCGAAATGCTGCGCGACCGCGTCGAGCCCGACGCTTGCGCTCCAGCGGAAGTTCGGCGATTGCGAACAGTACGGGCAGACGACGCCGGCGAGATATGGAAAGAACGCTCCTCCCCACGCATCCGCCGACGACTCGGTGTGGCCGCCGCAGCACGAGGAGTAGGCGATCGATGCGAAGCCGCTGCCGTAGCGCAGCACTTGTCCGGCGGTTGCGTCCACGGCCATCCGCCCGGCGGACGTTTCCCCTGCGGCCCCCGGATAGACCTGATCGACTTCCGAGGGAACCACGTCGTATTCGCGCCGCGGATTGCTGCGCTGCAGCACGTAGGTACGCGCGCAGATCGCCTGCGCTTGGAGCGCCCCCGGCTGCCACGACGACGGCATCTCGTGCGGAACGACGGCATAGAGGTACTGCTCGAGGTCGACGACGTCGACGATCTCGCCGCTCGACGTACGCGAAAACGTTCCGCGAAACGGCCGTCCGTTAAACAAGAATCCATCCCCGCCGGGCGCGGTTTGTACCGTCCCGCTGCCGAGCAGCACGCGCAGTGCGGGACGCGCGCTCGAACTGGCCGGATCCGCATCGGTCTGCGCCCGCGCCGCGAGCGGCATCGCCGCCCCGGCCGCGCCGAGGGCGAGAAACGTACGCCGGCGGATCAGAGCAAGCGCTCCTGCGTGGCGCCCCCGGAAAGGACGCCGAGGTGGCGATAGGCGCGCGGCGTCGCCTTGCGCCCCGACGCCGTGCGCGTAACGAAACCTTCCTTGAGCAGATACGGCTCGACCACGTCCTCGAGCGTTTCGGCATCCTCGGTCAAAGTCGCGGCGACCGCCGCGATGCCGACCGGACCGCCGCCGTATTGCTCGACGATGGTTCGCAAGAATGCGCGGTCCAGTCGATCCAGTCCCAGGTCGTCGACGCCTTCGCGCGCCAGCGCCTCGCCGGCGACCGCGGCGGTGATGCGTCCGCCCGCGCGCACTTCGGCGTAATCGCGAACGCGCCGCAGCAGCCGGTTGGCGATCCGCGGCGTTCCGCGGCTGCGCCGCGCGATCGTCGCCGCACCATCGTCGTCGATCGGCACGCCCAACACTTCGGCGGAGCGCCGAATGATGCGCTCCAGCTCTCCCGCCGCGTAGTAGTCGAGGTGGTGAACGATCCCGAAGCGCTCGCGCAGCGGCGCCGTCAACATGCCGGCCCGCGTCGTGGCGCCGACTAACGTGAAGCGCTTGAGCGGCAGCTTCAGGGTCTTGGCGAAAGCGCCGCGGTCGACCACGAAGTCGATTTGAAAGTCCTCCATCGCCGGGTAGAGGAACTCTTCGACCACGCGGCCCAGTCGATGAATTTCGTCGACGAAGAACACGGCGCCATCTTCCAGCGCGGTCAGAATGCCTACTAAATCTTTCGGCTTCTCCAGCGTCGGCCCGCTGGTCGGATGAAAGTTTGCGCTCAGTTCGCGCGCAATCAGTCCGGCGAGCGTGGTTTTACCGAGACCGGGAGGGCCGTAGAACAGCACGTGTTCGAGCGTCTCGCCGCGCCGTTTCGCCGCGTCGATGGAGATTCGAAGGTTTTCGACGACCGTTTCTTGACCGACGTAGTCCGCGAACGTGCGGGGGCGCAGACTGGCGCCGTAAACTTCGTCTTCGAGCGTATCTTGGGGGTCGACCACGCGCTCGGCCTCGTCGCCCGGCCCCAGAAGTCGCTTGCGCGCGCCGCCGTCGCTCATGCGCCCCCTTCTTTCGCGGCCTTGCGGCGGTATATCTCTGCCAGCAGCGTTTCCGCATCGGAGATTTTCGGCGCGGCGGCGAGCGTGTCGCGAACCATCGCTTCGGCTTCGGAGCGTTTATACTCCAACTGCAAAAGTACGGCGAGCGCCTCGGCGGCGAAATCCGGAATTTCGGGTGCGGCCGGCGGTGCGTCTTGAATGAGCAAAAACTTTGCGACCTTGCCTTGCAGCTTCGCGACGATGTCGCGGGCTTTCTGCTGGCCGATGCCGGGCAACGCTTTGAGCGCGGTGTAGTCCGCTCGGTCGATCGCCCGCGCGATCGCCGACATCGGCTGCGAAAAGGCGCGGGCCGCCGAACGCGGACCGATCGACCCGACCGTGATGAGCGCCTCGAAAAACTCGCGCTCGATCGCGTTGCTGAATCCGTAGTACGTAAACCGTCC
>DASXDV010000123.1:0-5256 GCA_036490465.1 Candidatus Tumulicola sp. | reverse complement strand
GTCCAACATGGCAAAGCGACCCCCCTTCCCGCCGGAGTTCCGGCGTAGAGTCCTGGAGCAGGTCCGGGCCGGGCGCAATATAAGCGAGGTTGCCCGCCAGTTCGAGATCGCGCGGCAGACGATCATGAACTGGCTTAAGCAAGACGATCTCGATGCCGGAAAGCGCACGGACGGCCTGACGACCGAAGAGCACAAAGAACTCGTGCAGCTTCGGCGCGAGAACAAGCGGCTAAAGATGGAACAAGAGATCCTCTCAAAAGCCGCGGCCTGGTTCGCTCGGGAGACCAACGCGATTCCGAACAAGTCTTCGGATTCATGAAGGCGTACCAGGCCAAATATCCGGTTACGATGCTCTGTCGCCTGCTCGAGTCTCCGCGAGCGGCTACTACGCATGGTGCAAGCGCCCGCCGTCGGCGCGACGCCAAGCCGACATCCTGCTTGGCGATCGCATCGAGGCGTACTATCGAAAGTCTCGGTGTACGTACGGTAGGCCGAAACTCCACGCCGACCTCAAAGACGAAGGTATCGCTGTGTCGGGCAAGCGCGTCGCTCGCCTGATGCGAGAGCGCGGTATTTATGGCGTTTCCCGGCGCAAAAGTACGGTCACGACGATTCGCAACCGCGATGCTCGGCCAGCGCCGGATCTCGTCGACCGGAACTTCCGCGCCGATCGGCCAGACCAACTCTGGGTAGCCGACATCACGTACATTCCGACATGGGCGGGGTTCCTTTACCTCGCCGTTGTTCTCGACGTATTCAGTCGTCGAGTCGTCGGTTGGGCAATGGCGAATCACCTGCGCACCGAGCTCGTCCTCGAAGCGCTCGACATGGCCATCTTCCGGCGTCGGCCCAATGGCGTGATCCACCACTCGGACCAAGGAACGCAGTACACGTCGATCGCATTTGGAAAGCGCTGCAACGAGGCTGGCATTCAACCTCAATGGGCTCAGTTGGCGATTGCTATGATAATGCGATGTGCGAAAGCTTCAATGCAACGCTCGAGTGCGAGCTGCTAGCGTTCCATAGATTCAAGACGCAGCGCGAAGCATCACCGATCATCTTCGACTTCATCGAGGGCTGGTACAATCCGCATCGCCGGCATTCAGCACTCGGCTACCTCTCACCCAACAACTTCGAGCGGCGAATGGATCAAGCCGCCTGATGTCCAAAACCTACCTCTCCACGGAACCGGGTCAACACCAGAATGCGATACCTGCAAAGAAACGGTCCGCGGTTCACGGCGTTAGCGAAAAGACATTTCCATGGTGGTCGTAGATGGAACCGACCGTCGTGCCGTACAAGGTGCCGTTTACGTCGAGCAGGCCCGCAATGGGATTCTTGCCGCTTCCGGCGCGGAAGCTGTGCACCACTTCCTCCTGGCCGGTCTTTGTGACGCTGAAGACCGACCCGACGTTCTTGGCGCCGCCCATGTATGTCGTGCCATAGAGCACGCCCTTTACGTCGATCACACCGCCGATAGGCTGACTGCCATCCTTTCCGTTGAAGCTGTAAACTAAATTCTCTCGGCCGAACTTCGTGATGCTGTAGACCGCACCGCTCGAACCGTTGCCGCCTTGTTCCGTCGTGCCGTAGAGCGTGCCCCCTGCGTTCACCAAAGCAGACGAAGGATTGGTGCCGTCGCGGAAACCGACCGCTCCGAAGCTGTATAACACTTGCTCGTGGCCGGTCGTACTGACGGTAAAAACCGTTCCGCGCTTGTTCTTACCGCCTTGAGAGGTCGTGCCGTAGAGCGTGCCGCCGACGTCGAGCAGGGCTGCTTGAGGATAAATGCCGTCGTTGGTTTGGCCGAAGCTATACAGCAATTTTTCCGTGCCGCTTGTCGTGATGCTGAACACCGTGCCACAGTAAGTCCCGCCGCATAAATGGGCGCCCCCCGCGTACGTCGTGCCGTACAGAATGCCGCCTACGTCGATCAGGCCTGCGGCGGGTCCAGCGCCGTCGGTCGTACTATAAGCGAAGCTGTGAAGCACGGTCTCCTTGCCGCTCGTCGTGACGCTGAACACCGTGCCGCAGGAACCCCCCCCGCACATGTTCGCGCCTCCCGTGGACGTCGTGCCGTAGAGGGTGCCGTTGACATTGACAAGCCCGGTCGTCGGTTGCGCGCCATCGGCCGAAACGCTAAAAGCCGCGCCGGTGAAACTGTGCAGCACGGTTTCCTCGCCGGTCTTGGTGATCGCAAACACCGTTCCAACGTTGTTAGAGCCCCCGTACGGAGTCGTGCCATACAGCGTGCCCCTGACGTTGATGAGTGGCGCGGCTGGATTCGCGCCGTCTCCCGCCGATTTGCCGAATTCGTGGAGTATGCGGTATGCCGGAGTCCCCAGCGATTGTGGCGGCGCCAATCCTTCGGGCAACAGGCTCAGCGGGGGCTGCGAGCCGCCGCAGCCCGCAAGCAATGCGGCGGCCGCGCTCAGACTCAAAGCGTAGCGACTGGTGGTGGAGATGCTCATTAGCGGGTCCCTCGTGGCTATCGACGATAAGCTGACCGTTCGCGCTGCCGGGGCGCAACCCCCCGGCTCAGAACCCAACCGGGGTGTGACGGCATCGGAACAGGTCGCCGCTACGGCGTGCTGAACATTGCTGAACATCGCAGATAGGGTATCAAACTCTGCGCTTTCAGCGTTCCGCCAAGGTTGAATAGGTGAGTGGTTGAAATGATTTATTCACGACTGACATGCCTCATAATAGGGCTTGGATGCGTAAGTCTAATTTCGGGATGTGCGGGACTTCCGCCAAGTGGAAGTCTTGCGCCAAGGGCAGACTACTCTAGATTGCCATCAGACGCAGGCGTAACGAGGCCAGTTGTTCGTTCTTACGCAGGCGCGCAGTTTAAATCATTTGTCTACACGGGAAAACCGCAACAGTTCAAAGTCCCTAGTGGCGTAACGCAAGTTACGATCGTTGCCGACGGCGCGGCGGGCGGCAGCACCTTAGGCTATTATGCGCCGGGCGGACGTGGCGGACGCGTTCATGCCGTAGTGCCCGTACTATCAAATGAAACGCTGTACGTTTACGTTGGCGGCGTGACCAACGACAACACCGGTGGATTCAACGGCGGTGGGAACGTCGAAGGCTGGGGCTACTGTGGCGGCGGGTTCGGAGGCGGGGGTGCGAGCGACGTGCGCGAGGGTGGGCAAAATTTAGCCGATCGAATTGTCGTCGCGGGCGGCGGAGGTGGCGGAGGTGGCGATTTGTGTAGCTACTCCGCCGGCTTAGGTGGGCTAGGCGGATCGCGCACGGGCGGTCAGGGTCAGAACGCCTCCGGTAGCGGCGCCGGAGAAGGGGGCGCCGGCGGTACGCAAACGCACGGTGGTCTAGGCGGCAAGGGGGGTAGCGGTTCCGCACACGGACTGCACGGAAGGGCCGGCAAATTAGGAGTTGGAGGCGCCGGAGGCAAGGCGGAATGCGATGGAAGATGTCCGTCCGGCGGCGGCGGTGGTGGTGGATATTATGGTGGCGGCGGCGGCGGTGGCGGTGGTTATTATGCTGGCAGTGGCGGTGGCGGCGCCGGCGGATCGTCGTTCGTCGAATCGAGTGCGAAGGGTTTTCGATGGTACAGAGGCTGGAAAGATGATACGGGCACTGGTTACGTAACGATTGAGTGGTAATCAGTGACATCTCTGCATTAGGAATGCCGAGCACAGAGTTGCTTCAGGCGTTCGGTATCCCAACGACCCTCCAGGTATCCCCCAAATCTATGCGCGGGTCGTCTGGCGGTTGCCGAGCCAGCCTGCAACGCGGCCGCCGCCAGCGGCGCCTAAGCAACGAGCCCGAGAGCGAGCTGCTCGCCCGCGGGCGCCAGAGATCCGAAGAATTCGCAAAGCATCGCGTGCATTGTTGGGTCGAGCGTTTCGAGACGCGTGCGCGTTAGGTGACGGCCAGTGCGACGACGCGTTGAAGCGATCGCAGAACGCCCTCGCGCATTCAGCAATTATGTGGAATTAGACGTTCCGGACTCGGCCTGAAGATGTCGCCAAAGAAGCGCCGCCTGCGTCCTGTGCCGGACCTGAAGGGTTGATAACATTGCGGTAATGTAGTTCTTACAGTCCCTTCGGTGAGAAAAAGCCGCTGCGCGATGTCCCGGTTCGTATGCCCGCCGCCGATCAGTGCCCAAATCTGTCTTTCACGCTCATTTAAGCGTTCAGCACGTTCCCGTAAATTATCGTAATCACCGAGAGGCCGTTGAACATTGCCACGACCGATCGCAATGTACCCTTTAGTTGCTAGACGTAGAATCGCGACGAAATCGTCGAGGGGTGTTCCCTTAAGAAGATACCCGGCTGCACCCGCCGCGATCGCCTCTTGAATCAGACGATCGTCATCAAACGTCGTGAGGACAAGAATCCGAGCCGCGGCCCACACTTTGCGAATCGCCGTAGTCGCTGCAATGCCGTCCATTCGCGGCATACGAATGTCCATGAGAATAATGTCCGGGCGGCTCTCGAGGGCAAGTGCCACAGCCTCCTTGCCATCACCGGCTTCACCGACAATCTCGAATCCCGGAACACTCGCAAGCAAATCTCGAAGGCTTTTCCGAAATTCTGGTTGGTCGTCGACGAGCAGCGCCTTCATGGCTCGCACTCGAAAGGAATGCGAGCCTCGATCCGCGTTCCCGTGCCGCTCGTCGAGGTGATCGAGATGCTTCCCGTCACAGACTCCACGCGGCTGCGCATGGAGAAAAGACCATGCCCTTCGGTCGTCTTCTCGTCGAAGCCGCACCCGTCGTCTTCGATTGTTATGGAGAGATGTTCGTGCTCATAACGAATGTCAACGCTGACGCTGCTAGCTCTAGCATGCTTGATAACATTTGTAAATGCCTCCTGAACGATTCGGTACGCCGTGATCGCCGAACGGCCGAATGGCTCACGATCAAGGACGACGTTCCACGATAAGCGCGCGGTATGCGCCGACTCAAAATCGAATCTGAGCCGTTCGAGAAGCGGCGAGAAGACGGGTATCGACTCTACTTTTGCATCACCGTGCAACATCGCGACCGTTTCACGAACGTCTTCAAGGAGCTGGTCGGTAACGACGCCGGCGTGATCAATGTAATAGCTGGCCGCTATTGGGTTGGTCGTTCGAAGACGCTCTGCGTGGGCGCGTCCATTCGCGTGTGTACTTTGAGCCAACACGCAGCGTTGCTTACGCGCTCGCAGTATAGCTCGGTGCGTTGCGAATTGCAAGCTGCATAGATTCCTCGCTTATGTAGGGTCGTTCGGTGATCCAGTCCTCGGT
>DASXDV010000076.1:0-8544 GCA_036490465.1 Candidatus Tumulicola sp. | reverse complement strand
TCGGATCCGGGTTATCGCGGGCGGGTGACGGTACCGGTCTTATGGGATACGCGTACCCGTCGCATCGTCAGCAACTCCGACGACGACATTATGCGGATGTTCGAGACGCAGTTCGAGGCGTTCGGCGACGCGCAAATCGATTTCTATCCGGCCGAACATCGAGCCGAGATCGAATCGCTCAACGAGGTTCTCTACGAAGCGATCAACGACGGGGTCTATCGAGCCGGTTTCGCCACGTCGCAAGCGGCCTACGAGGAAGCGGCCTATCGCGTGTTCGACGTTCTCGACCGGATGGACGAGCGACTCGAAACGCGACGTTACCTATTTGGAGCGCAACCGGTCGAAACGGACTGGCGACTGTTCGTAACGCTCGTGCGGTTCGATGCGGTTTACTACGGGCACTTTAAATGCAACTTACGCCGCATCGCCGACTACCCGAATCTCTCGGGTTATCTTCGCGACCTCTACCAAATTCCAGGCGTTGCCGAAACGGTGAATTTCGATCATATCAAGCGTCACTACTACTACACCCACGACGACATCAACCCGACGCGCATCGTTCCGATCGGGCCGCTGCAAGATCTCGGGGCTCCTCACGGTCGCGAGCGCGTCGGCAGGACTTCGTCCTAGGCGAGCGAGCGATTTCTCAGCCGGGCTTAGGAAATGCCCGTGTATGATGGCCCCATGAAACGACTCTCGATCGCGCTTGCACTAGCGCTTTTTGCCGCGCCGCTCGCAGCCTCTGCCGACGACGCGACGTCGGCGGCGGCCGTCGCGCCGGACCGCCCCGCCATGACGCCGGCCCAGCGCCAGGCGATGTTTAAGACATTCACCTCGTATCGCGCCAAAGAGGTGGCGCTGCACAAACAGTTGCGCGCGCAGCTCCTCGACGCGCTCTCGCCGGCGCACCGGACGGCCGTCGGCAACGCCATCGGCGCGCTGGCCGTAGCGGCGAGCCCCGACCCGGCCGCAACGGCGAAGCAAATCGATGCGGTTCTCTCGGCTGCCGAGCAGCAGAGCATCGTGTCGGCGTCCCAATCTTTCGCCGAGCAGACTCGGGCGCTACGCCAGCAGATGGGCGCCGAGCTCAGGAACGAAATGCCGTCGCCGCCGCCGGGCGCCCCAGCTCGTCCGATGCGCGCCACGGGTTCCCACCCTCACGGCAACGTGACCGATGCCGGCGCGCTGCTCCTTGGAATGCTCGGCCGTTCGGGACGTCCCCCGATGAGCATGCCCGGCTTCGGCATGCCGCCTGGAAACCGGTCGCCCGGCGGGCCCCCTCCGCCTCCCGACGCCGCTCCGCCGCAGCCCTAACCCGTCGTCGGGCGGCCTTTCGCGGCGAAGCAGCCGGAGGACGCGAAGCCTCGGACGAGCGCTTCGATTCCGTCGCGGTCCTCGCTCGAGAATCGCCCGATGACCGGGCTGTCGAGATCGAAGACGCCGATCGGGTCGCCGCCCACGAAGATCGGGACGACGAGTTCGCTACGCGAAGCGGAGTCGCAGACGATGTGGTCGGCAAACGCGGCTACGTCGGCGATGACGAGCGTTTCGCGCTGCGACAATGCGGTGCCGCAGACGCCGCGTCCGCGCGGGAGCCGCGTGCAGGCTGGTTTGCCCGCGAACGGCCCTAGGACCAAATCCCCAGATTCGTCGAGCAGGTAGAACCCCGCCCAGTTGACGTCCGGCAGTTCGTGATAGAGAAACGCGGCAAAGTTGGCGGCGTTAGCGACGAAGTCGCTCTCCCCGGCCGATAATGCCTCGGCTTGTTTTTGCAAGAGGTCGTACGAAACGGACATGCCGCGCCGTTCGACGGTCAGTGACGGTTCGCTGCATCCCCGTCGAGGGCGAGCGGCAGAATCGCTCCGACCTGCACGCCGGCGCGGTTGCGTACGGGCGGGCGAGCGAAGGATTCCAAACTGGCCAGCGCGTCCTCGTCCAGCAACTGCAGGTGCCGGATCGCCGCGACGGCCGCCGGAGCGCACGCCCGCGCGGCGCCGTCCACGACCTTCAGGACGAGGCCGGTCGCATTTGTGATGTCGGCCAGACCGTGAACGCCTTCGGCTCCGGATTTCGCCGCGATCCTTCCGCGGGCCGCGCGCATTAAGGCCGTATCGAACTCGCCGGTGCCGGCAACGTACTGGGGAAACGCGATCATCGCGTCGCGGACGACGTGCAAGGCCCGAGCGTCACGTTCGTCGATGCCCTCGAGCGTTGCGAGCCGCGCGAAAGCCAATGCGGCATTGCGTAACGGCGCGGCGAAGACTGGGATGCCGCAGCCGTCGACGCCGAGTTGCAGGCTCTCCACCGGCAAGCCGCAGAGCCGCGCGCAAAGGCCGAGGATACGCCGCTCGGCGGGATTGTCGACGTCGAGATAGCTTCCCGCGTCGGCTTCCAGCACCCGGCATAATGCGAGAATGCCGGCGTGCTTTCCCGAGCAGTTGTTATGAATTGCCGTGAACGCGACGCCGTTGCGAGCCAGCTCTTCGGCCGAAGCGGGATCGTACGGCGCGTGCGGCCCGCACGCTAGGGCGGTAGCCGGAAGACCGATCTTCCGCAGGATCGCCCCAACGGCTTCGATGTGGAACGGCTCGCCGTTATGCGAGGCCGCCATCAAGGCAATCTCGTGCGGCTCGAGACCGAATCGCTCGACCACACCCTCGCGGACTGCGGCTGCCGCGATGAACGGCTTTGCGGTCGACCGTAAGTAGACGGGAACGTCGATGGAACCGAGTGCGAAAATCGTGCGGCCTCGACCATCGACGGCGCAAGCCGCGACCCGATGAACGGATTCGAGATTCCGTCCGCGCGTCACGCCGACGTAAGGAACTCCGTCCAGCAAAGGCGCTACGACGACAGCGTCCATCGTCCGACGTTCCAAAAAGCACCCGATAGTGAAGTCGTTTGGCCGCGGAGCCGGGTGGTGAACGCACTGATTTGGTGCTCCTGATAGAGCAGCGCCACCGGAAGCTGGGCGTAGAGCAAGCGCTGAAGCCGCGCGTAGATTGCTTTGCGCGCCG
The DNA here is from genome assembly GCA_036490465.1 of Candidatus Tumulicola sp. Classification (GTDB taxonomy): domain Bacteria; phylum Vulcanimicrobiota; class Vulcanimicrobiia; order Vulcanimicrobiales; family Vulcanimicrobiaceae; genus Tumulicola. The sequence goes on along the minus strand of DASXDV010000076.1, from coordinate 5,527 downwards.
CCGTGACGTTGGTGCGGCGGCCTTGCGTGAGGAGCGCGTCGATCGCCGGGTCGCAGATCCGCGACTTATTGTAGCCGTTAGGCGGCACGTGGCTGCACGAAAACTGGTCGGTCGTGTCGGGATCGTCGCCGTTGACGAACGAATAGAGCGCCAACTGAAAGTGTCCGCCGTATACGGGGCCGCCGAGGTTAGCGGGAGCGACGAACTGCGTGACGCTGTACTGTTTGAGGGTAACGCGTACCCCGATCGCGCGCGCGTAGGCCGCTACCAAGTTGCCGACGATCTGGTCACCGGGGGTTTGCGCCTGAATGATGAACAGCAAGTCCAGCGGCTTGCCATTCTTCGAGCGTGCGCCTGCGGCGTCGAGTCTCCAGCCGGCCGCATCGAGCAGTTTGCCCGCCGCTTGCGGGTCGAAGGGTACGTCGGGGTAGGCACGGCGGTCGTAGGCCCAGATGAAGAGTCCGCGCCCGGCATCGGCGCTGTCCAGTGCGCCGTGGTACGTCTTCTCGACGACCGACCTGAAGTCGATCGCTTCGGCGAGTGCGTGACGGACGCGCGGATCGCGCACGATCGGATCCTGCGTATTGAAGATGATCGAACCGACCGCGTCGATCGGCTCGTTCGAGACGTAGGTGCCCGCGATCGCCCGAAGGGTTGGGTAGTTGCCCAAATCTTCGTCGTTGAAGAAGCCGCCGACCTCGCGCGTCCGCAGCAAGTTGAGCGCTGTATTGGCATCGGGAACGAACCGCACGGTCAAGCGCTCGATTCGCGGTTTTCCTTGCCAATAATACGGATTAGCGCGCATCGCGACGCGGTCCCCGCGATCCCATCGCGTAACGACGTACGGTCCGGAGCCGATCGGAAGCTCGCCGAAGGCGAGGTGATTGAAGTTTGGATATCTGGCGAGCACGTGCTCGGGAAGAATCGGAAAACCTTGCGGAGCGAGTACGAGCGTCAGCAGCGGCGCGAACGGCTCTTTGAGGCGAAGCACGAGGGTCGTAGGATCGGGGGCGGTGGCGCTTGCGACGCGATCGTAGCCGTAGCGGGTCTGAACGTCGTTGGACGGGTTTTGAACGGCGTGAATGGACCAAACGCAGTCGGCCGCCGTCAGCGGCTTGCCGTCGGCGAAGCGCAGGTGTTTGCGCAAATGGTAGACGATCGTCAATCCGTCGCGACTGATACCGCCGTTCTCAACCGAGGGGACGGCCGTCGCCGCATCGCCGACCAGCCGGCCGGAGTCGTCGAACTTGACCAAATACTGAAAGAGCATCAAGCCCCACTCGGTCGACGACGCTCCGTTTTCGAGAGCGGGGTTGAGCGACATCGGTTCGCGCTGCTGCGCGATCGTCAGCGCCGTCGTCGTCGCCGCCGTGCGGTCTCCCAAATGCGAACAGGCGGCTAGTACGGCGAACGCGGCGATCGGCGCAAGGCGTCTCACGGAGCGTACGGATCCCGGCTGTACGGCGGTTTTCGCGATCCATCGACCGTCACTCGATACCACGGCCGTCCGGTGGTCTTGTTCAGGAGATCGAATCGCTCGCCGTTACGGCCGACGTGCGAGACCTCGACCGTATAATGAAACGGTTCTCCCGGTACCAGCTGTGGCTTCGCAGACGCACGTACGAGATAGGCGCCATGGCCCCCCGGACCGTTGAGAACGGTCCCGATCCCGGCTGGATCGACGACGACGGTGCTGGCCTGGTCGATGCCGAGTCCGTAGACGATCCGAGCGTTGGGTAGGAGGCCGTCGTGAACGATTCGCGCGAGAAAGACGATCATTCGTCCGAACCGGTCGCGGACGACGAGATGCGTATCGGTGAGCGTGTCGGCCAACGGCAGCCACGCGAACAGCCCGGTCGTGAAGCTTATCCGTCGCTCCAGCGGATAGGCGACGGCATCGGCGGTATGGGTGTCGTTCCCGTAGCGGTCGCCGGCAGCGGCATCGTAGATGACGCTGCCTTGAATCGCGAGGCCCGCGCTGCCGCCGCCGACGATGCCGCCGCGCGCGTAGACGCGCTTGACCGCGGCCATCAATGCGCCGCCCTTCCAGACGACGTAGTTCGACTGGTCGCCGCCTGCGAAGAAGACGGCGTCGGCGCCGTCGACCACCGGCGCGGCTCCGTCGGCTTGTGCGCGGGTCGCGCAGGGCGGAATCAAAACCGTTTGCACCGATCGAAAATTGCCCCCGCGATAAAAGAATTGGTCGTACTCGGTACTATCGGAAGCGCGCAGCACGACGACGTTTCCAAAGCGTCCTGTTCCGGTGCCGCCGAGCCGGCGGCGCATCCACCCGAAGATCGAGGGCGGCGATTCTTCGGCGCCGCCACCGGAGAGCACCAGTCCGGGGCCGTGAAGCTTGCCGCTCGGGGCGTAGGTGCCGAGTCTCGGAAAGACGGTAATCGTGCAGGCCGGGTGCTGGGCGCGCGCGATGCAGATTCCCGCGAAAGACAGTCCCGCTACGGCGGCCAGAAACGAAAGAACGCGCATCCAATTCATCCTTTGAGGTACCGGTCGAACCACGCGAGCCATCGGCGATAGGCGTCCCCGAGGCGCACCGGCCCGCGGGGAAGATGTCCCGCACTGGGATAGGCAAAGAATCGCACCGGCACGCCGTTGTCACGCAGCGCGTGGTACATTTCGTACTGCTCTACGATCGGCACGCGGACGTCGTACACGTTCCCGAGCATCAGCAGTGGAGTTCGAATGTCTTTGAAATAGGTGATCGGCGATTGCCGCTGCCACGCCGGCAGCTCGTTCCCGACGAACGGCGAATCGTCGAATGCCAGCCGCGCGGCGTCGATGTCGTCGGCGATCGTGTAGTCGACGACCAGATCGTTGACGGCCGCGCCGGTGACCGCGCACTTCCAAACTTGATAGTGTCCGATCATCCACGAGGTCAACTGGCCGCCGTACGACCATCCCGAAACGCAAATCCGCGTCGAGTCGACGATGCCGAGCCGTTCGACCGCCTCGACGCCGGCCATTACGTCTTTGCCCGGCCCGACGCTGGCATCGTTAAAAATGGCGCTCTCGAACGCGTTCCCGAGATTGCTGCTGCCCCGATAGTTCGGCGCGAAAACGAGGTAGCCGTGAGCCGCGGCCAGTTGGTAGAAAGGCTCGAAGAAGGCTTCCGACGTTTCGGTAGGGCCGCCGTGAATGCGCAAGACCAGTGGATACTGCCTGCCCGCGACGTAGCCGGGCGGAAACGTCAACACGCCGGCTTCGTGAAAGCCCTCGGGAGAATCCCAACGCACCGTCGTCACGTTTCCGAGCCGAAGCTGTGCGGCGGCGGCGTTGAAGTTCGTCAGCCGCTGCGGCTGCGGGGCGCCGGGCAGGGAGGCGTAGAGTTCGTTCGGGCGATCGGCCGGCGTGCCGACGAAAGCGATCGTGCCGTTGCGGGCCGCGGCTTGCGTGCCGATTTGCGCGTCGACGACGTCACCCAATGGGACGCGGCGGGCCGGCCCGTCAAGCGGCTGGATGTAGAGCGGTCCGGCCGTGACGTCGTAGACCTTCAACAACAGCGCGCCGTCGGGCATCCAGGTGGCGTCCTCGACGTGGCGGTCGAGGTCGCGCGCTGCGTCGCGGTCGTTCCGGTCGCCGGCATCGACGGTCATCGCGGTCAGCGCGCCGGCCGGATTGCCGTCGCTTGGATAGAGATACAGCGTTCGCGAACCGTCGGGCGAAAATAACGGCTGATCCTCGTAGTCGGAGTGCGGGGTCAAAGCCTGCGACGTGCCCGTCGCGACGTCCAAGACGAACGCGGCCGTCCGGTCGTCTACGCCGTGGATCGCGTTGGGTGCGCGAAGATAACTCAGGCGGCGCCCGTCCGGCGACCACGAAATCGTATCGTCGGCGACGCTCCACGTTCCCCGCGTTAGGCGGCGCTGCACGCCGGTTCGCAGGTCGACGGTCCAGAGATGGGAGGGTCGCGGCGCGTCGGTCGCGAGGTAGTCGTTGTCGGTGACTTCGAAAGCGTCTTCGTACGCAGCGCTCCCGCGCCGAACCGGAGTTTCCTCGCGGCGAACGAACGCAATGACGGCCCCGTCGGGACGCCAGGCGAACGCCTCGACGTCGGTGGAAGCGGAGGTAAGCCGTCGGATTTTGCCCCCGGACGCGATCAGGAACAGCTGATCGGCGTGCGTGGCCGCGTCGCCGGCAATCACCGCGAGGCTTCCGCCGGCCGGCGCCCACGCGGGAGCGGCGTACGACGAGCGGGCGGAGTCGACGAGACGAAGGCGGCGCGCCTTCAGATCGTAGGTCCACAAGCGATCGCGGTAAGCGTTGTGCGCGAGGTCGGCCTGCGAGGTAACCAACGCGATCTGCGATCCGTCCGGTGCGATCGCCGCGTCGGACAGGTCGACCACCCGCTGCATCGCGTCGATCGAAAACACGCCCGGATTCGCCGAGGCCGGCGCGGCCGCGAAAAGCAGCGCGAGTGCGGCCGCCCACCCGGATGCGCGCGCGTTCATCCTCGTTCCTTAGAGTTTGACCTGCATCTGCAGATAGAGATTGATCGGCAAAGGATAGTTGAAGGAGTTATTGTCGCCGTACGACGGGATGAACGCATTCTGGAAGTACGGATTCAACGGCACCCCGTTGGCGCCGACGTCGTTGGCATTCTTGCCGTTGTAAAAGTTACTAATGTAGAAGATATTCGGCGAATAGCCGCAGACCGTATTGCTGGGTGCGAACTGTTGGCTCCACTGGGTGACGGATCCGCCGAAGCAGGCGTTGACGAGATTGGTGATCATCAGGTTTGCCGACACGCGTTGGCTTACGTCGTAGTGCAACTGCAGGCCCATATTAAACTGCCACGGCTGCGTGAACGCGCCGAACGTATCGAAGTGTCCGGTCGCCGGATTCGGAATGTACAGCGATCCGGCCGGAGTTGCGGCTAGGCCGCACGAGGTGTAATCGGCGGTGAGGGGATTGGCGCCGTGGATGCCCTCGCTTCCCTGATTGGAGTGGCAGACGCGCGGGTCGACCCCTTGAATGTCGGCTGGCGAGCCGTATGCCGCCCCCTGGTTGAGCGTGAATGCCGGCGTAATCGAGAAGCGGTTGTGCTTGTAGTTGAGCACCAGCGCGAACACGTTGGGCGAGGTCCACGGAAAGTCGAGACCGGTGACGTACCACGCGTACTTGTCGAGCAACGGCTGCATCGGCTGATTGTAATAGGGATTGAGGATCGCATTGGCCCCGCAGCGCGACGGACGCGCCGTGCCACTATTGCCGTAGCATCGCGACCCGCCGCCGGCCTTGGTGAGCGCGTTGTACTGCTGGATGTACTGGTTGTACGGATCGACGGCATTGACGCTGACGTTCTGGAAGTTATTCCACTTTTCTTGAGAGTTCAGAAACGTGTAGGAGAAGATCCCTGAGAGCCCGTTTCTGTTGAAGTCGCCTTTGGTCAGCTGCAGCTCGACGCCCCAACTCTCCTCGGTCCCGGCGTTGAGCGCCGGCGATGCGAGCAGCGTCGGAATAAAGACGTCCTCATCGAGTTGCTGGGTGGCGTAGCGGTAGTACGGCG
>DASXDV010000018.1:0-6204 GCA_036490465.1 Candidatus Tumulicola sp. | reverse complement strand
GTCTCTCGAAGTCCAAAAAAGCACGGCTTTCGGCCACAATAAGTGGGCGAAGGCCGAAAAAGCCGGGGGAGATCTCTCGAAAATGACCGATTCCGCTCAATCCCGACGATTTTCGCTGAATAGATCAGACGGGCCATAGATATAGGCGTTGACCGCTGCAGCGTCGAGCTGGCTGCCCGACGGCTGCGCATCGACGGCAGAGGTTATCGATCCCGTGAGGACGACGAAGGCAGCAATTATCCCGATAACGATCGATTTGTTGTGTATTTTACGCATTGCACCCACCCTTTATTAGCCTGACGTCCGCTAGGTGTTAGGGTGAGCGACAAAGCCTCCTCTCTCCACATCTACTTATTGTTTACGAGCGTAGGCCCAAATACCCAGCCGCCGCCGACAGTAGCGTCGCCACGGCGCGAACGGCGCGCTGGCCGAAGTCGATCGGCCGCGCAAAACGGAGCCCTTACGCCGTCGGAGGTGCCTTCGGCAGGATCCCCGCGCCTTTGCCCACTTCCTCGAAGGCACTAAGTGCGCGATCCATTTCCTGGCTCGTGAGGGCCGCGCTGATCTGCACCCGGATGCGCGCGGTGCCCTCCGGCACGACCGGAAATCCGAAGCCCGTGACGAACACACCGCGTTCGAGCAGCCTGTCGCTCATCGCAATCGCAAAAGCGGTTTCACCGACGATGATCGGAACGATCGCACTCTCACCCGGGAGGGGGGCGTAACCGATGCGGCGCAGGCCGTCGCGGAAATAGCGCGTTTTCGCGCGCAGCGTCGCGACGAGCTGCGGGTGGTCCGCCAGGTACTCGATCGCGGCCAGAGCACTGCATGCGACGGTCGCGGGCAGCGCGTTGGAAAACAGCTGCGGACGCGAACGCTGCACGAGCGTGTCGATCAGCGCGGCGCTCCCGGCGACGAATCCGCCGGCCGCCCCGCCGAGCGCCTTGCCCAGCGTGCCCGTGATTACGTCTACCTGGCCGGTCAATCCGAAGTGCTCGATCGTTCCGCGGCCGGTCTCTCCCATGACGCCGGTCCCGTGCGAATCGTCGACGACGACGATCGCACCGTAGCGCCGGGCGAGGCCGACGATCTCGGGCAGCTTGGCGAGATCGCCTTCCATCGAAAATACGCCATCGGTAACGACGACGATCGGGAAACACGCTTGCACCGCCTCGAGCTTTTCCTCGAGTTCGCCCATGTCGCTGTGCTTGTAGCGCTCGCGGCGCGCCTTCGACGCCAGGCGCACGCCGTCGATGATCGAAGCGTGGTTGAGCTCGTCCGAAACGATCGCCGAGCCCTCGCCGCAAATCGTCGCGAACAGCCCGGTATTGGCGTTCCAGCACGCGACGTACGATAGCGCGGCTTCGGTTCCCAAAAAGCCTGCAATCCGCTCCTCGAGCGTGCGGTGGATGTCGAACGTGCCGCAGATGAAACGCACCGATGCCGTGCCCGCGCCGTAGGCGTCCAACCCGCGCTTTCCGGCTTCGACGACCTCCGGCAGATCGGCCAAGCCGAGGTAGTTGTTGCTCGACAGCACGATGACGTCGCCGGCTTCCTCCATATGCACTTCGGACGCCATCGGCGTCGTGATGTGCCTGAGCCGCTTGTACGTGCCCGCGCGCTTGAGTTCGTCGAGATCGGAGCGCAGGCGGTCTTCGAAGGCTTGATTCATACTTTAGCGACGTCTCCTTTGAAATCGAGTACGACTTTCGCGGCCTCGCCGGCGCGCATGAGCGCGAAGGCGCGGTCGAACTCAGTAAACGGCAGCACGTGCGTGATCACCGCGGAAAGATCCACGCGACCGCTCTTGACGAGTGCCTGCGTTTGATACCAGGTCTCGAACATGCGCCGGCCGTTAATGCCGAGCACCGTCAGACCCTTGAAAATGATACGTTCGGCGAGATTGATGTTGATCGCGTCGCTGGGAATCCCGAGCAATGCCGCGCGGCCGCCGTTGCGAACCATCTGCAGCCCCGCGTCGATCGCGGCCCCGCTTCCGGACATCTCGAGTAGCACGTCGACGCCGTCGCCGTTGGTGCGAGCCTTGATTTCGTCGACCAGCCCGGGCTGATTCGCCGGAAAAACGGCATCGGCGCCCAAACGGCGCGCGAGTTCGAGCTTGGCGGGATTCACGTCGATGGCAAACACGGAGGAGGCGCCGGCGGCGCGAGCGACCGGAATCGCCATCAAGCCGATCGAGCCCACGCCCGTGATGACCACGCTGCGAACGCTGACACCCGCCGCCATGACGGTGTGTACGGCGTTGCCGAGGGGATCGAAAATTGCAGCATACGTGTCCGGAATCGCCGGATCGAGCTTCCACACGTTGTATTCGGGCATCGCGATGTATTCGGCAAACGCGCCGTCGCGGTCGACGCCGATGATCTGGACGCGCTCGCAAATGTGTGCCTCGCCGGTCCGGCAAAGCACGCACGTCAGATCGGCGATGTGTCCTTCGGCCGAAACGCGCTCTCCGGGCCGCACCGATCCTACGGCCTCACCGACCGCGGCGACGGTGCCCATGAACTCGTGGCCTACGATCAGCGGCGGGTGCACGCGCGTCTGGGCCCATTTATCCCAGCCGTAAATGTGCAGGTCCGTCCCGCAGACGCCGGCCTTCTCGACGCGAACGAGCACGTCGGTCGGACCGATCTGGGGAACCGGCACGTCCGCGAGTTCGAACCCCGGTGCCGCCGAGCGCTTGACGAGTGCCTTCATGGAAGCCATGCGGCCCGAAGTATTGCACTCCGGGCCGCCGCGGTCATCCCGTCGAGCCGTCGGGGGTCTTAGAAATCGTACTCGAGTTGTGCGCGGTTGTACTTGAAGAGCGGCAAGCCGCCGAGATACTGCTGGCCGTATGCCATCCCCGCCGCACACGCCGTGTCGGACGCGCCGCAGTACGTGTTCTGGATGCTTCGAACGAAATAGCGATCGCGAAACGACAGCCCTTTGTACGGCCCGGTTCCCTTGTAAGGGCTGAACCGGTACGTTCCGTCGAAGTCGTATTCGCTGGTGTTTGCGTTGGGGGCGGCGGCATTGCCGTAGTTCAGCCAGCCGTACGCGGCAAGAAACACGATGCGATTGTTGTTCGAGGTAAACGTGGCCACGAGACGCTCCGCCGTACCCGCCGAACGGCGCTCGGCCATGCCCTGCGAGCCGTTGGTCGTGAAGAACGGATCGGCCGTGTAGTTATCGGTGTACGGGCTCGCCCATCCGCCGTAGTACACGTTTGCCGTGCCGTCGGTATTGTTCGAACACTGCCCGGTCCCCCCGTTGACGAGCGGGAGAAAGTACGCCAGCGTTGCCTTAGCACTAATCTGATTGGTGGCGCCGTTGCACGACACGCCTTTGGGCAAGTTGACGGTATCGGAATGCCAGGGAAGAGCATCGAATCCGAACGCAAGGAGGATGTTTTTCGTCACGTTGGCGCCGATTTGCGCGCCGAAGACTTGGCTTTGGATCTTGCCGAGATACGAAGCGCCCGCATTGCTTTCGGTTCCGCCCTGCAAGGCGACGTACGGGCGCGCGCCGCCCTTTTGAAAGGTGTAGCGGCCGTCGAACCACCAAACGTTCATCAGGGCGCTCACGCTGTAGAAGTATCCGTCGGCGCTTAACCGCGCGCGTGGATCGCTGTATCCCGCCTTGGCGTAGAAAAATCCGTTCGTTTGAATGAAGTTGCCGCCCGGCACGACGATGTTCGCAGGCAAGCCGGAGTTCCCGGCCGGATAGCTCGTCAAGAGCGTGTTGCTCTGAAACGTGTTGCTGGTGCGGTTTTCGAACTGAATCATATCGGCCGCCTCGAACGTCCAGTTCCGTGCGCCGGTATAGACGACGTCCGCGCCTTGGTACGCTTCGGGCTTCAAACGCGTGTCCGCAATACCGGCCCACGGCGAACTAAAATCTTGGTCGCCGGCCTTGGCGTACCAATTTCGACTGCGGTATCCGAGATACGCCTCGAAGAACGTGCTAAGCGCAAAATCGGGGAGCGTGTCGTCGGGATTCGTATTTGGCGGCGCCTGGCTCACGCACGGCTTGCCTTTGGCATGCGACGCCGCAAACGAACACGGACCGTCGAGCGGATTGGCGTACACATACGAGGCACCGACGAATAGGCCGCCCATGTCGGGGAGCGCGTAGTCGGCGTGCAACTCGACCGATGAGTTCCAACTCGCTTGGTTGACGCCGGTACTGCCGTATTTCGCACCTGGAGTGAAGTTGAACTGCGCGCCGGGATTGTTCGACGCGTTTTGACGCGTGAAATAGTACGAACGAAGCGTGCCGTTCCACGTCAACGGGTTCGCGGTCGGCGTCGGAACGGGAGTAGTTTGGGCGATCGCGGGCGCGGCGAACGTCACGACGGCGAAGGCCGTAACGAACGCCCCGAGGCGCGCGTGAGGACTCATGGGGAAAGGTGCCTCCTCCAGAAAAAGATGAGCGTTGTTTCTTTTTCCTTTGGCTAGCCAGTCTTTAATGACCTAGGTCATTAATAAAATTAAAAAAAAACCCGAGGCCACCCGGACGCGACTAGCCGGGTGGCCTCGTGCTTCGTTGGGACCAGTCGTTGCCGCGCTAGAAGTCGTACTCCAACTGCGCGCGGTTGTACTTGAAGAGCGGCAACCCGCCAAGGTAACTGCTGCCGGTCGCCGCCCCCGCCGGGCAACTCGCCCCGGAGGCGCCGCAAAACGTGTTCGATTCGGTCCGGACGGCATACCGGTAGCGCAGCAACAGCCCGCGGTACGGCCCGGCCGTCGCGGGGCTGAAGTGGTATTGGCCGTCGAGGTTCCATTCGTTCGTGTTCTGCGCGACCAAGGCGTTGCCGTAGTCGTACCAGGCATCCGCTGCGATCACGATCCAACGTTTGTTGTTCGACGTAAACGTCGCCGCGAGCTTCCACGAAGTCCCGGGAGCGCGCCGGTCCGCCATGCCTTGCGTGATCGTCGTCGTGAAGAGCGGATCGGTCGCATAGTTATCGGTGTACGGACTCGCCCAACCGCCGTAGTACAGGTTCGTGGTGCCGTTGGGATTGGTGAAGCACACGCCGGCTTGGCCCGACGATCCGCCATTGCCCGGCAAGAAGTAGCCCAGCGTCGCTCCTTTAGCCGAGATTTGATAGGTGCTGTTGCTGCACGTCACCCCGCGCGGCAGGACGACGTTGTCGTTCTGCCGGGGAATCGAATCGAAGCCGGCCGTTACGAGCACGTTGCGCGTCACGTTTGCGCCGAGCTGGACGCCGATATCCGAACTGCGGATCTTGCCGACGTACGACGCGCCCGCGTTACTCTCGACGCCGCCTTGCAGGGCGATATACGGCTTGAACTTCCCGGCGTTGAACGAGTATTTCCCATCGAACCACCACATGTTCACCAGGTCGGAAACGGCGTACATGTAGCCGTCGAGGGCGTAGGCGGACCCCTTGGGTGCGTAGCCCACCTTCCCGTAAAAGAAGCCGTCGCTCGTGATGCCGCCGCCGCCCGGAACGAAGATGTTCGCGGCCATGCCGCCACCGCCGGCCGGGAAACTGGTTAGCAACGTGTTGCTATTAAACGTGTTGCTCGTGCGGTTTTCGAACTGGATCATGTCGGCCGCTTCGAACGTCCACGCGTCTCCCAGGACGTACGAAACGTCGGCGCCTTGATAGGCCTCCGGCTTGAGGCGCGTACCGTCGTACGGTCCGGCCCACGGCGAGCTAAAGAGCTGATCGCCGACCTTGCCGCTGAGGCCGTAGCCTTTGAATGCGAGGTACGCCTCGGGAAACGTGCTGAGGGCGAAGCCCGGTAACGTATCGTCGGGATTCGTATTGGGCGGCGACTGCGAGACGCAGGGCCTACCCTTGGCGTGGGTCGAGGCGGGGGTGCACGGTCCGCTAATTGGATTGGCATAGAAGTACGAACCACCGACGTACCATCCGCCGCCGGCGAAATGATAGTCCGCGTGAAGGTCGATGGAGCTATTGAGGGTCGCCTGGTTCACGCCGTTCGAGTTGTACTTAGCGCCCGGCGTAAAATTGAACTGCGTTCCGGGGTTGTTCGACGCGTTTTGCCGCGTAAAGTAATAGGACCGGATCGTACCGCTGTACGTGAGGGGGTTGGGCGTCGGCGTGGCTACCGGTTCGGTTTGCGCGACCGTCGTCTTCGGCACCGGTGTTGCCGGCGTTTCCGCCGCTGCCGAGGACGCGTTCGCGAAGACCATTCCCGCCACGATTAG
>DASXDV010000175.1:0-12709 GCA_036490465.1 Candidatus Tumulicola sp. | reverse complement strand
CAACGGCACCAGCGCGATTTGCGTGCCGCCGCGGTCGTAGATCTGAATCGAGCCGCCCGGACATTTGTACTGGACGCCGGCCGAAGCGGCGGTCCGCTTGCAGCCCTTGGGAGCGTTAGATTTGTACCAGGCGTCGACGGTCGCGACCGAGTCTTTCGTGAGCTGGACGAGCGGAACGCCTTTGGCGATCGCCGCGGCCGGAACGTCTTCGCGCGGATCGAGCTTGGCGTTGGGGTACATCGGCAGCGCGCCGTCCATTTGGACCGAGGCCCACGCCGGCGCCGTGAGTCCGGCTGCGAGCGCGACGGCAAGGAAGAGTTTTTTCATGCCGTCATCCTAGCGTCGCCGCATACCGCCGGCGTGCCGGTCAGCGGGCGAACCAGAGCCAGAGGCTCGCCACCGCAAGCGCGGGCGGTACGACGAGCAGACCGAGACGCAGATACGCAAGCGGGCTCACCCGCACGCCGCGTTCGGCGAGCGCGGCCAGCCAGAGCAGCGTCGCGAGCGAACCCGTCGTGGTGAGATTGGGCCCCAGGTCGACGCCGACGATCGCCGCATAGGCGAGGTGCTGGCTCGGCGCGCGCGCCGCCACGTACGACGCCACGATCGCAACCGGCAAGTTGTTGAGCGCGTTCGACAGCAACGCGGCTCCGCCGCAGGTGAACGCGACGATCGCCAAGCTCCCGTACCGGGCCGCGTCGTGCAGTTGCGCGAGTGCCGCCGATACGAGCCCCGCTCGCGCCACCGTGTCGAGCAAAACGAACAGGCCGGCAAGTAAAGCCAACGTACTCCACGATATCCCTCGCGCGGCCGCGCCCGGCGAAATTCGGGCCACGGCTAACGCGCCCAGCGCCGCAACGAGGGCGACGGGTCCGAGCGGCCACGACAGCGCGAGCGCCACGAAATACAGCACCGCAACTCCCGCGAGCGCGTAGCCGGTTGCCTTCACGGCGGCGCTCGCGGGACGCGGCGCGTCGAACGAGTAGCGTCCCCGCAGCGACCGGCGGAATACCAGCATGAACGTGCCTAAGTTCAGCGCCAGCGCCGCAATCTGCGGCACCCCGAGGTGCGCCAAGTACTCCCAGGACTGGACGTGCGGGAGGATCAGCACGTTGGCCGGATTGGAGAAGGGCAGTCCGAAGGACGCCGTGTTCGCCACGAAAGCGCATGCAAATAAGTACGGCATCGGATCGCCCTCTCGCCGAGCCACCGCCGCATAGACGATCGGGGTCAAGACGATCGCGGTCGCATCGTTCGAGAGCAGCAGCGTCGTGAGGGCTTCGACCAGAAATAGCCAGACGAAGAGGGTGCGGCGCGATCCGCCCGCCCGCGCCAGCACGGCGTCGGTCGCCCAGGCGAGCGCCCCGCTCTCGCGGGCCGCCCCGCACAGCCCCATCAACCCCAGAATGAACAGCAGGACGTTCCACTGCTGGGCGATCGCGCGCAGCGCGCCGGCGGGTGATTCGAACCCCAACGCCAGCAGTACCCCGCTGCCCGCCAGCGGCCACACCCAGACCGGTACGCGCCTGGGCCGAATCCCCACCAGAGCCACGGCCAGCACCGCGATCGCATAGACCACGACGACCGCTGTTCAGCCGCCGCTTCGCCCGACCTTCGCGACGGCGAGGATCGTGCCGGCCGATAGGCGAGGGGAAAGCTCCGCTCTTCTCGAATGCAGTAAAACTGTTATTATATTGCATAGCGGGAAGGGGAACGCGGAAGTGGCGCAGCGGGAAAAGCGGGTCTTTCGGCCGGTGGCCGACCCGGCCATCGTCGAGCTGATGACCTACCTGCGGCTCGAGCGTAACCGCAGCCGCCTGACGGTCGAAGCCTATGCGCGCGACCTCCAGGAGTTCGGCGCGTTCCTCGCCGGCACGCCGCCGAAGACGTCGCCCGTCGGCCGCGAGTATCCCCAGCTCCCGGCGGCCACGACGTCGGACGTCCGCCGCTACGTGATGCACTTGGCGGGCGACAAACGGTACGACATGCGAACCGTCCGCCGGAAGCTCTCGTCGGTCAAGGCGCTATACCGTTACCTCAAGCTGATGGGACGGCGCGCCGACGACCCGGCCTCGATCGTCCCGGGGCCAAAAATCGAGCGCAAGCTGCCCGAACACCTCGACCAAGGCGACGTCCGCGAGCTGCTGCGCACGTCCTTGGCAGGACGCTCGGAATCTCGTCGCCGCCGCGATCTGGCGATTCTCGAGCTGCTGTACGCTGCCGGCCTGCGCCGGGCGGAGGTAACGACCATCGATCTCAAGGACCTCGACCTGCGCGCCCGCGAGATTCGAATTCACGGTAAGGGCAGCAAAGAGCGCGTCGTGGTCTTCAACCGAACGGCCGGCGAGGCGATCGAGGCCTACCTCCGCGTTCGTCCGCAAAGCCGCGACGAGGCGCTCTTCCTGGGGCGCGGCGGCAAGCGGCTATCGCCGATGCATGTCTGGCGGATCTTTCGGGACGTCTACCGGGTCAGCGGGATCGCACAGCATGCCAGCCCGCACACGCTGCGCCACTCGTTTGCGACCCACCTCGCCGAGAACGACGTCGACCTCGAAACGATTCGCGAATTCCTCGGACACGAAAGCCTTGCGACCACCGGCATCTACCTCAAGATGTCCATGCAGCACAAGAAACGCGTCTACGACCGAGCCCACCCACGCGATCGCATGGAAGACTGATCGCTAGTTCGAGCAGACGATCACCCATGCGTCGAGCCGGAGGTGTTTGAGCAGCGCGGTTTCGCCGTCGCCGCGCGTTTTCGGACAGGTGCGTTCTTGAAATTCCTTCCGAGGCATGTCGTATTCGATGTCGACGGCGAGCGCGCCGCGCGATGCGTACCGCGCGAACCGGTCGCAGAACGCGTACTTGTCGCACTGCTCGACCACGGCGAAATCGAAGTTGCCGGCAAGTTGGCCGACTTGCGCCGGATCGTTCTTCTGGGCGACCGCGAGCCCGAGCGCGTGGACCGCCCGCGCGACCCACCGGTCGTAGGCGAGCTGCTGGTTGGCCCGAAGCGGAAATCCGGTTCGGTTTTGATAGCCGTCGATGTTTTCGGGGTCGACGGCATCGAATCCCTTACGCTGACAAATCTGGAAGCGAGCGCGCATGATCGGCTCGAGAACCGCCCGCTGGCGAATGTCGAGCCACCGTTCGCCGGGCCAGCCGCCATCGGGTTTCCCGAGTACGCTTGCGGGGAATTTTCCGGCGTCGGGGCGCCATTTCTCCCAAGTGCCGACGTCGATGTAACAGACCGCGTGCCGGTTTGCGTTGTGAAGAGCCGCGACGACCGCCGGCCGCGTGTCGAAGCCGTCGAGGTCGAACGCATCGGCGTCGACGTTCAAATCGAGCTTTCCGTCGTACTGGACTGCGTAGGTGCTGCGGGCCTTCGGAACCCACCCGGCGGCGGCGAACCGCACCGTCGCCGCTTCCATCGGCGCGACCGAAAGGGTACCCGGCGTAGCCGCTTGGCTGCTCGCCGCTAAAGCGGCTCCCGCCAGGAGCGCAACGGCGAACCGGGCGGAAACGCGCACCATCATGCGCTAATCTCCGTTCGACATGAGAAACTCAGCGGCTCTTCTTCTCCCGCTCCTGCTCGCGGCATGCGCGCACGAAACCCCCTATGCGACCACCATCGGGACCCTCGCGCCCGGCTCGACGATGACCGTCCGGCTGGCGCGCGGTACGCTCAATGCCTACCACCCGGCGGCCGGCGAGCCGTCGAGCCGCTTTACCGTGGCCGCCACCGCGCGCAAAGGGGCGTCGCCGCCGCCTCCGGTTCTGCGGACGGCCGCCGGTGGTCTCAGCGTTTCGGCCCAATCGCTGGCCGAGCTGCTCGTGCGCGTTCCCGACGGCGTGAACCTCGTGGTCGATGCGCGCGACGGCGACGTGCGCGTTACCGATATTACCGGCAACGTCCGGATCGTCGTCGGACGCGGCAGCGTTCTCGCGATGCTGCCGGGATACGCGCAGGCCCACGCCGGTTCCGGGAACGTCTCGGTGCGCATGGGATCGACCGACTGGCCGGGAACGCTGCGCTTTTCTACCGGCCGCGGCGACGTCGACGTATGGATCCGCGACGCGAGCGCGTTTCACGCGCATTTGCATACCGTCAACGGAACGATCTTCACCGACTTCAACTTGCGCGGAACGTCGGAGGGGACCTCGGAGACGATTGACGGCGACGTGAACGGCGGCGGTTCGCACGGCGTCGACATCGAAACGTTGGGCGGCGAAATCCGCCTCCTGCAGCTACATCCGCAACCGTGAGAGCAGGGCTTCGCGCGCCTTCACGAGGCGGACCATCGCGTCGTTGTACGGCGTCGCGATTGCGGTCCGGCGTCCGAACGCGACCACCGCGCCGTTGATATGATCGATCTCGCTGGGATGTCCCGTTTCGAGATCGTAGGCCATCGAACTTTTTGCATCGGCACCTAGCGCGACGACTTCGGTGACGTATTGCCAAGGATTGGCAAACGGCAGATTGACCTTCATCGCCGCCGCCACGTTGGCCACTTCTTCGGCCAGCGCTTCGGCTAGATGCGCGGCGTTGGGGTCGCGGACGATCGCGCCCGCTTCGCAGTCGAGCAGCGCGGATAACGCGTTAATGGCCGCATTCGCGACCAACTTCCCCCACAGGTGCGGGCGAATGTCGTATACCACCGACGCGCGCAGCCCGCTGCGCGTCAGCAGATCGGCAACCATTCGCAGGGTGGCCGGCGCGGCGGCCGTCGATCCGATGATCGAGTGCCCTTCCCCCGACCCGCGCACGCGCCCGGTCCCGACCGTCTGCGACGATTCGGTCGTGATCCCGAGGATGACGGGAACCGCGCCCCCGAGGGCGGTTTTGATCGCGTCTTCGTTCCCCACGCCGTTTTGGAGCGAAACGATGGGAGAGGCGGGGTTCAACTCGCCGGCAAACGGACGCAGCGCGCGCAGCGTGTCGACCGCCTTCACGAACAGAAATAGCACCTGCGAACCGTACAGTTCGCGCGGATCTTGAGCGACCGCGACGCGGCGCGGCGGCTGATCGTTGGCCGCGAGGCCATCGCGGGCGATCGCCGCGCTCAAGGCCGGATTGGCTTCGAGGATCGTGACGTCGCAGTTCGCAGCCAGATGGAACCCAAAGAGCGTTCCCATCGCCCCGGCTCCGATGATTCCGACCCGCGGCCGCGCTTGATCCATCGGACGTTCGCGGCCTGACGCTTTAGAACGTGTACTGCAAGCCGTAGGTGTTACGACGGCTGGCGTGGGTGATGTCGCGTTGCCCGAAAAACAGTTGCGCACCGTTGGTGATTCGGATGTTTCCGTAGAGATCGATCATCGGATACGTCAGGTCGTAGATGCGCGTCTCGAGACCAAATCCCTTAAGGGCATTCATCTGGGCGAGCACGCCGATTTGCGAGTACAGCACGCCCCCGCCGAAGCGGAAGCCGGTATCGGAACCCTTCATCACGACGGCGTTCCAGGTCGTGTTGTTGCCGATCGAGTTGGCGCCCAGCATCAGGCTGGTGGAAGCGTGCGGCAGCACGACGAGATTGAGGTCGCCGAGCGGCCCTTGACTCTGCGTCATAACGGGATTCAGGCCCGCCGACTTCTGGACGGACAGGCCCGAGAGGCGCAACTGCAGCGCGATCAGGTTGCGCGCCACGTTCGCCAACTTGCCTTGAAGTTGCGCGTGGCCTTGCGGCGACTGCGGAGCCGGGGTTCCGGGCGGCCCCGACGGCATTGGATAGGGGCTGGCCCCGGGAACGACCGGCGGAGCGGGTGTCGCGTGCGCGTCTACGCCGTACACGCTGCTGGTTCCGCCCAGCTCTCCCAGCAGTGAGTTGGCCTTTTGGATCGTTGCGTCCAGATTGGCGATCGTATTGCGCATTTGGGCCTGCGTCTGCGGATCGCCCGTAACCGAACGCAAGTCTTTCATCAACGCGGCCAGCGTTTGAGTTGCGTCCGCGATACTCTGGGTGGTCGTCAGGACGTTGGATTTGAGCTGGGGATCGCTCGCGAGTCCCTGGAGCGCGGACATCGACTTGTTCAGCGACACCGAAGTCGACTGCAATTGATCCAGCAGCATGTCGACCTTCTTGGAATCCTTGGTCGCACTGCCGTTGAGCGTTTGGGTTAAGGCGACCACGTTCGCGCCGGCCACCGTAAGATTTCCCTGCAAGCTGGAACCCAACGCCAGGAGCTGCTGCGACAGCTGCGACATGGATCGCTTCGTCGTAATGGTAAGGTCGTTGGCGTTGTTCAGGGTCGTCTGCAGCGTGTCGAGCAATTTCGGCGTCCGCGCCTCCAACTCGCTCATCACGACGTCGAAGCGTTTGACCTCGCCTTGGCCCTGCTGCAGCAGATCGGCGATCGTGGCGGTATTGGCTCCCTGCGGCTGCTCGGCGACCGGCAGCACTTGTTTGGGGAGCAGCGGCACGGGGGGCGCGACGTCCCGCGGCGGCACGATGAGCACGTTTGGCGATCCGGTCAGCGGCGCTTGAATGAGGAACTTCGAGGCCTGCGGGATGTCGATATCGCGGTTTACGGCGAGGATGACGTCGACCGTATTGTCGGGCAGCAGCCGAATGTCGTCGACCGAACCGACACCGACTCCGCTGAAGTACACCAGGGCACCGGGCGTCAGCCCGGCGGCCGACGGAAAGTGCACCCCGATGCGATAGCCGGTATGGCGCGTGCCGAAATCCGTAATCACGTAGAACACGCCGAACAGCAGCAACAGCGCGACGATCGCGAACGCCCCGACTTGGGCCTGCCTGGTCATAGCCTGCGTATTATCCTTCCGCCGAAAAAGTGCCTCGTTCTTGGAGTGAGCGCCCCGACGCTAGATGGGTATCGGTCCGATCTCGGACCCTTGGACGAACTGCTGAACGATCGGGTTGTCGGAATGCCGAATTGCCGCTACCGAGTCGCAGGCGATGATGGCCCCTTCGAACAGCATCGCGACGTAGTCCGCCATCATGAAAATGGACTGAAGGTCGTGCGAGATCACGACGGCCGTGCCGTTGAGTTTTCGGCGCAACTTTACGATGGTATTGGTGATCAGATGCGTGACGATCGGGTCGAGACCCGTCGTCGGCTCGTCGTAGAGAATCAAATCGGGCCGGGTGACGACCGCGCGAGCGAAACCAGCCCGCTTGAGCATTCCGCCCGAGAGTTCGCTGGGTAGGTTGTCGTACGTGTTCTCCAGACCGACGCTCTCGAGCGCATCCATAACCGTCTGCCGGATTTCCGCGCGCGTCAGGTTGCCGCGTTCCTCCAGCGGGAGCCCGACGTTGTCGCCGATCGTCAAGCTGTCCAGGAGTGCCGCAAACTGAAACGCCAGGCTGATCTTCCGCCGCGCCGGGATGAGTTGCTCCTCCGACATGTGGCAGATGTCTTGGCCGCGCAGGTACACGTGGCCGGCGTCCGGCTTGATGAGGCCATCCAGCAGCCGCAGGATGGTCGACTTTCCGGCGCCCGAGAGACCGACGATGCAAGTGATCGCGCCCTCCGCAATGTCGAGACTGCAGTTCTTCAGGACCACGCGCTCGCCGAAAGCCAGCGAAACGTCGTCGAGCCGAGCGATCTGTTTGGCCATCGCGCTACCCCCCGAACAGCAGCAGCGACAGCACGAAGTTCGCAATAAAGATCAGAATGATTGACAACACCACCGAACCGGTGGTCGACTGTCCGACGCCGGCGGCGCCGCCGCGCGTGCGCAGGCCCTGGTACGCCCCGACCATCGCGATGATCAAGGCGAAGACCAAGGTTTTTAGCAGTCCCTTTAGCACGTCCTCAAAATCGATGGTTTGGCGGGCGGACGACAGAAACGTCTCTGCCGAAATGTGGGCGTAGGTTTGCGCGACCCACATTCCGCCGACGATCGAGACGACGTCGGCGAAAATGGTCAGCAGCGGCAGCATGATCAGCATGGCCAGCAGCCGCGGCACGACCAGAAAGCGCGAAGGCTCCAACCCCATCGAGCGCAGTGCGTCGATTTGCTCGGTGACCACCATCGAGCCGATCTCCGCCGCGATCGCCGCACCGACGCGTCCGGCCACCACGACCGCCGTCAGCATCGGGCCGAGCTCGCGCACCGAAGCGTAGGCGACGGCGCCGCCCACCAAGGTGCCGACGCCGTACTGCACGGCCTGCTGCGCCGA
This sequence comes from Candidatus Tumulicola sp., assembly GCA_036490465.1. Lineage (GTDB taxonomy): Bacteria > Vulcanimicrobiota > Vulcanimicrobiia > Vulcanimicrobiales > Vulcanimicrobiaceae > Tumulicola. Next base: position 4,562 of record DASXDV010000175.1, on the reverse strand, counting down.
CTCGAGCGAAATGACCATTCCGGTAAAAAGGGACGTGAGCAGCACGATGACCAGGGAGCCGACGCCGAGCAAAAAGCACTGCGAAACGGTTTCCGCCAATCGGATTCGCATTCGCGCCATGAACCCCAGCGACTCGGCCGAAAGCAGCGTGATCCCGCCGGCGTACTCGAAAAGCTCCAGCGTCGCCCGCCCGACCCGATCGAGCATCTTCACGGCGTTGCAACCTTCTCGGCGGCGGCGAGTTCGCGCGCGATCCCTTCGATCGCCTCGATTCGCTTCACCGCGACGCCGCGCTCGGCGGTGAGGTTGAACAGAATCTGATTCACGTCTACGATGCGGCGGTCGACGTCGCGGAGATTGGTTTTGGCTTCCCGCCCGAAAGCCTCGAAGTAGCGGCGCACCTCCGACAGAAACCGGGCGCGCATGCGATCGTCCACGGTGCCCTCGGCAAGCGCGCGCTCGACGTCGCTCTGCGCCCGCGCGAGGCCGCGATCGGTAACCCGAAAGGCGCCTACGTGGGCCGCGAGCGCGGCCAGCGACTCGTCAGGCATGGAGCGCGGGCGCGGCCAAAGCCCCGGCTTGCAATTGGAACAGCGCCGCGATTCCGCCCTCCGCCAGCGCCAACAGCGCGTCGAGCTCCCGCCGGTCGAAAGGGGCCGCTTCGGCCGTGCCCTGGATTTCTACGAATCGACCGGCGTCGGTCATGAACACGTTCATGTCGACGTGAGCGCGGCTGTCCTCGTCGTAGGCGAGATCGAGGAGCGGGCGCCCGTCGACGATCCCGACGCTCGCGGCGGCGACGGCATTGAGCAACGGCCAACGCCCGCGATCCGCGGGGTCGAAGAGTTTGCGCAGCGCAAGCGCCAGCGCGACGTACGCGCCCGTTACCGCCGCGGTTCGCGTCCCGCCGTCGGCCTGCAGTACGTCGCAGTCGATCCAGAGCGTCCGCTCTCCGAGCTTCGCGGTGTCGGTGACGGCGCGCAGCGCCCGGCCGATGATCCGCTGAATTTCATGGGTACGTCCGCCGAGCCGTCCCTTCGTGGCCTCTCGCTGCGTCCGATCCTGCGTCGCCCGCGGAAGCATCGCGTACTCGGCGGTCACCCAGCCGACGCCGCGGCCTTTGAGCCATGGCGGAACGCGCTCTTCGACGGTGGCCGCACACAGGACGCGCGTATTGCCGAAGCTCACCAGCGCGCTCCCTTCGGCATACTTCAAAAACCCGGGTTCGATCGTCACGGGCCGAAGCTCGTCGGGCCGGCGTCCGTCGCTGCGAGTCATATGGGCTCGCTGTTATTGCCGAGTCGCCGCGATTCCTCGGACCGCCCGCCTATTCGACCGTAACGGTTTTCGCGAGGTTACGCGGCTGATCGACGTCCTTGCCTTCGATATCGGCGATGTGGTAGGCGAGCAGCTGCAACGGGATGACGTTAACGATCGGGGACAGCAGCTCGTCGACTTTCGGCACCCAGAAGACGCGATCCGCAATCGCGCGAACCTCTTCGTCGCCGCGGTTGGCGACGACGATGATCGGTGCCTCGCGGGCCTTGGATTCCATGAGATTCGAGAGCATCTTTTCGCGAACGCGATCGTCGGTAACGATCCCCACGACGGGAACGCTCGAGTCCAGCAATGCGATCGGGCCGTGCTTCATCTCGCCGGCCGGGTAGCCCTCGGCGTGGATGTACGAAATCTCCTTGAGTTTCAGCGCACCTTCGAGCGCCGTCGGAAAGTTGACGAACCTTCCCAGGAACAGCACGCTGTGAGCTTTGCGGAACTCCTTGGCGATTTTACGGATCTCGTCGGAGGTATTCAGGACGACGTCGACGGCCGCCGGCAGCAGTTTCATGCCGTCGGCGATTTCCCGCAGGCGATGCGGGTCCGCCGTCCCGCGCAGTTTGGCGAGGTGCAGCGCAAATAGGGTCATCGCGACGACCTGGGACGCGTACGTCTTGGTAGCCGCCACGCCGATTTCCGGGCCGCCGCGCGTATACAGGGTTCCGTCGGCGATTCGGCTCAGGTGCGATCCGAGCACGTTGCACACGCCCAAAACGGTACAGCCCTTTTGCTTGGCGATGCGAACGGCCTCGATCGTGTCGGCGGTCTCGCCCGACTGCGACATCGCGATCACCAGGGTCGTCGGGTCGATGACCGGGTCGCCATAGCGAAACTCGCTGGCGAGCTCCATTTCCACCGGCAGCCGTACCAGGGAACGCAACAGGTACATCCCGACCAGCCCGGCGTGAAACGCCGTCCCACAGCCGGTAATCGCAATCTTGTTCAAGCCGCGCAGCTGCTCCGAAGAGATTCCGCCGATCTCGCGCCCGAGATACACGTCGCCTTCGGGCTCGACGCAACCGGCCAGCGTTTCCTTGATGACGTTGGGCTGCTCGAAGATTTCCTTGAGCATGAAATGCTTGAAACCGCTCTTCTCGGCCGAGCTCGCGTCCCACATGATCTGGATCGGCTCGCGCTCGATTCGGCCGCCGGCATAGTCCATCAGCCTGAAACCATCGCGCCCGACGACCGCAATCTCGCCCTCCTGCAAGATGACTTCCTTGCGCGTGTACGGCAGAATTGCCGGCGTGTCCGAAGCGACGTACATCTCGTCGTCGCCGATGCCGATGACCAACGGGCTCGCACCGTTGCGCGCGAACACGAGATGCTCCGGATCGTCGCTCGAAATTACGCCGAGCGCGTAGGCGCCGCGGACTTCGTGAAGCGTACGCCGCACCGCTTCGACCAAACCGCCCTCGGGGGCGCAGTCGCGATAGTGCGTCTCGATGAGATGCGCGAGCACTTCGGTATCGGTCTCGCTCGCAAAGGTGTGGCCGCGCTCGATCAAGCGGGCCCGCAGCGAGGAGTAGTTTTCGATGATGCCGTTATGGACGACGGCGATCTTTGCGTCGCAGTCCATGTGCGGATGGGCGTTGGCGTCGGAGGGGCGGCCGTGGGTCGCCCAGCGCGTGTGCCCGACGCCGACGGCACCCGTCAACGACTCGCCGTTGCTCAGCCGCTCGGCCAGCCGCGAGAGCTTCCCTTCGGCCTTGGAGCCGGCCAGTGCCCCCTGCGGGTCGATGACTGCGATCCCCGCACTATCGTATCCGCGGTATTCCAAACGCTGCAATGCGTCCAGAATGATCGGGACGCTATTTTTGGATCCGATATACCCGACTATTCCACACATGGCCGGCGACCGTTACTTGATCCCTTCGCGCGTCCGGTGGTAGCCGATTTTCCCCTCGGCAATCTCGTCGAGTGCGATCGAGACCGGTTTGTTGGGATTGATCGCGTCTTTGTCTACCAGCGGCTCGCTCGTAAAATACTCCCGCCGGTCCGTCGGCGGCAGCTGTTGCACGCGGATCCAGTTGTTGAGTTGGCGAGCGCGCTTGGTCACGATGTTCACGAGACTAAACTTGGAATCGGTGTGCACGAGCAGCGCGTCGAGGTCGCCGAAAACGGATTTTTTTTGCAAGGGGTTCCTTCTTTAAGAGCTTTGGACTTCTCGGATCGAGTCGTCGGTGTAGCGATGGATTCTCAGGCGCTCCGCGTGCAGGATCGCCTGCAGGTCGCGGACCGCTTCTTCGGGGCGGCCTTGTTCGTTTACGACCAAATAATCGAACCTCCGAATAAACGTCATTTCCTCATGACCGATTTCGAGCCGGCGAGCGACCTCTTCGTTCGTCTCGGTGCGGCGGGCGAGCAACCGTTCGCGCAGATGCGAGAATCGGTCCGGTAGCAGAAAGATCAACACCGCGTCCGCAAACGCCGCCTTGACGGCCAGCGCGCCGTTGACCTCCGGCTTCAAAATGACGTCGTACCCTTCGGCTAGGCTGCGTTCGATATAGTCGCGCGGCGTGCCGTAGAGGTTGCCGTTGTACTCCCGCGTCTCCAGCAGTCCGCCCCCTTCGAGGCGGCCCGCAAATTCGGAACGCGTGACGAAGAAATAGTGTTCGCCGTCACGTTCGCCCGGACGCGGTGCCCGGGTCGTTGCCGAGATCGAATATCGTAGCCGGGGCAACGCTTCGACCAGCGCCTCGACCAGCGTATCCTTGCCGGCTCCCGAAGGACCGGAGACCACAAACAGCAGACCCGGCCCGGTGATCACGCGAACTCCAGGAGAAGGTAGGGTTCTTAGAACGTCTGTTCCCAATCCGGGGGTGATTAACCTCCGGCAGCCGCCGCAGCAAGGAGACGCGACACGCCCTATGGTGACCGATTGGGTCCTCGTGCGCCGGCTCGGGCACGAGCTGGAGCGCGCCTTGGCCGGTGCGCGGGTCGCCGGATCCGGGCGCCTGGCGGACGGCCGAACGGCGCTGGCGCTGCATCGGCGGGGCGGCCCGGCGATTCTCGCCGTGGCTCCGTTTGCGTCGCCTCCGCTGGTAACCGTGGAATCCGACGAGTTCGCCCTCACGGCGGAAGCGGGTTTCGTGCGTGCGGCCGAGGGCTTGCGGGGAATGACCCTCGCGAAAGTCCGGGCCCGGCTCGGCGATCGCTTGCTCCGGCTGACGTTTTCGGCCCGGTCGCGCTTCGGCGTCGGCGACGAGGTCGAGCTCTATTTGGAG
>DASXDV010000118.1:0-3774 GCA_036490465.1 Candidatus Tumulicola sp. | reverse complement strand
CATGCCCGCGCACGATCAGCGCGGCCGTCAGCGACGATGCGGCCGTCACGTAGTCGTCGTGTCCCGGCGTCCGCGCGAAGAGTTCGCCGTTCACGCGGGCGAGCGCCGCCAAAACGGCCGTTGCGGCCGCGTGCGGACGATCGACGGCGCGTCGAAAACGCTCGCTGCGCAAGCGCCGCTCGCACTCGGCGCGCAATCGCGCCAGCAGTGCGCGCTCGGTCGGAACGCCGTCCACCGCGCCGAATCCGCGCGTCACCGCCAGCAGCCACGTGCGCGCGCCGAGCTGCATCGTCAGACACGACGCCCGATCGCCCCGAATCGCTACGTCCACGGCGTCACGTCCACGGTTCGACCGCGCGGACGACCATTCGGGTCGTCCCGACGTCGATCGCGTCGCCGTCGCGCACTTCGATCGCTTCGTTAATGCGGCGTCCGTTGAGAAAACTTCCGTTGCGGCTCTTGAGATCGTCGACGTACACGACGCCGTTGCGGCTTTCGAAACGGGCGTGACGGCGGCTAACTTCGGGATCGCTCAACACGAGGTCGAGCACGCCGTCGCGGCCGACTTCGAATGGCGGACGGCCCTCGAACGGGCGCGGTCGCCCAAACTCCAAAACGTCGAGCGCGACGCGCATCGGCAACAGGCGCCCGATTTCGGCGGCGGCGCGAACGCGCGGACGAGCGGCGATCACGGCAACGGCGAGAAGCGCCGCCGCAATTTCGAGCGAACCGACGCGCATTTGCGCCTCGAACGTCACGTTCGGGTCATCCTCTGGTTTCCAATCGCATCCGCGTGTTTCCGAACATCAGCTCGTCACCGGCTCGCAAGCCTTGCACCTCGACGCGCCGGCCGTTTACGAACGTCCCGTTGGTAGAGCCCAAGTCGCGCACCGTCGCCTCGACGCCACGTGCGTCCAGGAGTGCGTGCGATCGCGATACGCTAGGATCCGCCAAAACGACCTCGTTCTCGTCGCCTCTTCCGATGCGAGCCGTCCCCTCAATCAAGTATACCCCGAGCGCCGACACCCCTTTAATCATCCGGAGATGAAAACGGGCCGCCGCGGCGATCTCGCCGGCGACGGCAACGTCGACGGCACCCTGCGGGACGCTTTCGCGAGCGCTCATCCGAACCTTCGCGTCGCCGCCCGACAGGCGAATGCCCACGCGCCCGGCCAGCTCGCGCAGCAACTCGGCCCACTCGCGCTCCAGATATTCCTGATGCGGCGCCAGCCGTTGGAAATCGTCGGGGTTAACGCCGACCGCATAGGCGCCGGGCGCGATCGGTCCGTCGCCGTCCTCGCGCGTACGCGCTTCCATCGTCGCCACCAGTTTGCGCGCGATTTGGGTCGGCTCGAGGTCGCTGGGAAACGTGCGGGCGAAGGTGCGCTCGATGAACGCCGCGCAGGCCTGCTCGATCTTCTCGAAGAGGCTCATCGCCGCTCCAAGCGGGCGAAAAAGAAGCCGTCGCGGCCGGCGATCCCGGGCGGAATCGCGACGTCGCCGCCGGCGTTGAGAAACGGTTCGTAGCCGACCGGGATGAGCCCGCGTTCGAACGGCGCTCGCTCCAGAAAGCCGCGCACCACGGCGGTCGTTTCGGCCGGATCGTTCGAACACACGGCATACACGAGCACGCCGCCCTCGCGTACGGAGCGGGCGGCGCCTTCGACGACGGCACGTTGGGTCATCGCCAGGCGTTCGCCGTCCCCAGCCTGCTTCTTCCAGCGCGCTTCGGGATGACGGCCGACGACGCCGATCCCCGAGCATGGCGCGTCGACCAAGACGCGGTCGAAGTCCCGTTCGCCGGGCAACGCGCCGGCGGTCGCATCGCCTTGCACGATCGCCGCGCTCACCCCGGCTTCTTCCAAGCGCCGGCCGAGTTGCGCGACCTTGACCGGGCTGCGTTCGAGGCACGTCAAGCTTCCGTCGCCGGCCAGCCGCGCACCGATTTGCAGCGCCTTGTTTCCCCGGCCGCTGCAGACGTCGAGAATCGTCTCGCCCGGCTGTGGATTGAGTACGTCGACCGCCATCGCCGAACTCTCCGACTGGATCCACCACCGGCCGGCGGCCGTCCGTTCGAGGCCCGGCAATAGGCCGCCGCCGCTTTCGATCAGCAGACAGTCCGCAACCACTTGCGAGGGGACCGTCGCGATGCCGGCGTCGCGCAATTCGTCCGCCGCTTGCACGCGCGCGATTTTTGACTCGTTGACGACGACCGCCGCCCGGGCGGGATCGTTAACCGCCGCGCAAATCGCCTCTATCTCGTCGCCGAACGCCTCACGCCACCGCCGCACGAGCCAGTTCGGCAGGGAATACCGGGTTGCGAGATAGTCGTCATCGTCGGCGAACTGCGCGCGCTCCGGCGCCGCGGGCGCGTCGCGCAGCAGCCCGCGCAGCACGGCGTTCACCAGGTTGGCGAGGCCGCGGTGGCCGTAGCGCTTGGCCAAATTCACGAACTCGAACACGGTCGCGTGAACGTCGGCCTGCGTGTAGATCAATTCGTACGCGCCGAGGCGCAGAATTTCCACGACCGCGCTGGGCAGCGTCTGCATCCGTTCGCCCACGAACGGGTGCAGATACCAATCGAGCGCGCGGCGCATCTTGATCGCGCCGTAAGCGAGTTCGGTCGCAAACGCGCGTTCGCGCGGGCCGGCGCGCATTTTGCGCGCGCGATAGTCGAGCGCCTCTTGCGCGCCGCGCTCGCGGGCCGGTCCACCCGGGGCCGGAAAGACGTCGCGCACGACGTTGAGCGCCAGCTCGCGCGCGTTGACTGCTTCCATGCCGGCTACCCTTGCGTCGGCCACGCGCGGCCGCGCAGATACGCCGCGCCGCTGGCCTTCCCGCGGTTGGGTGCGATCAGTTCGTCGACGACCAAGCCGCCGTCGGAGCCGACGTGCGCCCGCAAGAGCTTGACCGTCTCGCCGTCGATAATCGCGCGCGCCGCCGGCTGGGGCGAGTACGCGCGGACCCAGTCGACGATCCGTTGCGGCGGCCACGTCCAATCGATCGTCAAGTCGTCCTTAGCGATCGGGCGCGTCACGCTGGGTTCGCCGCGCTGCGGCGCACGCGGCAGCGCGCCGGCAGCGGCCAGTCCGAGCGCCTCGCCGAGCAGCTCGGCGCCGATCGCGGCCAGCCGGTCGTGCAGCGCGCCGTAGCTCTCGCCCGGCTCGATCGCGACTTCCCGCTGCAGCACGATCGGTCCGGTATCCATTCCGGCGTCCATCAGCATGATGCTCGCGCCGGTCTCCGCGTCGCCGTTGCGCAGCGCGGTTTGAATCGGGGTGGCGCCGCGATAGCGGGGGAGTAACGACGGGTGCACGTTGAGCGCCCCCAGCCGCGGAACGTCGAGCAGCGACTGCGGCAGGATGCGTCCGTACGACGCCAGCACGAACACGTCGAACGGCGTGCCTGCGATCTCGCGCGCAAACGCTCCCAGTTTCTCCGGATGATAGACGCGCAATCCGAGGTCGGCAGCCGCCGCTTTGACCGGCGACGGAGCGAGCTTGTGTCCGCGTCCGGCGGGGCGATCGGGTTGGGTCACCACTCCCGCCAACTCGGTCCGTTGCGCCGTTACGCGCAAACTCGGGACGGCAAACGCGCTCGTTCCGAAAAAGAGCGCGTTAATACGCTTCCGCCCGTTCGGGGGCGGCGCCTTGCGGCGCGTCCTCCTCCTCCTCGGTCACGGCCTCGCGCACGTTTTGCGCGCGGTCGATGTAGAGTTGGCCCTTGAGATGATCGATCTCGTGCTGCAAGCACTGCGCGAATAGCCCTTCGCCC
>DASXDV010000092.1:0-6497 GCA_036490465.1 Candidatus Tumulicola sp. | reverse complement strand
AAGACCGCCGGCCAGCGTGCACCGTTCAAGGCGGTGAAAATATCGGCGCCCTCGGAACTGACGGTGGCGGCAACTTGATAGCGGCAAGCCAGTATGTCGGGCGGCAGTCGCTAATGATCTTTCAAGGCCCCGGGATGTGCGGGCAAAAAGTCGCAACGATCGCGTATCCATTTGGCGATGCCGGCGGCGTCGCTACCAACGACGCGCTCGGTGGCACCATCGCGGTTGCGAACGGAAACGTCCTCTATTACGCCTACCCAAGCGGGATTGCGAAATGCACGGTGAAGAATGGTTGCACGACGCTCCTGACCAATCCCGGCATATTTTGGGCTGACAGCGTCGCGATGGACAGCGCCGGTGATTGCTGGGCTGACGGGATGAACCGCTCGGGCGACACGACGCTTACCTATTTCGCGAAGTGCAAAGGCGGCGGTGTTGCTGCAACCGGGTTTCTGAACAAGAGCCCCGGCGCGTTGGACATGGACGGAGACGGGAACTTGGTCTCGCTGGATGGCGTTCACGTAATCGTCTATGCCGGATGTAATCCAAGCTGCACGCTGCTCGGCAGACACGCACTGCACTGCTGCGCGACCACGGGACGCCTAAACGAGAAGTCCACAGCGATCGCAACGATCAATTATGTAACCAATCAGGTCGACGTCTACAGATACAGCGCGACTGCCATAACGTACAGCTACAGTTTCAGCAATGGTCTTTCGCCCAGCCTTGAGCCAATTGGTATCGCTTACAATTCCCGCTCCAGGTGACCTAGGACTCTAGGGTCACGGTGCGAATACCGGTGGCCTCGTTTGCTATCGTCCGAGGAGGTTTCATGTTTACCTCTCTCGTCGTGGTCTTTTCCTGTCGCTTGCTTTGGCGCTCGCCGCCTGTTCCGGTGCAGGCACAGCCGGCACGACGCCCGCGGTGGGCGCGGGCCAAACCGATTTCGCGCCGGCGTCCATTGGCGCAGTGCTCGATGCGGCTCCGGAGGTTTCGGGCGGACACGAGGTCTTCCGCAAGATTGCCATGCGACCCAACGTCAAAGCGCCCGCACTGATCATGAACTTCGTAGCAAACGGGCCTGCCGAAGGCGGCGTTCCGTGCATCGGATGCGTGAGCGGTGCATCGACGAGCGACAATATCGGGCTAAGCGGTCCCTCAAGCTACGTCCTGAGCAATACGTTCTGGCAATACGCCCTCTCTTTCACGGACGTGAGTTACAAGGGCAAGTGCAAGCTCTCGTGGGCGATCACGTCTGGAAAAAAGACGATCGACAGCTTCTCGGCGTCGTTTAACCTTACGAGCACGGGCGGGTTCGTTCTTTACGCGCTCAACCGCAGCAGACCCAAATATTCCGGCAACGCGACCTTGACGGGAAAATACGCTTGCGGGAGCAATTCGGCATCGACCCAGGAGCCGCTTTTCTTCGAGTAGCGTCCGTCGGGGAACGAGCGTACTGAGAAAACGGGGACCGGCTCGCGCCGGTCCCCGTCTTTTGCCTTAGCGTCTTTTGGTTGAGCGCTTATTCTTGCTCCCAGACCGCTTGGATTGCTTTGAGGGTCGGGCGCGCGACGCGCGTGTCCGGTTGTCTTACCGGGAACGGATCGCCCGTTCCATTCTTCCTGTCTTGGAAAAGCCCAAACCAGGCTTGGTCGTCGTAACAGCCGGGGAACTGAGTGTTGGGCGCGATGACGTTGCCGTCGAAGCCACCGATGTGCTTAAACGGCCATCCGGATTTCCACCACTCGTCGTTCCACTCGAAATAGAAGCCGCCCGAACCGACGCCGCCTTTCGAGGTAGCATTCTCAAAGAGTTCGGTCGCGTTCGCCTTTACGTGTTCAACGAGGAACGCCATTTTAGGATTGCCGCCGGACGGCAACTCTCTGACCTCCTCCCACGGCCGCGGAGGCGGCAGTCCGTAAAACGGCTTTTTGGGAGGAAATGAGCCAAGCGGGTATGTTTGTTTCGGGCAGGCTCCGAGCGACTCGTCGTACGTGGCGCTGGACGTCGGATAGTATCCGGCGCTAGCGCCGTACTCCGCCATAATCTCCGGCTTGGTCGTGTCTCTCTTGATTTCGTTCCAGATGTTGCCGAAGGTGCGGCCCCGATAACTGTCGATGCCCCAGGCGTCGATTTTAAAGTTGTTCTTCTCACCGGCGACGACCGTTTCCAGGCCGTCGTCGACCATCGTCGTCGTGGTGATTTTCTCGGCCTCGTTCGCCTTATAGCCCTTCTGGATGCTGTCGCTGATCTTATTGAGGCCCTTCCACCACACTGGCTGGTTGATGAACTCTTTGCTGTTGATCTCGGAGCCCAGGGAGAATCCCATGACTGCCGGGTCTCCGCTGTACTCTTGCGCCGTGAGTTCGTACACGGCTTCCAGCGCGTTGAGATACTTCGGTTGCATCACGTTGACGCCGCCGAAAAATATGCTCAAGACGACGTAGATCGGATGGTCGCCGCCGTTCCAGGCCTTTTTGAGGAATTTGTCGATCTTACCGGTCTCGTAGGGCCGGAGCTTGTTATAAGCACCGATGACGTCTTGGTACGGATCGAAGCTGCGTAAGCTCACGTTATAGACTTTGACCGCATTGACGCCCGCGGCACGCATGGCGTCGAGGTCTGGACCCCAGACGCGCTCATTGGCGTTATCCAAAGGGTTTGGATCCGCATAGGCATCGATCTGAGTGTTTCCGTAGTCGACGCCTTTGATGTAAAACGGTTGCCCGTTCAAAAGGATGGTACGGCCGTTGACCGTGAACGAGCTGGTCGCATTGCCGTGCGCCCTCAAGTTGCGGCCCGCTTGTGCCGCCGGCGCCGCCTGCGGGATCGTCGCCGGAGCGTCGGCTTGCGATCCGCCGCAGGCGGTCAAAGCTAAAGTGGCCGCGCAAATGCCAAATGCATAGCGGCTCTGAGGTAGAGTCTTCATATTCTCCCTATGTTTCTCCGAAGTTGGGTCTCGTCTAACTCCAATGTAACAGTGGCCGTCGGCCTTGTCCATGCCTGAGCCGGCCTTCACCGCCCCGCGTTCGAGGGGGCGTCCCCGAGGGGGACCGGCATCGAGAAAAACGGTTCCGAAGCCGCGGGTCATCATCTGGAAGGCCGTCCCCGAATTTTTTAATCTACACGTCCGAAAAAGTATGGACTGAACGGGTCGTTAGGATTATGTTTTGGTCAGGAGAGAAAGCAGTGGAGCGACGAGCAATCGGTCGCTTGCCGGTGTACCTTTTAACAGTGTCGTACTTCGTTATCCGACTGCGAACCATATTTCATATCTCTTCGGATGGGGTCCGTCGTGGTCACAGATACTCAAGTCCTTCGGATCGTTTTTATCGAGAGTCAGCTGCTTTTTGCGCGCGCGCTCGGAGAAGTGTTATCGAGCGACGGGACCATCGCCGTTACCGGCCTGCTTCGTTCGCTCGATGAACTTCCGCACCAGGCGCCGGTGGGGGCGGAACTCGTCTTGCTCGACATCGACGAATATTCATCCGACGTTTCGGCCGCGTTTACGGTTTGTCGCCGATACTTCGCCGATGCTCACATCTGCGCGCTTTCTTCGTTCACGAGGCTGGAGTTGATGCAGCGATGTCTGGCAGCGGGGGCCGACGGTTTTATCATCAAGGATACGTCTATCGGCGAGCTGACGTTCGCCATTAAATCGCTTGCGAAGGGAGCGCCGTACGTCGACGCGCGCGTCGCCGGAGGCGCGCTGCGCCGCCCGGCGATCGGCAAAGAGACGCCAGCGGGCGAACTGTCTCGCCGCGAAACGGAGATCGTGCGTCTGATCGCACAAGGCCTTTCCAACCGCGATATCGGCGCGCAGTTGGCACTTTCTGAAAAAACCGTCAAAAATCACATGAGCCGCATCTTTGAGAAGCTGCACGTTCCGGCGCGGACCCGCGTCGCCGTCTACGCCGTCCGCAACGGCCTCGTGTAGACGCTGCAACGGAACGTCCGTTTCTTCCCCAGGACCTTCGGGCTCTTCATCAAGGACTTTCGGGGCGTTCTCGTGCTCGCCGAAACGATCGGTAGAAGTGCGCGAGAGATACGCGACGGCTTAGGGCCGGAAAGGTCACACGAAAGCTATTTCTGGCCTTGGAGTTAGGCGCATGCGTCGTATAAGCAAAATCGTGGGGGTCTGCATTGGCGCGGCCCTCTTAACCGCGTGCGGCGGTAATGGCCCCGCTCTTTTTCCAACAAGTCAGACGCCGCTTTCCCCTCTCGGCGTAAGGTCCGATGGCGAAAGGATACTCTACTACTTTCAGGGCCATCGTCGTGCGGACGGCGAAAACGCGGAAGCCGGCCTCATCGTCGTCAACGGCAAACTCTACGGCACGAACGGCGTATGGCGGCGGCGAAAAGAGTTGCGAAAATAAGTTAGGCTGCGGGACGGTCTTTGAAGTCACTCCGTCCGGCGTCGAACAAGTGCTTTACCGTTTTAAGGATGCTCCCGACGGCAACTATCCGGCCGCCAGTCTCATCCAACGCAACGGCCTGCTCTACGGCACGACTACCGGCGGCGGCAAGTATCACGCGGGAACGGTCTTCACCGTAAACCCCGCCACCGGCGCAGAGAACGTCGTCTACAGCTTCAGGGGAGCGAGCGCCGGCGACGGTGATACGCCCAATGCGCTGATCGCAGTGAAAGGCGTGCTCTACGGCACGACTAGCTCAGGCGGTAGCGAAGGATGCGGTACCAGCTACGCGCACGGATGCGGGACCGTCTTCGAGCTCACGACGGCGGGCAACGAACGCGTGCTTTCCCGCTTCAAAGGCGGCGGCGACGACCACGATCGCGACGGCGGACATCTGGTCGCGGGCCTGACGTTTATGAACGGCCTGCTTTACGGCACGACGTCCGGCGGCGGTCGCTATCGAAAGTCTGTACGTGAATGTTTGATTGGGTGCGGGACCGTCTTTGCGATTAGTCTTTCCGGCGATCGATATCGGACGTTGTACCGTTTCAAAGGCGGCCAGGAAGACGGCGCGGAGCCCAACGCGACCTTGGTCGAGAACCACGGGACGCTCTACGGTACAACGGAGCGAGGCGGATCGAAGGCGGTTTGCGAGGGATATACTTGCGGAACGGTTTTTCGGGTGAGCACGTCGGGCTCGGAACGTGTGTTGCATCATTTTGGGACTGCGCCCGATGGATTTTTTCCGACCGGTTTGATTGCCGTCGACGGCACCTTTTACGGCACGACGAGCTTAGGCGGTCCTCGACAGCAATGTTTGTCTTCCGGGTGTGGAACGGTTTTCAGAATCAGCCCGGCCGGCGGGGATTATCGGGTATTACACGCCTTTGTAGTCGCCTATAAGGTTCCCGACGGCGTCGTCCCGGTTGGAACCCTGGCCTACCTTAATGGAGTGCTCTACGGCACGACGTATTGGGGCAAATTGCCACCGGTGTGTTACGACGATGTAACCTGTGGCCCCGGAACCATCTTCAAAGTAATGCCGTAGTCGATAGAGCGCCCGCGTCGGATTGACGCGGGCGCTCTGACCACCGGATCGCTCGACTAGCGATCGCGGGAGGGGATTTGTTGTTCTAGGCGTTGGCGGAGCTGGTCGTACTCCTTGATGGTCGTGCGTGCGGTCAGCGTGATCGTGCCCGTCGTGTAGGCCTTGTCGTTCGACTCGACGAGCGTCACCGGACCCGATCCCCCCTTCGAAGAGAGGTGCGAGATGACGAGCGACTTGACGGGACCCGAGTCTACCAATTTTGATTTGGTGTTGCCACTCTTGAGGTTCGGCAATCCCAGCGCCTCGCCGCCGAATTTTTCGCCGGGAAGGTGCCCCTTGACGGCCGCGATGAGATAGGCGCAGCCGGTCTGCTTGTTCTTCATCGTAAACGTGCCGACGTAATAGTAAACCGATACTGGCTTCGGCGTCGGCGTCGGCTTGGGAGTCGGCGTCGGCTTTGGCGTCGGCGTCGGCTTGGGAGTCGGCGTCGGTTTAGGCGTCGGAGTCGGCTTCACTTTGGTGTACTGTTCGAGGACCCATTCCGATCCGTTCGCCAATGCGGTGAACGTGGTACCCTTAACGTTCCCGGTTGCGAAGTAGCTCAGAAAGGTTCCCTCGGGACCTTCCTGTTTTGCGTTACATTGAAGCGCGGTTTGCGGCGACGCTGCGAAATCTCCGGATGAAACCTGTGCAACGCCCTCCGACAGCGCCGGACTATAGCTTCCACCGCCCGCGCTATGACACGCAACGAGCGAGGCCGCGGTAAAGAGCGCGACGGCCGCGCCTCGCGGGCCTAAATAATGCATAAACGCCCCTCCTAAAGAGCATGACTTCTGAAGCGACGTTTCCGCTCCGCCGGCGGCTTCTCCCAGGCCGGATTCCCTTTTTTAATATAGGGCCCGTCTGATCTATTCAGCGAAAATCGTCGGGATTGAGCGGAATCGGTCATTTTCGAGAGATCTCCCCCGGCTTTTTCGGCCTTCGCCCACTTATTGTGGCCGAAAGCCGTGCTTTTTTGGACTTCGAGAGACAGC
>DASXDV010000146.1:0-18936 GCA_036490465.1 Candidatus Tumulicola sp. | reverse complement strand
CGTTGTTGCGGTGGGGTTTGTTGTCGTGTTGACGGGGTGCGGCGCTCGGGCGAACGCTCCGTTGCCCGCCTCCGAACCGGCGCTCGGAGCGGCGCGGCGTGCAACGTCGGCCTCGCCGATCAAGCATATCGTGATTATCGTCCAGGAAAATCGCACGCCCGACTATCTCTTCCAGGGCATTCCGCACGCCGACATCGCGACCACCGCACTCGATTCGGAGGGCAAGATCGTTGCGCTGCATCAGGTTTCGCTTGCGGCCGGCTACGATTTATCCCATCGCAACGCCGCGTTCATCACCGATTACGACGGCGGCAAGATGGACGGATTCGACCGCAATCTGCCGCCGTCCGATGACATGCGGCCGTATGGCTACGCCCCGCGCAAAGAGGTCAGTCCGTACCATCAGATGGCCCGTCAGTACGTCCTCGCCGATCGGATGTTCCAGACCAATCAGTCCGGCAGTTTTCCGTCGCATCAATATCTCGTCAGCGGAGCGTCCTCGGCCGAACCCGTCTCGTCGGACGACGTCGACAGCAACGGTCTCAATAAAAAGAACTTAAAGCAAAATGCGCCGGTCGGCTGCGACGCGCCCGCGCGCTCGATCGTCGACACGATCGATCCGGCCACCGGCTATCCCGGTCCGACGCCGTTTCCGTGCTTCGATCGGCCCGCACTTTCGGACGTGCTCGATGCCGCCGGCGTTACGTGGCGCTACTACCAGCACGATCTCGGTCCCGGCCTCTGGCATGCATACGACGCCATCCAGCACGTGCGCTACGGACCCGATTACGCGAACGTGGTGTCGCCGTCGCAAACGATTCTCAGCGACGTCGCGACCGGAAACTTGGCCGGCGTGTCGTGGGTGATGCCGCCGTCGAACGCCTACTCCGATCACTCGGGCGACGCCAGCGCCAAAGGACCGTCCTGGGTGGCAGCGGTCGTCAACGCGATCGGGACGAGCCGATATTGGAACTCGACGGCTATTCTGATCGTGTGGGACGATTGGGGCGGCTGGTACGATCACGTCGTTCCGCCGCAGTTCAATGCCTACGAACTCGGCTTTCGCGTGCCGCTGTTGGTCGTTTCGCCGTACGCCAAGAAAGCCCACGTTTCACACGTGCAATACGAGTTTGGGAGCCTCTTGAAGTTCGCCGAAACGACCTTCGGTTTAAGTTCGCTGGGTGCTACCGACGTTCGCGCCAACGATCTTACCGACGCGTTTAACTTCGGTCACCCGGCGCGCGCCTTCACCCCGATTAAAGCGCCGCCATTTAATCCTGGACCGGATACGCGCGACGGCGCTCCGAATCCCGAAGACCCGTAGCTTACGCGATGCCTTTGCGGATCGCGTAGACCGCAACGCCGGTGCGTGCGGAGACTTGGAGTTTCTCGAAGATCCGGCTGATATGGTTCTTGATCGTCTTTTCCGACAGGAGCAGATTTGCGCCGATGTCGCGATTGGAGAGCCCCTGAGCGATCAGGCGCACGATTTCGGTTTCGCGGTTGGAAAGTTCGTTGAGCGAGATCTCTTGATGCATGGCGCGCCGCCGCAGCACTCCGCCGGCGACCCGCGGATCGACGTACGGCGTGCCCTCGGCGAGCAGTTTGATGGCCGAGGTGAGTTCGCTGACGGACGTATCTTTGACGACGAATCCGTCGGCGCCGGCAGCGAGACACCGCTGCATGAGATCGGGTTGAACGAACGACGTGAGAGCGCACAACCGGGTGTTCGGAATGCGTTGTTTGCAAATCGCAAACGTGCCGGCAATGTCCGCGGAATACTTGTCGATGCCGATGAGCGCCAGATCCGGCGAGTTCGCTGCCGAGATGCTGGTAGGAAGGTCCTCCACACCGCTTAAGATATTGGTAATGTAAATCGCCGGATCGGCCGAGAGTACTTGCGCGAGCGCCCTCGCAAATAGAAGCTGACTCTCGATAAGAACGAGCCGATGCGTCTTAACGTCGGTTATCACGATTCCCCCAAAGTTAGGTCTTTTTCTCAGCGTTCGTTCAGTCGAAAGCTGAGGTCGTCAGTATAACGTGCCTCCCGTTCGAAAACGTTCGGCCAAATGGACGGCGCCCAAAATGGCGAAGCATCACGCATGGCTCGTCGCCCTCAGCGCGTAGGGGACCACCCCCACACCGACGCTCATGGAGAGGTCCGTTTCCGATTGCTCGGCCACGTCGGCGTCGACGTCGCAGGAGAGCCATTTAAGCTCGCCACACCGCGCAAAACACTGCCGATTCTCGCGTATTTGCTGCTAAATCGCGAAGCGCCGGTGGCGCGCGATTTCCTAGCTTACGTTATGTGGCCGGACGACGAAGAGGAATCGGCGCGCAACAAATTGCGCATGAGCCTCTACGATCTGGCCCGCATTTTGCCGGCGGATCTGGGCGAGGGCGCGCTGGCCGTCGATGGCGACAGCGTCCAACTGCGCCCGTCGCTGAACCTCTGGCTGGACGTGGACGAGTTCGACCGGCTGATTCGCGACCCCGAACGGACCGAAGAGGCGATCGCGCTCTATCGCGGCGATCTGCTGGCATCGCTCTATGACGAATGGATCATTCCCGAACGCGAGCGGCGCCGGAACGCGTTCCTGGGAGCGTTGGCCAACCTGGTCTCCCGCGCTCGCCGCCAGCGCCACTTCCGCAGCGGCATCACTCGGGCGCGCCAGATCCTGGCCATGGACCCCTGGCGCGAGGATATCGTCCGTCAGCTCATCGCGCTGCGCTCCGAATCGGGCGATCGGGCCGGCGCGCTCGCGGAGTACGAGGGCTTCGCCCAGCGGCTTAAGGCGGAGCTGCACGTCGAGCCGATGCCCGAGACGGTCACCCTAAAGGAAGCCATCGCCGCAGGGACGTCGCTCGAGGCCGACCCGCCGTTCGAGACCGTCGAGACGGTCTTCAGCAGCCGCCCGCCGATCCTGCCGTTCGTCGGGCGTCACGCGGAGATGGGACGTCTGCTCGAGGCGTGGAGCCGGGCCGCGCGCGGACGCGGCACCTGCGTCTTCGTCGGCGGCGAAGCCGGGATCGGCAAGTCGCGGCTCGTCCGCGAATTCGCCCATTCGGTCGAGGACCGGGGCGGCCGGGTGCTTTTTGGCGCGACCGGCGCGCCGGAGACCGCTGCTTACGAAAGCATCGTCGATGCGCTCCACTCGGCGCTGCCGCTGGTCGCGTCGCTGCGCTCGGACATGTGGCTGGCCGCGGTCGCCGCCCTTCTTCCGGAAATCCGGGCGCGCGTTACGAAGCTGCCCGAACTGCCGGCGCTCGACGCCGAGAGCGAACGGATCCGGCTGTTCGAGGCCCTGAACCGGTGTCTCGCGGGCCTGGCCGCACCCCGGCCGCTGCTGCTGGTGCTCGAAGACCTTCATTGGGCGCAATCCGCCTCGATCGCGTTACTGGATTTCCTGGTGCGTCACGTCGCCGCCGTCCCGATGATGATCGTCGCGACGTATCGCGACGACGAAACGCCCCGCCCGCATCCGCTCCACCGGCTGCATCGCGAAACGCGCGCTACCGGGTCGGCTCAAAGCCTCTCGCTGCGCGCCTTCTCCCTCGGCGACGTCCGCGAAGCGATCGAGACGCTGCCCGAAGTCCGCGATTGTCCGCCCGCGTCGCTGCTCGACGCCTCCGACGGCAATCCGCTCTTCCTCACCCAGCTGGTGGCCGATTTTCGCGAAGGCTCCGACATCGCCGAGGCGGCCTCGCTGCGGGCGGTCGTTTCGCGCCGGATCGAGCGGCTCTCACCCGAAGCCCGGACGATCGCCGAAATCGCCGCCGAGATCGGTCCCCGTTTCTCGCGCGACGCGGTCCGCGAGGTGAGCGGCTGGAGCGATGGGGCGGTGGTGGCCGCGCTCGACGAGCTGCTCGACCGCCGGATCATCCGCGAGGCCAGCGGCCGCGGCCTCTTTGAATACGAGTTCTCGCATCAAGCGGTCTGCGAGGCGATCGTGGCGGCCGCGCCGCCGGAACGGGCCGCCGCGCGGCGCCACCGGGTCGCCCGCGTGCTCGAGGAGCTTTACGCCGACCGCGCTCCGGAGTTGTCGGCGCTGATCGCCCGTCAATACGAACTCGCCGGCGACGACGCCAATGCGGGCCGCTGCTACCTCGCCGCCATCCGGCGCTCGCTAGCCCTCGGCGCGCTCGACGAAGCCCAGCAACTGCGCGACCGCGCGCTCGCGCTCGACACCGATGAGCGCCGGCGGGTCGACCTGCTGCTCGACAGCGCCACTATCGAGTTCCGGCGCGGCGACCGGGGAGCGTGGAACGCGACCCTTTCCGAGCTGAGCCGGCTCGCTGCCGGCCTCGACGACGAGGAACTCCAACGCGTCATCTTGATGCGCCGCATCGAGTTCGCGCTGAGCATCGGCGACCGGGTGACCCACGAGGCGGCCATTCGCGAACTGCGGATGCGCACGCCCGAAGGCCACGCGCACTGGCGCGGACTGCTGCACGCCGCCGAAGCCAAACTCGCCTTTTCGTTGGGCCGTCTCGGCGAGTCGTACGACGCTGCTGAAATCGCGCTCGCATGCGCGCGCGAATGTCAGAACGGCACCGGCGTGGCCGACGCGCTCTGCTGTTTGGCCAACGTCGAGTCGCATCGCGGCCGTCTCGCCGAGGCCGACGCGCTGTTCGACGAAGCCGCGCGCACGGCCGCCGACGCCACCGATCCGGTGCTCGAACTCCAGTCCTTCTGGAGCGCGTGGGCGATCGCCTACCAACGGCGCGACATTCCGCGCTGCCTCACGGTCGGCGAACGCTGGCTGGAACGCGCGATCGCGCTGGGGGACCGTCCCTCCGAAGCGCAGGCGCACGGCCGGCTCGGCGTCGCGCTCGGCGCCGCGGGCGAGCGGTACGCCTTGGCCCGCGCGCACTTCGCCGAAGCGGCCGCGATTTTCGGCGAAAGCGGGAACGTCAGCGGGACCGCCGGCGAGTTGCTCAATCAGTCGCTGGTGTTCACGCGCCTAGGCTTCTTTCACGAAGCGGTTGCCGCCACCGACAAAGCGGTCGCGCTGTTCGAAAGCGTGAAGGACGGCCGCGGCCGCGTGATCGGTCTGGCAAACCTCGCGTTTCTGCGCGCGTGCACGCGCGACGTCGCCGGCGCGAAGGAGGCGGGGAAGAAAGCGATCTCGCTCGCGCGCAAGCACGAGTTCAAACTCATCGAAGCGTCGGCGATCGAAAATCTCGCCTTTGCCGAAGCCGCCGGCGGCAACTTGGTGCGCGCCATCCAGCATGCCAACGAAGCCCTCGACTTGCGTCAGCATTCGCAATCCGAAGTGTGGTCGTGCAAGATGCTGGCCGACTTGGCCGTCTGGCACGCCGCCCTCGGCGATCTCACGGCCGCGCGCGACTCCGTACGCCGCATGCTCGCCAACGAAAACGCGATTTTACGCGGAACGGACTGGCCCGAATACTGCTACTGGGCGGCCGCGCAAATCTTCCATCTCGACGGCAACGCGAACGAAGCGCAGTTCGCGCTCGGCCAAGCGCGGCGCATGATCGACGCGACCGCAGCCGAGCTGGAACCCGAAGATCGCGACCAGTTTGCGACGATTCCGTGGCACGTCGACATCGCCAACGCCGCCACCAACGACGTCTGGCCCGTCCCCCCTCGCTAGTCAAGCACCTTCCCCTGTCATCCTGAGCACCTCGACTGCGCGCCCTTGGCGCTCCGCTCGGCACAAGCTCCGCCGCCGAAGGCGCGCAGTCGAAAGCTTATCAGAACTTATCAAAACTTTTCAACTCTGGATTAAAACTCTTCGGCTTTCGTCACGGCGTTTCGCGTAGACGGTTTTCAAAGGCGTGCGCGGTCACATGACTGCGCGGCTGGAGGAACCAGACGCATGAAACGAATTTCGTTGACGCGCTTGCTGGTTGCCGCTATGACGATCTCCGTGCTCCTTCTCAGCCAGGAAACTTGGGCACTGGCGGGCACCACCGGGAGCATTGCGGGGTACGTTAAGGACGGCACCACTGGAGCGCCGGTTGCCGGCGTACGGGTCGTGGCGGTCTCGCCGTCACAAACCGCCACCGCAACCACCGACACGGGCGGCCATTTCATCATTACGCCGCTCGCGCCCGACACCTATACCCTCAACGTGACCAAAATCGGCTATCAGGAAACGTCGTTTCCCGGAGCCACCGTCTTCGCCGACCAAACCCAGCAGTACACGCTGGCGCTGGGCAAAGCGTTGAAAACCATCGGTCACGTCATCGCCACC
Organism: Candidatus Tumulicola sp.; assembly: GCA_036490465.1. Classification (GTDB taxonomy): domain Bacteria; phylum Vulcanimicrobiota; class Vulcanimicrobiia; order Vulcanimicrobiales; family Vulcanimicrobiaceae; genus Tumulicola. Next base: position 12,715 of record DASXDV010000146.1, on the reverse strand, counting down.
GCCGGCAACGCTAATTTAGTGAAGTCCGGCGTCGGCGGCGATCTCTACAGTGTTAACGCCTCGCAGGCGGCGGCGGCCGCGCCGTTGGGCGGCGGCGGCAATTTAAACAGCGCGTATTCTGCCATGGCCTCGGTGCCCGGCGTGCAAACCGGCATCGGCGGCGCGGGCTGGATGACCAACGCTACCTACATTCGCGGTCAAAACTCGTACTATTCCGGCTACGAGTACGACGGCATTCCCGTCAACCGCGCGTTCGACAACTACAACTCGTCGACCGAATCGAGTCTCGGTCTACAAGAGCTGCAGGTGTACACCGGCGGCGGCCCGGCTTCGATCGCCAGCGCCGGCACGTCGGGCTTCATCAATCAGGTCATCAAGACCGGAACGTTTCCCGGCTACGGCGAGGTCTCGCTCGGCATCGCCTCTCCGCTATACTACAATCAGGCCGGAGTCGAAATAGCCGGCTCGACGCCGGATCGCAACTTCACCTACTACGTGGGCATGAAGGGCTTCAATCAAGGGTTCCGGATCATCAACAACGATAACGGCGCGAACTTCATGGAGCCCGGCGGTATTTATTCGGGCGACGTGAACGGATTCGGCATCGGCTACGGCGGATGTGCGACCGCCACGTGCCAGGGGACCAAGCCGATCTGCCCGCTCGTCGGCGGCACCGGCAGCGTTCCCGATCAAGGCTGCTGGTCGTACTATAACGGGCTGTATGGCGCCACTTCGCAGATCGTCGATCGCGAGAACGTCGTCAACCTGCACCTCGGAATCCCGCGCGCGAGCGGCTTGCGCGACGACGTCCAGCTGCTCTGGAGTTCGTCGTTGCTGAACAACTACGCGTACAGCTCGCCCGACGACGCCGGGCCGAGCAACAACCAGTTCGTCTCCTCGCTTTTCGGGGCGCCATACGGTGCACCGGTCTGCGGGCGCGAGCAGGTGACCAATAGCGGTCTCACCGTTAACGGCTGCAACCCCAGCGGCGCCACGGCGTACCTGGCGTACGCCGACGCGATCGCCTACAACCTGCCGTTCGGCACGAGGATCGCCACGGGTCCGGGCCACGTCACCAACCCGGGCGTGTATTCCGCGCCGGACACGCCGCAGCACGCCTACCTCGGGGGCATTCCGCTCAACGACGAAGGCATCAACGTCAACCAAAACGACGCCGGCATCGCCAAAGTGCAGTTCACCCATCCGCTCAGCACCTCGGCCTTCTTGCGCGTCTACGGTTACACGTTCTACTCCGATTGGCTCGAAACCGCGCCGTTCAACGGCTCGACCGATCAAGCGCTGGTGGCCTTCAACGGCGCCGCGCAGTATCAGCTGATCACCCACACCGCCGGCGGCGCGCTCGAGTTTAACGATCAAATCGACGACAAGAACCTCCTGAACTTCACCGGCAACTATACCCGCGCGACCGTCGGTCGCCTGAACAACAACTCGGCGATCGCCGGACTGGGGACGTCGCCGATCGGCTACATGAACGGCAACGGCAGCACGTGTTACGATTCCCACTCCGGGAAGACCGTCCCGTGTTTGGCCAGCGGGTATTACGACGTGGCCCTCAACGCGAACGTCAATCCCAACGCCGTCTACACGGGCGGCTCGACGAGCTGCGATACTCCATCGAACCCGGTTCCGTGCGGCTGGCGCAGCAACGCCATCTCCGGACCCAGCGGCTTCGGCGGTCCCGGCGGCGCTTCGTGGCAAACGCTCTGGAGCGGCAATATTACGGGCTCGCTCAACACCGTTACGCCGAAGTTCACCTCGCTCTCGCTGAGCGATCAGTGGCGCCCCAACGACAAGTTCGTCGTCAACGGCGCGATTCGGTACGACAACTTCACCTACGACATGCCCGACTCCAACGATGCGGCGACCAACTTCTACGCCGCCATGACGGCCAACTACCTCTGCGTTCAGGCGTCGACCAACGCCGTGCTGACGCAGCCGTTGCCGCCGGGCGTTCCGCCGCCGGCCAATCCGCAGTACGTCAACGGAGACTGCAACACGGCCGCGCAGCGGCTCATCCCGACGGGTCCCAAGACCGGCTGGGTGCATCCCAACGGTAAGACCCAAGACGGCGTCGTCGCCCCGAACTTCACGGCCGAGTCGCCGTCCTCGTACTCGCTGAACTACTGGCAGCCGCGCCTGTCGGCGACCTACACACAGTCGCCCGACACCGTTTGGCGCGTTTCGGCCGGCCGCTTCACGCAGCCGCCGATCTCGGCTTCGGTGCAGTATCTCAGCCCCTCGGGCGACGACCGCTCGGTCTGGAACAACACCCTGAACCTGGGCTTCTACACGCCGTTCCACGCGATTCCGGGCGTGTCGTCGGCCCAATACGATCTCTCGCTCGAACGCCACATCCGCGGCACCGACATGAGTTTCAAACTCACGCCGTTCTACACGTGGATCAACGACTGGCAGCAGCAGACGTTCATCGGAGCCGGGTTCGTCACCCAAATCCCGGTCGGCGTCGCCCGCAACTACGGTCTCGAAGCCGCCTTCAATAAGGGCGACTTCAACCGCGACGGGCTGTCGGGCCAGTTGGCGTTTACCTATACCAACGCGCGCATTCAGTTCCAGAATACGCCCGTCGGAACCGGCTCAGTGACTAACGAGATTACAGCCATCAACGGCGTCATCTCGCAGTACAACCAGCTCGCCAACGGATCGCGTTGCTACAAGCCGTCGCAGAACGGACTGCCCGGCGTCGGCGTTTCCACCTGCGGGCCGCACGACATCCTGAACCCGTACTTCGGCAAGCCGGCCGCGCCGCTGGATCCCAACGGATGGTATCAGCCCTTCACCACCGCCATCGCGCCGAATCTCAACGGCGGCGGCGATAGCTACATCTCCCCGGCCATCGCGACCCTGATCCTCAACTATCGCCATCATAAGCTGGCGATTACCCCGAGCTTCCAGTTCGCCGCCGGCGCCTTCTACGGCAACGCGCTCGACGTCACCGGCGTCGATCCGCGGGCCTGCACGGTCAACTCGGTCGACAGCGGAATCACGAAGCTCTCGCCCAAGACCAATCCGAATCAGTGCAACTACCTCGGTGTGGACGCGCCCGGATTCGGACAGTACGGCTACCTCTACATCCCCAATCCGCAAACCGGCAGCTTCGCGGCGATCAACTCCTACGAGTCCCCAGCGATCATTACCGCGAACCTGCAAATCTCGTACGACGTGAACAGCAAGATCAAGCTGGCGCTCACGGCGACGAACCTCTTCCACTCGTGCTTCGGCGGGTCGGTCGAACCATGGACCGTCGCCAATCCGCCCAGCCCGAACGTTTGCGGATACAACGCGGCGGGCGGACCGCTCAACAGCACCATCTACCCCGCCAACTTCTACAACGGCACTGGGATCAACGACCGCGCCGCGAACAAAGCGGTCACGCCGTTTACCCAGAGCTACATGCCGTCGGTGCTCAACTCCGGCGGTCAGATCAACAATGCCTTACCTCCACTGAATATCTATGTCACAGCCAACATCAAACTCTAGCTGGATCCTGGGAGCGGCCGTCATGCTATCCTGCATGGCGGTCGCGCCCTCACCCCCGCCGCAGATCTATCACATCATCACGACGCCGCTGTGCGCCCGGCTTCACGAGCGCGTGCGCCCGGCGGTCGCCCTGATTTTGCAGAACGACTCCAAAATCGGCAAGAGCGCTCCGCTCTTCCACACCTATCAACGCGGGGTGCTGACGGGACCCGCGACCGATTCGGGCGGCGGCGCTCCGCTGCCGTACGACTCGATCAATACGCAGTCGCCCCAGACGAGCATGGCCCTGCAGCAGATGTCGTATCTCGTCTCGCCGATCGCGCAGAACCTCATCGCCGCCCAAACGATGCTCGACGCGCACGGACTCGTGGAACCCACCGGCAATGCCGGCGACGACAAAACCCTCGCGCTGATCAAGGAGCAGTTGCTCCAAACCGTCGCGTTTCAAAGCGCGTCGCTCGATTTGGTCAACGGCTTCGTGACCACCCAGCAAATGGGCGAACTGCAGCACGCGGGCGAAACCTACATCGCTTCGATTCAAGGCGGCAACGATACCCAGGGCATCGCGACCGCGCCCACACCCAATCCGCTGGAAGATCCCAACGCGCCGGGCTTATCGCCTAATCCATACGAGGTGAACTTAGCGGCCGTTCCCGGGCTCGCGCTGGGTTACAATCCGCTCTCGCGCGTCATCGACGGCCTGCAGTGGCTGCGCGACGAAACCGATAAGCGCGAAGCCACCGCGGCCGCCACGCTCACGTCGGCCATGAACCAATGCAATCGCACCGCATCCAAGTGACTCTTGAGAATTATTTATTGCAATTCGCGTCGCACTGCGAGACGATACAAGCGCATGTAAGCCCTCCTCAGGTAGCCATGCGCGCAAAGCCCCCAATGACGCTAGGGGGCTTTGCTAATTCTCGCCCCTGTCATCCCGAGCGGAGCGTGCCGCAGCACGCGTAGTCGAGGGGGCGATCACAACGCACCCACCGCACGCGCCGCGGAGATCGAGATGATGATCAGCGAGAACGCGGCCTCGACGACCATCAAGCCTTTCGCGCGCGCCGAGGTGGGCAGCACGTCGGTCGGGCTAAAGGCGGTCGCGGTGGTAAAAGCGAGCACGAGATAGTCAGCGTAGGTCGGCTGAAAGTTGGGGTACGCTTCGTCGAGGCTGCGCTGCGGAAACAGGAAGTCCGGATACACCGCTCGAGCTTTGTCGGTGCCGTCGGTGTCGACCAGCCAGTACCACTGTGAAAACGTCAGGACGTTGAGCACCCACGCCGCAATCGAGGCCTGCAAGAGCGCGACCCCGCTCAAATGCGCGTCTACAGCGATTAATGCGCGATAGATCAAGCTGAACACGGCCAGGCCCGTAACGATGGTGACGACCACGAACAGAATGAGCATCGTGATGCGTTCGACCGGACGCTGGCCGAACACGTGCGCCGCAATGGCGGTCAGCACCAAAACTCCCAGCGCGTAGGTCGTTACGGTCGCCCAGACCGATGGTAGAAACGGATAGCGGTGCGGCAGAAGCGCTTCGACGACGCAAGCAATCAACGTCGAAATCGTCGGGGGCCATCGCAATGCGCGCAGCAACAAAGGCACGCCGCCGTATTCGCGGGCCGTGGTACAATCACTGCATGCCCCGGTTGACCCGTCTTGTAGCCGCTTGCGCCGTCATCGCGGCGCTCGGAAGCGGCGCCGCCCTACGCGCCCAACCGGCCAACGGACTCGCGAGTTTTGCCGGGGCGAGCGGGTGGCTCAATAGTCCGCCGCTGACGCCCGCGCAACTGCGCGGCAAGGTCGTACTGGTCGACTTTTGGGAGTACACCTGCATCAACTGTCTCAAGACGCTGCCGTATCTGCGCGAGTGGTACAAGCGCTACCACGACGACGGCTTTACGATCGTGGGCGTGCATTCGCCCGAGTTCCACTTCTCGGGCGAAACCGCCAACGTCATGGCGGCGGCCCATCGCTTGGGCGTGACCTGGCCGATCGCGCTCGACGACACCATAACGATCTGGAACCGTTACCACAACCAAGCGTGGCCCGGCGAATATCTCTTCGATCAAAACGGCAAACTCGTCGAAACGCAGCTCGGCGAGGGCAACTATCAGTCGACCGAGGCGAAGATCCAGGCGCTGCTCAAGGCGGCGAATCCCCAACTGAAGCTGCCGCCGGTCATGGCGCTGCTGCCGCAGGACAGCTATGCCAAACCGGGCGCGGTCTGCTATCTGCAAACCCCCGAGATCCTGGTCGGCCCCGATCGCAGCAACGCGATCGCCAACCTGCCGAAGTTCTTGGATCCCACCCGCGATACGAGCTATGCGGACCGCACGAATCCCCACGTCGACGGCAAGGTCTATCTCCAAGGCTTCTGGCGCTTCTCGCCCGAGGGGCAGGGCCAGGGCATCGTTTCCGCCGGCGGCGACGGCTATCTAGCACTGCGGTATCACGCGATTCAAGTCGTCGCGGTCATGCGGCCGGAACGCGGCACGCGTGTCGTCGTGACCCAAGACGGCAAACCGGTCGCGCGCGAAGATGCGGGCGCCGATATCCGCTACGCCCCCGACGGCGCGTCCTTCATCACCGTCGACACACCGCGCGCCTACGACATCATTATGAATCGTCACTTCGGCACCCACGAGCTGCGCCTGTCCCCCGGCGGGATCGGCTTGGGCATTTACGACATCGCCTTCGAATCGTGCGAGGTCGGCGCCGACAAATAGGTCACAAAAGCGCGGCTCGCGCGTTCTAGCCAAAGATGCTGCCTCCGGATCGCACGACGTACTGCTTCGGTTCCTACCGACTCGACTCGATGCATCGCCTACTCTACAACGGTACGCAGAGTAAGGCGCTCTCCGAGAAGTTGTTTCTCATTCTGCTGCTGCTGCTGCAAGCCGGCGGCGCGGTGGTGAGTAAGGAAGAGTTTCTGTCGCGGATTTGGTCGGACGACGAAACCTCGGAAGGCAACCTGGCACAACACGTCTACGTGTTGCGCAAACTGCTCGGCCAGCGCGCCGGCGACAACTCCTACGTGGTCACCGTCGGCGGCGTCGGGTATCGTCTCGCCACGCCGGTGACGGCCGTCACGCCCTCGGGCCACCGGGGCTCGGCCGAACCCTCGCAGCGCTACTATCTCGCCGCGCACTTTTTGGAAAAGCGCACCGCCCCGGCGCTCAAGCGGGCCGTCGAACTCTTCGCGCAGTCGGTCGCCGACGATCCAACCGACGCGCTCGCACTCTTGGGTGAAGCGCGGGCGCACGCGCTGCTGGCCGAATATCTGCACGTTCCACCGCGGCCCGCGTTCGAACGCGCATTTCGTTTGGTCGAGCGCGCGCTCCAGCTCGATCCGGCGTCGGCCGCGGCGAATGCGATCCTGGCCGAACTGCAGTTGTGGTCGCAGTGGGACGTCGCCGGCGCCGAACGCACGATCGACGCCGCCCTCGCGCTCGACGCGCAATCGCCCCTCGTCCACAACAATGCGGCGTGGCTGAGTATCTGCAAGCGCGATTACGCGACCGCCCACGCCGAAGTGCGACGCGCGCTCGCGCTCGATCCCGCGTCGCTGGCCCTCCTGCTGCTACAGAGCCGCATCTATCTCTATGAAGGCAGCTACCGTAAGGCGATCGGCGGAATGGGCAACCTGCTGCAGACCGATCCGAGCTTTTTCCTTGCGCGTCGCTATCGCGCGCAAGCCTATCTTTTCGACCGCCGCCCGCGCCTCGCTGCCAACGATTTGCAAACCGTGCCCGAGGAACCGGCCGACGACGCGAGTTTCCGTTTGGCGATGCTCGCACGTGCGTACGGCTGCTGCGAACGTTACGCGGAAGCGCGTGCACTCTACCAGCGTCTGCGCGACCTGCAGGCGGCCCACTACGTGCCGGAATGGAATCTCGCGGTCGCGGGCGTCGGCGCCGGTCTCGCCGACGCAGCGATGCTGCACCTCACCCGCGCTTTCGAAGCGCGCGAACCGGCGCTATTGTTGATGCCGAGCCTGCCGCTGTTCGAGCCGCTCGAGCGCCGCCCCGACTTTCAGCGCCTCGCCGCCGGGATTCACGCCAAACTGCGCGGGGCCGATCCCCGCTCCGCCGCCACGGCGTGATGCGTTAGGGCCGCCTGCCAAGAGATCCGTTTGGGCAGGAAGAGCTCCGAAATGACCAGCAAAGGTGCCCTAGAACATGACTCACCGTTGGCGCGCGCTTATTATTTGTTTTGCTTTGCTGACATTCGCGATAGCATCCACTAATGCGACGGCGGAGCCGCCTGCGCATCAATTCGTCTATGTGGCAAACTCGGGATCCAACGACGTTTCCGCATATCGCGTGAATGCTGCCGGCGTGTTGGTGCCCGTCCCTGGCTCGCCCTTCCCGGCGGGCCGACTACCGGAGGGCGTCACAATTGATCCCACGGGCAGATTCTTGTACGTAGCAAGCTCGGGCGAGGGAATTTCTGCCTACAAGATTGATCCAAGCACGGGAACGCTGACGTCAATAAAGGGAGCACCGTTTGCCGCCGGGAGGTCATCTGTGTCCATCGCCATCGACCGGACGGATACATTTGCCTACGTCAACAATATTAATTCAGGGAGCGTTTCGGTCTATCGCATAGGTTCGGAAAGTGGCGTGCTGACGCCCGTTCCGGGATCACCTTTTTCAATTGGCGAGACCCCTTATTTCTTAGCGCTTAATCCCCACCTTCCGGTTGTCTACGTCGTCACGGAGTCTTCTATCGAAACCTTCACTACGACCGGTGGCAGGCTAACGCGAATTGCGCAGTTGGCAAAGCCACAGTGGTCGGCAAACGACTTAGCGATCGACTATCGGGCAAAGTTTGCGTACTCGACCAACGAACACACCAGGAGTATTTCAATATACGCCCTTAACGGCGCCTCCGGCTCGCTAAAGCCACTTCCCGGGCCAGCCGTTCGTGCGGGCCTCGGTCCGAGCACGATAAGGATAGACCCCAACGGCGCCTTTCTCTACGTCGGCAACGTTTCGTTCCCGCGAAGCAGTATTTCGGTCTATTCAATCAACGGTCACACTGGCGCACTAGCATCGATACAAGGCTCGCCTTTTGGACCTGTAGGCGTGCAGGGGCTGGCGATCACTCCAGACAGAAACTTCCTCTACGCCACCAATTTTTATTCCAAGGGTACCATATCTGGTTACGCCATAAATCCAAAAACAGGTGCCTTAAAGCCGGTGATCGGCACGCCGTTTGCAGCGGGCAGCCGCCCTTGGGGTATCGCTACGTGCCGGGTAGTCGATAACCGCTGCAAACCCTAGTCCGGTACAAATACGCTATCGAGCCAGTCGAAGACGCGTGCGTTGAGAAGCGTGCGATTAAACAACTCGCAGTGATCGCCCGCTCCTTCGGCCGCGGTGAATTCCAGCAACGTTTTCGGACAGCGTAGCGCGTCGAATATTCGCTGCGCGGTACCGCCGAGTGGGTCGTTCTCGGCCCGCGTAAGCAACGTCGGGCACGCGATGGCATCGACCCGGCCGTCCAGCGTGAATGGCACGATCGCCTGAAGGAAGCCGCGCACCGAGTCCACGCCGTGCACCCAGAAGCCGCGTTGCATGATCGTCCAGTGCCGGCGCGGATTCTGCTCCGCCGTCTGCGCTAGGCGGTCGACGACCGCCTGATCGAGGTTGCCGATATCGTCGGCCGCGTTCGGCGGCGCACCCAGCTGGGTCAGGAAATCGCCGAAGCCGGCTGCGATGCCCCAGAGCCCCGGATCGGCGATGCAGGCCGCTAAGCGCGGCTCGCCCGACGCCGCCCGGCACGCGAGGTAGCCGCCCAGACTCCAGCTGCTCAGCGCGATTCGCTTCGGATCGATGTTGGGCAAACCCAGAGCCACATCCACCACCGCCCGCACCACCACTTCCCAATCCGGGCGCAAGTGCAAGCCCTGCTCGATAAGCGGCGCGCCCTGCCCCGGCCCGTCGAACAGCAGGCAATGATAACCGCGCTGCGCCGCCGCCACTGCGGACGCAAAGTACATCTCGGTCACCGTGGCGTCATAGCCGTTGGTGAGAATCAGAAGCGGCCGGGTCTCGCGCTCGTGACCGGCGGCCCGCACGAGATAGCCGGGCAGGGTCGCATTTTCAAACGGAATCTGCACATGCTCGGGCGGATGCTCCCCAATCGCGAGCCCCGCGTCGAAGGCCGCGATCTGCTTGTGAAATGCCGCCGGCAGGCGCGGGTCGACCGGCACCCGGTAGAGCGGATGATAGGCCGAGGCATAACAGGCGCTGGCCTTCAGGAACAGCCCTCGGGCGGTTGCCAACCGGCGTTGCCTTTCGGCCATTGCCGCCTCACCGACTAATCGGTCACCCGGCGCAATCCAGGCAGCATAGAACGCCGAAGCGTCTCCATCACCGACCTCCGTTGCAACCGCTTGGACCTCGCCGAAATCCGGTCCGCCATAAGGGATTAAGCCTAAGGGCATAGCGCTGAACTGATCGAGGAGGGGATCTTTGAATAGCAGTCCCATGCCTGAAAGGCTTGCCCGCGCACCAGCGGAAAGCCTCGCACGTGAAGACCGAGGGCACAGCGAAACTCGTCCGCATCTTTCTGGGCGAGTCGGATCGCTGGAAGGGTCAGCCGCTGTACGTCGCGATCGTCGAAGCGATGCGCAAAGAGGGACTAGCCGGGGCCACCGTCTTCAAGGGCGTGCTCGGCTTCGGCGCACACTCGGTCGTCCACGCGGCCCGCATCGTCGACCTCTCCTCCGACTTGCCGATCGTCATCGAGCTGGTCGACTCCGAGGAAAAGATCGCCGCTTTTCTGCCCACGCTCGATGCGATGGTCGGTGAAGGGTTGGTTACGATGGAAAAGGTCGACGTCATCGCTTATAAGGCCGGCGTCCCCAAATGAAGGCGCTAAGCCTTTTCGTGGCGGTCGGCTTAGGTGGCGCGCTCGGCTCGATTCTGCGCTACGCGGTCGCCCTCTGGACGGTCGAACGGATCGGCCCGGGTTTTCCGTGGCACACCGCGGCGATCAACATCGTCGGCTCGCTGGCGATCGGGGCGGTTGCCGCCTACGTCCAGTCGGGGGTCGGGGTCTCGCCGCTGGTCAGTGCCTTCGTTATGGTCGGCATCCTGGGCGGGTTCACCACCTTTTCGACCTTCAGCTTCGACACGCTTACGCTAATCGCCGACGGAGCTGGCGGCCTCGCGCTGGCCTATTGTGCCGGAACGGTCATCTTGGGCCTGCTGGCCGCCTTTGCGGGCATGGCCCTCACGCGGCTGGCGCTGCACGCCGCATAGCGCCGTCTTGGCTTAGTGCCAGGCCAGGATTACCGCGACATTGAGTATGATCGTCGCCACCCCAAGCCACGCGATCAGTTCCACGATTTTCAGCATCGGTGCTGTGCCCATTTCGTCGGCCCCCTCGCTCCGCACGCAAGCGGCGTCCAACGGAACCTTCCCCACGCGCAGCCGGTCTGAAACGTGTTCCTGGTCGTATGCCTCACGCCGCCGCGAAGGCAGCAAAAAGCAAAACGACCGGAGAAACCCCTTAGCTATCTCCGGTCGTTGCCGCTTCACCCTAATAAGGAGGTTGGCATTATTAGGAAGCCACGATTACGATGGCCCATTATGAGTACCATCCGATCGTGAAGAAATTCTGAAGGATGGGCGGCTTTCCTACAACGGCGTTCACCCACATAGCTCGCTCGGCGGCATGACCCCCGAGGAGTTCCTCGGGGCTTTACAAAATCAGCCAACCTTCACAGAAATCGCTGGCTGCATGACGGGACCTATCCAGGTGGCACGCTTACAATGAATGCCTCGAGCGGCACTGTTGCGGCAGATTATCACTGCCTTCAGGGTCGAATTTTGCGATAGCGGCGGATCGCGAGCGCCTTAAAGAGAGCATACACCAAACCTGGAGGAGCCAATGCCAGGAGACGCTGAGCTAGGTTAATGATTCTCGCTCTCCCCGTCTCGGGGTAGCCGTATTCTGAGTACGCCGCACACTTTATGCTGAGCGTCTCGCGTAATTGTCGAACGGTATTCCGAGCCTTCTCTGCATCTGGGTGCATGCGATAGGCCGTTAAGACAAACGGGAGATTCGCGACAGCTCCGCGCAACGCCAAGCGCAAAACAAAATCGTAGTCCTCGCACGACTTGAACCGGGACGTGTAACTGCCCGCATCGAGGGCCACCATTCTTATATACATAAGCGACGGGCTGGCAAATGGATTCGCAATGGGAAGCGTATTGAGAATATGAAGTTTATTGACGGGATATTCTCGTCGTCCAATGACGGCATCATTCTCGTCTATAATGTCCAGGTAGCCCCCGACCATAACGTGGTCACGATTGCGTTTCAGAAATAGCAGTTGTTGTTTGAAACGTTCCGGGAGCGCGATATCATCCGCGCCAAGTTCCGCAATGTAGTCTCCCCGAGCCGCGCGCAATCCTCGTCCGAGGGTGTATCCGACTCCTTGATTAGCGTGATGCAATGTCCGTATGCGTCCATCTTTCGCTGCATAGTCCGCCATTATCTGTGGGGTCTCATCTGTCGAGCCATCGTCAAGAATCAAAAGCTCGAAGTCGCGAAATGACTGCAGGAGCACGCTTTCGATCGCTTTGGCTAAATACCGTGCCCCGTTGTAAACTGGAATGAGGACGGTGAGTTCCGGGTTTGCCACCGGGGCCTGCTTCCACCATTAGAAGCAAAAGTCCGCGTTTGCATGTGTAGTAAGGGTCTCGCCTTGAGTGAACCTGGAACCCCTAGGACCGGGCGCAAAGAAGCTGCTCGAGAACCTTCAAGCCGTCGCCGACCAGTTCGCCGATGAAGAAGTGCCCGGATGGATTATCGGTAAGCCAAGTCTCTCCGAGTTAAACTCCGACCTGGCCGTCCTCTCCGCGCGGCCGAAACCGGATGACCACGCCGTTCTTTTTACCGGATGATGCCTAAGCCTCGATCGCCGTTTTAGAAGGTTCGATCGGAATAAACGCCGGGTCGCACTCGGTGAGTATGATGGGCAGGCACTTCACGGTTATCTCTGCTGGACCCGGGCGCTCAGTCGTCGCCCTAGTGAAGCTGGCCCGCTTTCGCGGAGAGTATTTGGTTAGACATTACGCGGCCTGACTCATCCGACGTTCGAACTCCATCGGGGAGATGTTGCCGATCGAGGTGTGCCGGCGACGCGGATTGTAGAAGCCCTCGATGAACTCGA
>DASXDV010000077.1:0-15463 GCA_036490465.1 Candidatus Tumulicola sp. | reverse complement strand
GCCTATCAATCTCGCCCTTAGCAAACCAAACGACCTTATCTTTATCGTGGACGACGGCCCTGGCGACATCGTGGTTGCCACGTTCCCAAAGGGTAAATTCATCAGAACCCTGGGTTCACAAGAGGGCATTTCGCTGGCGCAGGGCGTCGCGGCGTTTCCCTAGCTCGTTCCCCCAGGAAGGGAGTTTCTATGCGTACGCGATTTTATTTAACGGCTGCAATACTCGTTCTCGCGCTCTTTACGGTCGCTGGATGCGGGTCGCCGCCGGCTACACCAGCTTTCTCACCGCTGCAGGCGGCAAGGGAGCAGACACCTTCCGAGTCGGTGCCGCTGAAGGGGAAAAGAGAGCTCCTGTATGCGAGCGCCCCTAGAACGAACTCGGTATTCGTATTTGCCTATCCTCAGGGAGCGTTGGTCCAGGAAATTGATGGTCTTGATGACCCGACCGGGGTTTGCGTGGATTCGAACGGGCACGTCTGGATTACCAACGCGGATAATGGCCGCGGGAACGGTTACCTCGTCGAGTACGCGCATGGTGGAAGCGATCCGATCGCGGTGCTCCAGGATCCTCACAATGCTCCTCAGGCTTGTTCCGTCGACTTCATTACCGGCGACCTGGCGGTGGCCAACGCGCCGGTCGGAAACGGGGCGAACATTGCGATATTCTCGAACGCGCAAGGCGCACCAAAGTACTATCCGACTCCTGGATTGGCCCAGGGCGTTGTCGGGATAACGTACGGCGCGTTTAGCAACATTTATTTCGCCGATGCAAAGGGTCACACCGCGTGGCTTCCTGCAGGCGGTCGTCGCGTGATGAAGTTCCTTCTAACCCCGAACCCCCGCGCCGACGGTCCGATCCAGTGGGACGGCCTCGAACTGGCAGTACTCACCAGCGTGAGGCATGAGAACCAAATCTGGAGGTATGCAATTAAGGGTAACTCGGGCGAAAGAGGCGGCATCGTTAAGCTTAAAGGCGTGGACAAAGCAAACGGGTTTGCTATTTACCATTCAGGCTTAGCCGCGTCCAGTTCGCTAGGAGTTTGGCTTTTTGATTATCCCGTCGGCGGCCCGTCGACCTATCTCATAAAACAGGCACTAGGCGTAACCGCCGTGGCTATCTCGGTCGCGAAATGATTTGCTACCGAACGACGCATTGCGTCACTAACTGATCTCTTGCTAGCAAGTTTGCTAGGTCCGACCGCGGGGGCGTAAGGCAAGCCCTACGCCAACAATGGTTTGATGCGATTGCGGCAAAGCCCAACGCGATTGCAAGCAACGATAAGATAATACTGGGCCGGCCCATTCAGGCAGATTATATCAGCCGCACGCAGTTGTCGCGACCGGTGGACCAATGGGTATGGCGTCGCAGCCGGTTTAGGCGTTTCTAGAGGCAGGAAGGCAAGCGAGAACTTGTTTGGCGTCTAGGACTGGGGCCCAAATGCTCTGATGTGGAAGCAAGAGCGGTCTAGACGCGACTAAGTATCTCGGGAGGATTGCTATAGTGAGAAGGCGATGCATAGCGCTCGCGGCTGCTGTGCTGATAAACGGCTGTGCAGGTGCGTTCGGCGCGGCGCCCGACGGTCAGCGCTTCGGAAGCAGCGTGCTTCATGCGGGCGGCTCGACTCCAATCAAACACGTTATCGTCATCATTCAGGAAAATCGGACGTTCGACAATATGTTCCACGGCTTTCCCGGCGCCAACACCGTCAATACGGGCAAAGGACATGGAACGACCTACACGCTTGTGCCGATTTCGCTGAAGTGGCACTGGGACTTGAATCACGATCACTCACAGTTTTTGGAAGACTACGATCAAGGCAAGGACGATGGCTTCGACGACGAGATCGTCGGTTATAAGCACGGACCGACCTGCCCCGACGATCCGACTCGCCGTAACGAACCCACCTGCTGGATCATTTCGCAACATCCGATGTGGAAACAGATGGCCTATTCGTACGTCGATCCCAAAAAATGGTTGAAGCCGTACTGGACTTTAGCATCGGAATATTCGCTCGGCGACGACGCGTTTGCATCGAACAACGGCCCGACGTACGTTGCGCATCAATACCTGATCGCCGGTCAGTCGGGTCATGCGGTCGAGGTACCGAGCACGGAGCCGTGGGGCTGCGGCGGTCCGCAAACCGGGACGAACGCTGAGACCGTCAACCTCTTAGAATACGGGCAAGCCAATCCGCCGGTCTTTTCCAAGGCCACCGGGCACGAAGTTGCGGGACCATTCCCGTGTTTCACGTATCCGACGATCGCGAATCTGCTCGACAACGCTGGGATCACGTGGTCCTATTACGTCGAGAAGAGCGGAGCCGGCGGCAATCTCAACGGCTTTGCCGCCATCCAGCAAATTTACAAAGGCCCCGATTGGAAGAACATGAAGTCGCCGGACTCGCAGATCCTAAAGGACATCGCCGACAACCAACTGTCGGCCGTGTCTTGGGTGATGCCGTCGGGAAACAATTCCGATCACTCGGGTCCCGCATCCGGAGACGAGGGACCGTCGTGGGTGGCCTCCATTGCAAACGCCCTTGGCCAAAGTTCCTACTGGAATAGCAGCGCCATCATCGTGATGTGGGACGACTGGGGCGGTTGGTACGATCACGTGCATCCACCGCAGTATCCCGCCCCCGCGACTAATCCCGGAGCCCGCGAGGGTCTCGGCTACCGGGTCCCTCTCATCGTCATCTCACCGTACGCGAAGCCCGGTTACATTTCACATCAGCAGCACGAAATCGCGAGCACGCTGCACTTCATCGAGAATACGTTCGGTCTAGGGTCGATCGGTGCGGCTTCGGGAAAGGCGTACGCCGACCAGCGCGCGGACGCGTTCGACGACATGTTCGACTTCACTCAACGGCCGATTCACTTTAAACCCGTCGCCGTAAAGTACGACGCTCATTTCTTCCTGACGCATCGCGACAATACACCGGGCGATACCTACTAACCTGATGGATTGTCGCATCCTTTTGATTCATCCGAGAGTCGGACGAATGCCTCCCATCGCGGCGGTCTGCCCTCAAGCGCTTGGGTTGGGAGTGTGAGGCGAGCGGCAGTGTGGGCCGAATTAAAAATATGATACTATGAGGTACCACCTTAAGTGGCACGTCATCTTCACGTCCGCGAACTGAAAGCGAGCCGAAAATGCGCCCTTCTGACGATCGCCGTTCTGGCTCGAGCGATCCCCCAAAGATGGAAGAAGACGACAGGTTTGTCGCCTGGCAGTTTTTCGGTCTGCCGTTCCCGATGACGCAGACCAGCCGGGATCGTGGCACGCCCGGTACGAAATGGACGTCTCCCACCGATGAGGACAACTCTAGCGAAACCGAGGAGCCGGCGGATTACCCTTCTCGGGAGTCGTTCCCCTGAGCAAAGCTTTTTAGAAGGTCGGCGGCGCCATCAAGCGCTACCGGAACGCGCCGGAAATGGTTCACAACTAGCCCGCGGCGTCTACTGGAAGTAGCCGTAGGTTCTGGCGAGCTTGTCGACGGCGATGCCTTCGTCGGCGAACCGCCGTTTGATCTCCACGATCTCGTCGAAGGACTGGTGAAATGCCGTGACGACGTCCGGATCGAAATGCGAGCCGCAGCCATCGTCGAGCAAGTCGACGGCCTTTTCGATGCTCCAGGCGAGCTTGTACGGCCGAATCGAGGTGAGTGCATCGAAGACGTCGGCCACGCTGCAAAGCCGGCCGCTCAGCGGGATTTCCGTTCCGGTCAATCCGCGTGGATAACCGGACCCGTCGAACGATTCGTGATGCGTCAACGCGATTTCGGCGGCACATTGCAGCATCCCAGATTCGCTGTCCTTGAGGATCTCGTAGCCGGCGATCGTATGGTTTTTCATCGTCTCGAGTTCTTCTTGAGTCAACGGACCGGGCTTGAACAGCACGCTGTCGGGCGTAGCGACTTTGCCGATGTCGTGCATCGGGGCTGCCAACAGGAGCATGCGACACCGCTCTTCGGACGATCCTATCGTTCGAGCCAAAGCGGCGCAGATGTGTCCGACGCGAATCACGTGCATGCCGGTGACGTCGTCGCGGGATTCGGCGGCGCGCGTCAGCCGAACGATGGTCTCGATTTCGCGGGCGGCTAAGGTCGCCGTCGCCCGTTCGACTTCCTCGCGCAGCCACTGGGCGCGATCGGCGAGTTGCCGGCGGCTTCTGGCAATCTCCAAGAGGTTGCGAATCCGAGCCGTAAACTCGATCCGGTCGATCGGCTTGGTGAGAAAATCGTTGGCGCCCATCTCGAGCGCTCGATGCCGAACGTCGATTTCCGTATCGGCGGTAACCATTACGACCAGCCCGAGCCGACTGCCCGGCAGCTGGCGAAACTGCTCGACGAAACCCAAGCCGTCCAGCTCGGGCATGTGGTAGTCGACGACCACGACGTCGGCGGCGCGTTCTTGCGCCCACGCGAGCGCCGCATACGGCGACGTGTGACTAACGACTTCCACCTCGGGAATTCGCCCGAGCACCCCGCGGTAGACGGCGAGGTTGACGTCCGAGTCGTCGACGGTCAGCACGACCATGGTTAGCCGACGCTCGCTGCGGGTTCGTCCATCGCGTCGCGAAAGCGCAGCCACGAGTCTTCCACGACGGTAATCAACGCTTGGATCGCCGCACGACTTCGCAATCCATCCATGAGGCCGCGTTCGAGATCGGCGGCTGCGACGGCGAGTTCGCGGGCGCCAATGTTGGAAGCGGCGCCTTTGAGCTCGTGCACCAGTTCGCGAAGTTGGGGCGCTTCGATCGTCTGCGCGATCTTCTCGCAGAGCGCTCCGATACTCGGAACGACGCTCGCAAAGAACTCCATGACGGCGTCGCGATCCCCATTGAAAATGCCGTTGATGTGATCGCGGTCGATAATCTCGTTTTCCTGGGACCCAAGCCATCGCTTTAAGACCGCGCGCAGATCGTCGAGAGCGACCGGCTTGGTCAAATAATCGTCCATCCCGGCCGCCAAGCACGCGTCGCGGTGAGTGGAGAGCGCGTTGGCGGTCATCGCGATGACGGGAACGCGTTTGCCGGTGCGGCTTTCCAGCTTGCGGATCGCGCTCGTCGCCTCGAAGCCATCCATCACCGGCATCCGGCAATCCATAAAGATCAGACCGTACGCGCCGCTCTTCATTTTTTCGACCGCCTCCTGCCCGTTGCCGACGGCATCGACGGTGTAGCCCAGCTTCGTCAACTGATGAAGGGCCACCGCGCTGTTGACGGCGTTGTCTTCAGCCAAGAGAATCGCGTCGCGGCGTTTGACCGGAAGCGGGCGCACTGCCGTGCGGCTAGCAATTTCCGGAGTGCCCAGTAATGCTTCGGAGATAGCGTCGTGCAACTGCGACTGGCGAATGGGTTTGGTGAGGTACGAAGAGAAGCCGGCCCGAATGGCCGCCGGCCCGATGGTGGGGTCGTCGTAGGCCGTCACCAGAAGCAGCTTGGTTTGCGCTATGGCGCGATTGCGCTGGATGGCATAAGCCAAATGAATGCCGTCGAGCCCCGACAAGCGCAGGTCGACGATCGCGACGTCGAAGCGATCGGGCCCCTTAGGGCTCGCCGCGAGTTTGTCCAGCGCTTCGCCGGAGCTTTGGGCCGTTTTCGCGATCATTCCCCACGAGCTGACGTAGCGCGACAAAATGTCGCGCGACATGGCGTCGTCGTCGACGATCAGCACGCGCCGCCCACGAACGTCCGCCCGCGGCGGCAGACCGCGCACGTCGGCGCCGACGCGCATCGTTAGGGCGAACGAGAACGTCGAACCGTCCCCGGGCTGGCTCTGGACGTCGATCGTCCCGCCCATAAGTTCGACCAGCTGCTTGGCGATCGTTAGGCCAAGGCCGGTCCCGCCGTAGTGGCGCGTCGTCGAATCGTTGGCCTGCGTGAACGCATCGAACAGCGAGGGGAGGACGTCGGGCTCGATGCCCACGCCGGTATCGGTAACGGAAAACTTGAGCGCCGCGCGCTGCAAGCCGGACGAGATGAGATCGGCGCTCACCGCGACGCAACCCTCCGACGTAAACTTGATCGCGTTGCCGGCGAGATTCACCAAAACTTGCCGCAGCCTTACAGGATCGCCCAGCAGGCGCGGCGGGATCGCCGGATCGACGTAGGTCATGAGCCCAATCTGTTTGGCGTGCGCCTGCGGAACCAGCATCGCGCCAATTCCCTCGATCTGCGAAAGCAAATCGAACTCCACGACTTCTAGGTCGACCTTCCCGGCCTCGATCTTGGAAAAGTCGAGGATGTTGTTGATGATGCCGAGCAGCGAGTGCGCGGAATCCCGCGCGGTCGTCGCATACTCGCGCTGTTGGGAAGTCAACGGCGTTTCCAGCAGCAGCTCGCTCATGCCGACGACGCCGTTCATCGGCGTGCGAATCTCGTGGCTCATGGTCGCCACGAAATCGCCCTTGAGACGAGACGCTTCCATCGCCTGATTGAGGGCCTTTCGAATCGTCTGCTCGGAGGCATAGCGTTCGGAGATATCGCGGACGATGCAGACCACGACGTGTTCGCCGTCGATCGTCACGCTCTGGGCGGCAACCTCGACGGGGAACGACGTGCCGTCTTTACGCCGGTGCATCGTTTCGATAAAGGCGTCCTGGACTTCCGTGCGCCGCAGCAGTGCCGTCAAGCTTTCTTCGGCCTCGGGATCGTGCAGATCCGCGACCGACAGTCCAAGCAACTCGTCGCGCGTGTAGCCGTGCGTCGCAGCCGCGCTGGTGTTTGCATCGAGGATCTTTCCGTCGGAGTGCCGAGCAAAGAGAATGATATCGCGTACGCTTTCGGCGAGCAGCTGATACCGAATCAACGCGGCGTCGCGCTCTTTGATCTGGATAGCCAAGTCGTGGATCGAGCGCGAGAGATCGGCGACCTCGTCGCGGCCCTTCAGTGGATCGACGACGGCGCCGTCGTTGGCAAACTCGATCGCCTGATTCGTCACTTTTTGCAACCGGTCCACGATCCGCCAACCAAACGTAAGGTTCAACAAGAGGGTTACCATGCCGCCGATGATGGTGCCGGCGAACAAAACGAAACCCAGCTCGAGCCACAAGCGGCGGCTGGTCGCCTTCCGCTTTTCTACGAGCGCATTTTCGGTGGACTCGAGCCGGGTCAGAGTGGTACGAAGCGAGTCCTGATTCGGCGCATTGGCGATGCTCTGCCGGTCGCCCCGATGCAGTCGATTCATGACGACTCGCAAGTCGTGGATGTCGGCTACGGCCTCGTCGGATAGGCGTCGCGCGAGCGCGGCTCGCGCTTGACCGTTCGCCGCGAGCTGCCGAATTCGCTCGGCGGCTTGCGGGACGGCGGCGGCCGCACTTTCGAATGCGGCGGCGCTGCGCGGCGAACCCGTCAGTTCGTATTGTTGGACGGCGCTCTGCGCGGATTCGGTATCGGCCTGCAACGTATGCGCGGACGCGAGGACGTCTTCGGAGCGCTGCGTCCAGGCAGACGAGGCGATGGTCTCAATCTCCAGCCACGCGACGACGACGATCACGACCAAGAGCAGGGCGAGCGGAACTAAGCTCAATCCCAAAACGGGGACGCGAATTGAGCGCAGCTGATGAAAGCTCGCCACCGCCACCTCCCTGCCCCGGCAAGAACGAACGTCCGTACATAGACGCTCCGTCGCGAACCGGGGCGCACGGGTACCGCCCGGCCTCTATAGACCCGTGCGCTTAATCGGATCTTATTCTAGCAAACACACGGCCATAAGGGAAGCCGCTCGCTAGGAAGCCCTCCCGGCGCCCTGAGCGAGATCCCGCGGGTCTACATCTGGAGGCCAGGCCCGATCCGTCCATCTCTTTCCGGTCCGGCTGGAAACGGAGGTGGCTGAAGCGGCTTGGGCGCCGCGGCATCGCCTTGCACGTTATCTCGCGCGCCCTTTCATGTATAATCGAGAATTACTCGAACCGATCCAACCGGTAGGTTAGGATCCCGCAGGTCGGAGAGCCGCAAGCTGCCGGTGGCAACGTAAGCTTTAGGGTTCATCTGCGTTGTTGGGAGAAAGACGCGCTGCTACGTCGCGATAGAGATGTCGCATCGCGTCATTCAATAAGGCCGAGATCCTGAACAGACCGTCGCCCGAGATACGCAATGCCATCCATGGCGTTCCTTGATGTCGTTGCAACAGGAGGTAGGTTTGGTTCCCAACGGCGTAGATCGCAAACTGGTCGGATTCCGCGATTTGTTCCAAGCCCTCGAAGGTCGTCTGATCGATCTGTTCGCTGAAATACATCTTCGCTGTTGCTTTCTAAGGATGCCGTTAGTCAGGCGACGGCAGGGCAGAGGAGCTTCAACTTTTCAAAATCCGGGAACCCGCTGCACGCGGCCAGCTGAACGACCAGAATTGCCGCAAAGAGGCGCCGCATCGCGCTTCCTTCGACGTACCGCCCCGGTGCCCCGGGCGGCCGGTGCCGCCCGTTGTGCCTTTTAGGACTTCTCTGGGTAGAGGGCTACGCCGTCGACGGAGGTTACGCCGTTGGTGATGGTGTTAGTGAGCGCTCCGGTGGCATAGTTGTAGACGAAGACGGCGTTGGCTTCGGGATCGGCAACGTACAGGTGTTTGAACGTCTTGTCGAACGCCACGCGGAATGGGTCTTCCAGTCCCTGGGTGATGACGCGGGTCGGCGATGACGCGCCCGGTGCAAAGATCTCGACTTGCGCGGTGCCCTGATCGGCCACCACGACGTTTCCGCTCCCGTCGATGGCATCGCCGCCCGACCAGTTAACCTGAGCCGCAAGCGTGGTGCCGGTCGTCGAATGCGGCGCGTATTCGTTAATCGCTCCCGGACCGCCGCCATGCGCCCCGGTGTTGTACGAGACGTAAAGATTGTTTTCGGCGTCGAGCGCGACGCCTTGCGGCGTGCTCACGGCAATGATCCGCTTCGGGCGAGTGCTGCCCTTCGCATATTCGAACACCTTATTGCCGCTGATATCGGCAATATAGACCGTGCCGTCTTTGCCGGCTGTCACGTTGGTGGGATATTGAAGCCCGGTGTAGCGCAGCGTCCAGTTCAGGCTGCCTTTGGGATACATCGTTACGGTATAGTTGGTCGTGTTTGAAGTAAAGAGATCGCCGTGCCCGTCGACGAAGCTGCCCATCGGTCCGCTGATGCCGTCGGTAATCTGTCCGATGGGCGCCGGATTGGAACCGCTCGCCGGATAGATCTCGACGGCGTTCGCGACGAAATCCGAGACGTAAATAACGTGCTGGGCTGCCTTTCCGGCGGCGGACAACCATCCTCCGGCACGATGCGCGGGCTGGGCCTTTTGAATCGGCAGGCGGGTGGCCGTGACGCGGAGTGCGCTCGATCCGACCGGCGTCAGGGCTGCGCCCGGCGCAGACTGACCGCTCGCACAACCGGCGAGTGCGGCGAACGCCACGAATGCTAAGCCGCGAGCGTATCTCGGGGTGCGTTCCATCGTAGATGCTCCTTTGGCTCGCATCGCGCTACTGCGGCGCGGCCGGATCGAGTGCTAAACCGAATGGGCCGTCGATGCCATCGTAGATCGTGTTCACCAGCGTCCCGCTCGGATAGGCATACACGTTGACCGCGTTGCCGACGCCGTCACCGACGTACGCTCGGGTTTCCTTAGCGTTCATCCGCACGGGATCGGGGTCGACCTCGTTGGTACCGAAGGTCGACGACGGGGAGGTGGCACCCGGCGGAAACACGAGCACTCCGGGCAAGCGCTGGTCGCCGGTGACGATGTTTTTGGCTTTGTCGATCACGATGCCGCCGGGACCCGCGGTATCGATGCCAAGATCGGTCCCCTGCGCGCTCCCAGGCGGATACTTAATGATGATTCCGTTTGAGAAGCTGGCGGTATAGGTCGTGACGTACACGTTTCCAGCCTTGTCGAGCGCAATGTCGATCGGGTAGGGAATCTGCGTGCTGGGAATCGTCAGGCTAGGCGAATTCGTACGATGCGGAAAGACCTCGACGGAAGCGGGACTCAGGCTCGACACGTAGACGTTCTGCTTGCGGTCGACGGTGATGCCGGCCGGAAACGTCAAACCGGTGGAATAGGTGAACGCCGGCGTCGTGGTATTCGGAGCATACTCCGTCACCGTGTTGGCGTTCGTATTGGTGACGTAGAAGTTCCCTTGCTTGTCGGTCGCGGCGCCCTCGGGCGTCTCGATGCCGGCAGTGATTTGCCCGATCGGGGCCTGATTGCGCCCGGTCGTGCAGTAGATGCTGACGTAGCCGAGCCGGTAACTCGACACGAACAACTTGCTCTTACACGATTTTGCCTGCGGCGACAACCAGCCGGCTCCGCGTTTGAGCGGATGCCGCGCCCGGCGAACTTGACCCTGAAACTCCGCGGCTTGGGTGGAAATCGCGCCGTGCGCCGCGGCAGCCGTTTGACCGATCGGCGCCATGGGCGATCCTTGCGAGCCGCCTGTGGAGCACCCCGCTGCAAGGATAAGCGTGCCGATCGCGGCGGCCGAGATACCGGTGGTGGCGGCGTGAAAACGATGCATGGCGTACCCCGAACGGCGGCGAGTTACAATGAATCCTGCGGGTGCGCGTTTTGCTTAAACGGCGCGGCAGCTCCTTACGTTGGCACTAATCACGGCACTCCGAGCGCGGGGCGGCCTGGCGGTCGCAGAGACTTCAGCAGCGAGCGTGCACGTTGGGCGTCGCGCATATTGTTCGTCAGTCGCGCCGAGCAAGCGTAGGCGCGGGCAAGCGAGGTGGCGTGGCCGCGCTTCTCCAGGATTTGAACTGCTTCGCGAATC
Organism: Candidatus Tumulicola sp.; assembly: GCA_036490465.1. Classification (GTDB taxonomy): domain Bacteria; phylum Vulcanimicrobiota; class Vulcanimicrobiia; order Vulcanimicrobiales; family Vulcanimicrobiaceae; genus Tumulicola. The sequence goes on along the minus strand of DASXDV010000077.1, from coordinate 4,715 downwards.
GTGCGGACGGCGTCGTCGTGCCGGTGGGCTCCTTCGGCGGCCTCGGCGGCAATGCGTAACGCCGCGCCGGCATAGCGCCCCATGCCAAGCGCCGACATGAGTTCGGCCGCCTCGCTGGCGACGCGCCAAGCGCGCTGATACGCTCGAGCGGACAGCAACACCTGAGCCTCGGCGAGTTCGGTTAGCGCCCAGCTGGGGCTGCCGATCACGGCATCGGTGCGCGCTTGCGCGATCAGTTCGAACGCGACCTTGGGGTCGCCGCCTTCTGCTTCGGCCAGCGCGGCAATCACCGACACCTCCGCTAGCTGCTGCTTTGATGACACCAAACGGGCGAAATCCAGGCCGCTGCGCGCGAACGTCCGGGCGCGGGCAACGTCGCCGAACTGCAAATGCAACGTGGCGAGGCTCGAGAGTGCGTCGGCGATGTCGCACAGCAGGTTGTGCTCGCGCGAAAAATCCAGGTACGCATGCAGCGCTTCGGCCGCCGCCGTCAGCCCGTTTGGCGCAACCATCAGCGTTAGGCCGAGATTTCCCAGCAACTCTGCCTTGAGCGCCGGGGGCGGTTTGGGCAGGGAACGCAACACGTCTTCGGCGCGCCGGAGGAAGGCGAGCGAGGCCGGCGCGTCGCCGATGTCGCGGCGCAGCATCCCCAGGCGCATGAGCGACAGGGCCTCGAGTTCGAACGTGCGATTCGTCCGCAGCAGCGAAGGGCTACGCAACTGCGCGAGAATCCAACGGTTCTTCGACTCAACTTCCTCGGCGGGGTTGCCGGACATCCAGAGCGCGCGGGCCGAAACTACTTCGATCTCAATTAAATGCATCGGTTCGGCGCACGCTTGCGCGTCGTAGATCTCGCGAGCGCGGCCGACCGCTTCGTGCGCGGCCTCGATTCGTCCGACATCGCAATGTGCCGCCGCCAGCGCCACGTTTACGCGGATCCGCTCGACCGCGCCCCCGGCACGTTCGCTTAACGCCTCCATCGAGACGACGGCCGCATCGTGCCGTCCGAGACGGCTTAGACTATCCGCGAAGTCTAGGGCAAGCTCGAATTCGTTCGGTCGCCCTTGCACCGCGCCGTGCGGCTCGACCCGAGCGAAGTATTGGGCCAAGTGTTCCCGTGCGCGTTTGCGTTCGCGATAGAATTCGCGGCGCGAGAGTCCCAAATCGGCGGCGACTTTGGCATGCGGTTCGGCGTGGAGGTCGCAGGCTTCTACGATCGCGCGTTGGCGAAGCGCATGCGCGCTTGCCGCTTCATCGCCGCGAGGGGCGAAAACCAGTTCGACTGCAGCCGAGAGCGCGGCGTGCACGCGGGTCAGCGCGTCGGCTTCGAGATCTTCCGAAATCACGCCACCCGAGGACGTTTCCGAGAAATAGCGCGCTGCGATCGGATTGGCGCGCAGTGCCGTGGCGTCGTGCAGATGCCGCAAGAGATGCCCTACCGCATCGAACCGTTCGCGCATTCCGTGGCCCCCCGTTCGCTTTTTGGCCGCTGCGGCCGGAAGCGACGCGGTTCCTGCTGCGGCGGGCGTAACGCGGTACTCGCTCGGCCGCTTGCAAGAAGGGAGGGTCTAGTGCGTTGCGAAGACGCGCTGCGCGACGTCGGGGAGGACGACCCACCGTGAAACTCCCTCAGGCAAGAAGCCACCGTCGACTTCGACGTACGCATCGCCCTTGATGGCGTAGAACTGCGTGATCGGCCCTTCCGTCAAGAACACTTGGTCGTCGCCGACCTTCGTCACATCGGGCGGCGGGGTCGCGGAAAGCACGCCCATCATACCTGGCGGAGCCGACGCGGCTTTTGTAATGCCGCCGAAGATCGCTTTGGCGCCTTCCCCGGCTTTGCGCACGGAATCGAGCTCGTCGCGTCCGCCCGACGCATGGTACTCCACCACGAGATCGCCGTGGTCGCCGCCCTGGAAGTGGAACGTGCACTTATCGCTTGCAACGTCGACGCTTTGTACGGAAAGGTGCATCGCTTGCTCGACGACCGGGCGATCGACGAGCGAGCAGTCCGTACCAGTCGTCGATGCGACGGCTTGCGGGCTGGCGGTGCCGGAGGGCAGGGACGAGGCAGAGGTCGCCGCATCGTCGCCGGCGCCTTGCGCGCCCTGGGCGTCCTGTGAGACAGCGGCCGGGGACGACGGCGCCTGCGTCGCGGCGCTACTGCCGCTGCCGCTACTGCAGCCCGTTGCGAAGGCGGCCGCGCAGACGGCTGCCGGAATCCACGATTTTATCATGCTGCAAGCGTAGCGCCCCGCCGTGCGCGCCGCGTGCGCGGCCTGGCGCGCAGAAAGGACGGCTGCCGCATCCGAAGTCGCTGCTCAGGACGCCGCGCAACCCGTTGAACCACGAGGTCCGGTTGTTTGACTCGGCTAATCTAAGGTTCACGCAGATGCGCACATTAACGTTTGCTCGCCACGCGTTAGCTGCTTGCGCCGCCGTAGCGTTACTCGTAGCGTGTCGCGGCGAGTCTTCGCGACTCACTCCGGCCAACCAAGCGACGAGCCTAGGCATACGCGCGAGCAGCGGGCAATTGTCCTCGATCGCGGTCAAGGGCACACCTCATTTGCAAATGTACGTAGGCAGAACCTGGATGGAACCGGGTGCCAATAAGCGCCGCCTCCTCTACGTTTCCGACTACAACAACAATATCGTTCAAGTCTACAACTACCCCTCGCATGGAACCCAGAATCCACCCGCCGGCACGCCGACGGGCATCCCTAATCCTTTCGGGATGTGCATCGATAAACACCACCACGTTTACATCACCAGCGTTGGCAGTTTGAGCACTCTAAAGTACAAATTCGGCGGCACAAATCCAATCGAAGCCTACCACACCTCCGGCGCCTACCCGATCGCGTGCGCGCTCGATCCTACCAGCAATAGCGTTGCGATCACGGGGAGAGAAACGACCCCAAACTACGCTCTCAGCGGCGTGTTTGTCTTCAAGCTGCTGTCGCATTGGGATCGCCTGCTTCCGCAACTTCTCCCAAAGCTCGTATAGTTTCCGTTTGTTTTGGATCTCATCGCCATATTGATAGGCGCTCCACGTAAGAGTGATCTCATTAAAGAGATTGTCGATACCCGGTCGCAAGGTAGTCGTAGTCCAATCGGCTATCCATTCGGTCGCGCGGGCTGCAAACGCGTGATCTTTTCCGTTTGAGGTGCCCAACGCCGGTTCTGAGCCCCGACCTGCGCAGGATAAGATATTATATTGCATTCGCATCGCTGGGCTGCAATGCAGCCACGTACCTGTTCAAACTCGGCCACTGAACCTACCTGTACTTTCGGATTGTTGTCAGAGTCCGAGTGCTGAAAATGCGAAGTTCAGACGCGCGGTACGTTTGCATAACTGAAAAGGCGGGGTTGTTCATGATTATATAGGCTGCGTCTCTTGTTGCTTTCTGTAGCTTCTGGGCGATTCCAGCCGATTGAAGCTCTGGACCGGCGCATTTACCCGACAAAACCGTTTGCTTTGGTTTGCTCTGTGCCATTGTTCGTGTAACGTTCGATTGTGGCTCGAGCGCAAACTACATGAGACCTGACGGCCGGGCTTGCCGGACTTTCGAGCTGCACTAGCCGGCGTGTGGCAAAACTGAACTGACTACAAAAGGAGCTACCAGGAAATCGTAACCTCGCCGTTACCTGTGCTGCCACCACCAGAAACGTAACTTACGTTTGTAGCGCTGGGCTCGGCGTAGCCTGAACCACCGCCGCCACCACCGCCGCCGGCATTGCCCGGGGCCGGGCCCTGGGCGCCGCCGCCGCCGCCACCCCCGCCGCCGTAGTAGCCGCCTCCGCCACCACCACCCCCGCCACCGAGGTTACCGCCACCCTCGCCGCCGTTGCCCCCAATTCCGGTCTCGCCTCGTGTTCCCGACTCACCGAAGAAGCCGCTAGAACCTGCCCCACCCCCAACACCGCCCCTGCCGCCCTTCGTCTGGGTACCACCCCGGCCGCCGTAGCCTCCTATGCTTGTGCCGTCTTTGTAGACGGAGCCGCCATGTCCACCCCGGCTACCATTAAGGCCGCCGCCAAAGGCACCTTTGCCAGCTCTGCCCCCGCCGTGATAGCCGCCACCGTGTCCGCTACCGCCGCCCGCGACGACAACACGGCTAGGCAAGCCGACGCCGCCCTGGCGTACGTCCGAAGCACCGGCTCCGCCGCGACCATCTGCGATCCCGCCCGTTCCACCGTTCCCACCACCGTTAAATCCACCCGACCTGCCCTGCGGCTCGCCGCCTACAAAGACAGTCAACGTCTCACGCGGGGTAACGGCGATTGTCGCAGTTACCAAACCGCCGCGGGCGGACTTACTACCGGCGCCCGTCGCAGTTACGGTGATGTGCGTTACGGATGAAGGCACCTTGAAGAGCTGTGGACCGCCGGTAAAGCCGAACGTCTTCGAAAGATGGAGCGGGACCGTGTGCTGAGACTGAAGGCCGTTTATTAGGGGTGTCGCAGAATTTGTGCTGCAAGCGACTAGGAGTGCTAGAGACACGGTCAGGGCCATACCGATCTTCGCAAAATGGGCGGATTGTCGAAACGCGGATTTACAGTGCATCATACAGTTGTTTGAAGCTGGCCCGCTTTCGCGGAGAGTATTTGGTTAGGGCAGGTCTGATTTATTCAGCGAGGGTCGCGAGCTCCGTGTCACCCTGAAGCGAAGTCGAAGGGCGGCTCTGCGAGCTTGCAGCGAGCAATTGTGGTACAAT
>DASXDV010000093.1:0-8284 GCA_036490465.1 Candidatus Tumulicola sp. | reverse complement strand
CGCTCCGGCACCGCACCCGGCGAGGAGTGCAACCGCGGCCGAAAATGCGATCGCGCGGCGATTCGAGGTGGCGCAGTTCATTCGTGTGTTCCGATCTCAGGAGCCCGAGCCGGCTTGGCTGATAACCGCCGCGGCCGGAGCAGCGATACTTTTCGTAAGGGTCGCATAGAGCGAGCCGCCGGGGAACGTATAGATTGCAACGCTGTTTGCAGCAGGATCGGGCACCACGATCTTGGTGCCGCGCCGATAAAAACCGGAGGCTTCGTGCGTGTCCGAAAACGACATCTGACCGACGATCGTCGCGTTGAATCCGGAAATGAAGACCTTGTGCGCGAACGCGCCTTGACCGTCGCTCGTCTCGTCGCCGACCAAAAGGGTGGGATTGATCCACGCCAGTGCCCCCGGCGCGGCGAGCGAACCGTCGCTGAGCTTGAGATGGACGAACCGATCGCCGAGTTTGGGCAGCTCGAGCAACGAAACGCGACGATCGAACGGAAGTTCCGCATCGACGAACAGGTTGCCCTTGTTGTCGTATGCGACGTAGTACGGCTGCAAATGGTGGACGCCGTATTTCGTAACGGTGCGTTCGCTTTTGGCGTACACCTTTACGTTTCCGATCGGCTGATAGAGCCCGTTGAACTGATTGGAGACGGCGACGTTGCCGGTGGTAGGATCCACGGCGCAGGCGTACGGCGGCGAGGCCGCCTGTTCGCGAATCATGCCGACGGCTTTCGTACCGCCGTGCCGGTAGCGGTAAACCCTTCGCGTCGAGGAATCGGTGATCCAAACGTCGCCTTTTTTGTCGGTGCACATGCCGCGGGGTTTGGCGAACCCGGTGAGGGTTCCGACGAGCAACAAACCGCCGCCGTCGGCGTAGGTGTAGACCGTGACGTCGCCGGCAGCGGCGTTCGAGACGTAGAGGAGGTTCGGCTGTTTGGCCGCGCCGTGCGCCATCCACGTTTTGCCGCTCGCGACCGCGATCGCCGGTGCCGGCGGGGAGACCGCCGCGGTACCGGAACACCCGGCAAGCGCCGTCGCCGCGGCTAAAACGAGGCCGAGCCCAGCGCATAAGCTCGGTGCGATCGTCCGACGAGGGTAGCGCATGAACCGTTTCCTCCGGGGAGGTTGGGGTTTCGCTGCTACCTTCACGGCACCTGGCGCGATGCTAGGTCGTCGTGTGCTGGCGCCAGCGGCGAATCCCGTCTTCGCGGAAATCGACGCCAGCGCTATCGCTTTGCCAAGCCTCGGAAAAGCGCGCGCTATGACTGCGCGGACGACGTTCGCTGGGTATGGTTTTGAGGCGGACCCGCATCGGCAGCGAGACGGCTTCGCCGAACACGACGGCTTGTTGCGGAGGTAAGCTCGACAGCGCTCCGAGCATCGTTTTGCCGGTATCGGGCAACGCTTCGCCCACGAAGCGCTGGTCGGCGTCGCTCCCCAGGCGCAACGCGAAGACGGTTCCGCACTGCGAGAGCGCCTGCAGCGAGAGGTCCGAAGGGCGCTGGGAGATCAACCCCAACGCGAGACCGTACTTGCGGCCTTCGCGAGCGATGCGGCTGATCGTGCGCGTGCAGGCGGCAAAGCCGATCCCTTCGTGTGCGGGCAAATACCGGTGCGCCTCTTCGCAGGCGAGCAAGATGGGGGGACGTTCCTTGGGATCGGACCACAGCGTGAAGTCGAAAAGCAGACGCGACGTCACCGATACGACGACGTCGGAAATCTCAGCCGGCAGTCCCGAGAGATCCAGAATCGTGATCGGCTTGCCGGCCACCGGAATGCGCAGCAGGCGGCCGACGATTTCCGAGAGTTCGTCCTCGGCTTCGAACCCGTCGCCGAACATGAACGAAAAGCGCGCGTCGCGCACCAGCGAGTCGAGGCGAGCTTCGAGCCGGCGATACGGACTTGCGGTGTCGGATTTGTTCAGGCGCCCCATTGCCTCGACCAAGTTTCGCCGCAAGTCGTTGACCAAAAATGGTACCGGCGTATCGACGGTGATCCACGAACCGGCGTCGGGAGATCGCGTGTAGTTGATGCGCGCCAAGCGCAAGGCGTCCTTGAGAATGATGCCTTGGGCTTCCTGTTCGGTTCCGCCCCGCACCAAAATGCGCGTCGCTTCCTCGAGGTCGAGCACCCAAAACGGAAGCCGGCTGCGGTCCACGCTCACGACTTCGGCGCGATCGCCGAAGGCCGCAAAGTACTCGTTGTGCGGGTCGAGCAGAATGATGTGGGCATTGGGCTGATTGGCGAGGATTTCGGATAGGATCAGGGTGACCGCACACGACTTTCCGGATCCGGTCGATCCGACGACGGCGAAGTGCTTGGCCAGCAGCTCGTCGACGACGACGTACGCCGGCTGGGAGTCGTTGCTGCTGAGCGTGCCGATGTGAATGCTTGGGAGCGCGGGTCGAGTGTAGACGGTCGTTAGGTCGGCCGCGTTCGCCAGACAAACCGAAGCGCCGAGCGCCGGCGGCTGCGAAACGCCGCGATGAAACGCGGTTCCGTCGGGGGTTTCGGCGATCTCTCCGAGCAGGTCGATCGAAAGGATGCGCTGCGGCGGCGCGCCGTCGAGATGCATCGAGTCGACGATTCCGATCACGGCATGCGCCGCTCGGATCTTCACCAGCGAACCGATGACGACGTCGGAGGCGTTCACCCGATCCATTTGGCCCGTGACGGTGATGCCCGAACGGCCGATTTCGGTGATATATCCGAGAGTTGCTTCGGTGTGGTCGGAAGCGGGAATCGAGGCGACGGATCCGGGCATGATCTGGATGTTCTCCGGGACGAGCGGCCTAACGGACGGGGAAAAAGGTCCCGGTCCGCCCCATTACTGTTATACGGCGAGTCCGAGCAAGCCCTCCCCTGGGCGTTCGAAGCGCCCGGACGGGAACGCTTGTGCGGCGGCGAATGCAGGGACGCTCGTGCTCGTGGAAGAGGAGGCTAAAACGGTGTTTGAGGGTCGGGTTGCGTTGGTTACCGGTGGAACGCGCGGCATCGGAGGCGCCATTACCCGGATGCTCGTCGCGCACGGCGCGGCGGTGGCCGCCGGATACAGCCGGGGCCAAGAGAGCGCGCAGCGCTTCAAGGAGCAGATGGAAGAGCAGGGCGCAAAAGTGTCCATCCATCAGGGGCGGGTGGATGATGCCGACGACTGCAATCGCGTCTTCAAAGAAGTGATGGATGAGTTCGGACGCGTCGACTATCTGATTAACAACGCCGGCATCACGATCGACAAGACGGTGCGCAAGATGACCGTCGACGATTGGCGTCAAGTGCTCAACGTCAATTTGTCCGGCGCCTTTCAAATGACGAAGGCCGTGCTCGAACACATGATCGAACGCGGCTCGGGACGGATCGTGATGATCAGCTCGGTGATCGGCGAAACCGGAAATATCGGACAGGCCAACTACGCCGCCTCGAAAGCGGGGCTGTTCGGTTTCACCAAAAGTCTCGCGCTCGAGATGGCGCAGCGCGGAATTACGGTCAATAGCGTCGCACCCGGTTTCATCGCGACCGAGATGGTCGGCGCGATTCCGCAAGCCGCGCTCGACCGCGTTATCGAGAAGATTCCGCAACGCCGCCTCGGCAAGCCCGAAGAGGTTGCGCGGGTCGTTCGCTTTCTGCTCGAGGATGAGGCCAGCTACATTACCGGAGCCGTTTACGCCGTCAACGGCGGCTTGGACATGTAGCTTCGTTCGCGATGCAGCCCGCGGCTCAGGGTGAGTAGTACGTAATCGTTCGAAAGAGGATTCCGGTCGGCACGATCTCGGTCACGCCGCTGTCCGGATCATTGCTCGAGTCGAATTCTTCGACCCAGTTGCCGCGCTCGTCGAACTCGTACGTATACGCCTCGATCGCCGACCGGCCGTCCCCGAACGCAATCACTTCCCGCGTAACGTGGCCCGCGGGATCGCGCTCGAACGTCGAGGAGCCGTAAGGTTTGCCGTCGGCATCGAAATCGTCGACGCGGACCACTCGTCCCGACGGGTCGAACCGGAAGGCCGAATGGTCGACGAACGAACCGTCCGCAGCGGTGGTCCAGGTTTCGACCCGGTTCCCCGTTGCGTCGTATCGCTCGCGCACGCGTTTGTCGCCCATATTCGAATGAAGCACCACCGTGGTCGCGTCGATTCGCTGCGGATGCTGGTCGTCGACGAAGTCGGGCGTGTCCCGGGTGCTCTCTACGAGCATGCATTGCCGATCGTAGGTGCTGCTCCCGACCGGCGTCCGCGACGCGTCGACCGAGCCATCCAGTTGGCGCTTGAGGCTTTGATAGGTCGTGGCGGTCGTGCGAACGGGACCGAGCAGGTCGTCGCGCGTGCAGTCGGTTTTTACGGTCGGCGCCGGAGCGTGCGCGGTCGCGTCGGCGTACGCGAGCAATCCCGCGAAGGACAGTGCGGCAACGAAGCCCGCAACGCCGAGAATCGCACGCAGGCGCATCCTCCGTCATTCCGTTCCTTTCGGCCGCCCCCCGCCGGTCGAGGAATGAAAACTGGCGGCGATGTGCCAACGTAACGGGCGTGGTCCGTGGGGTGGCCTTAGCGGTTGCGGTTGCGCTTTGCACGACGGCGGTGTCGACGCGTCCCGGCGCGCTCGTCTCGTCGGTGTCGGTTCCCGCACCCGCGCACATGCTTGCGTGGAGAATCGTCTATCAGACGATGGATCGCAACGGACGGCCGCGCGCCGTATCGGCAATGGTCGTCGCGCCCGACGCTCCGGCGCCGTCCGGTGGACGGCCGGTCGTTTCGTGGGCGCATCCTACAACCGGCGTCGCCGAAGGCTGCGCCCCTTCGCTGCGCTCGGACTTCTTTACGCAGGTTCCCGGGCTGGCGTCGCTGATCGGGCGCGGATACGACGTAGTGGCGACCGACTATCCGGGTCTTGGGACGCCGGGCGTCCATCCGTACCTCATCGGCGACTCCGAGGGTCGTTCCGTCCTGGACGCGGTGCGAGCCGCACGCGCCCTCCGCGCTGCCGGTGCGTCGGCGCGTTTCATCGCCTGGGGCCATTCGCAGGGCGCGCAAGGCGTACTTTTCGCAGGCCAAATTGCTAAGACGTACGCGCCCGAACTCCAGCTCGAAGGCGTCGTGGCGGTGTCGCCGCCGACCGCGCTGACCGAAAACCTGCGCGACATCATCACGACCGTTCCGGGACGCCTGTTCGCAGCGTACACCTTGGTGTCGTGGTCGAACCTGTTCCGGGCTCCGCTCGGGCGCGTGACCAACTCGCCTGCGATTCCGATCGTCGATCTGGTAGGCCGGCAGTGTCTCGAATCGGTGATGCAAGTCGGCGCGATTTTGATTATCGCTCAAGTGCTCACGCCACGGATGCTCCTGCCGTCGTTCTGGACGTCGGAGCCTTGGGCAAGCGTCGCCCGCAACAGTTCGGCCAGTCCGCTTCGGGTGGGGGCTCCGCTCCTGGTCGTCCAGGGGACGCGCGATCTGATCGTTCGCCCTTCGATCACGCAAGCGTTCGTCGCAGCGGCCTGCGCGGCCAAAGCGAACGTCGACTTCGTCTGGCTCGACGGCGGCGACCATATCTTAGCGGGAACCGATAGCGCGCAGCTCGCCGGTGCGTGGATGGCGCAACGCTTTGCCAGTACTTCGCGCAGACCGGCGTCCTGCACCACGCGCCACGTCGCGGTGCCATTGATTCAGCAGCTCTTCTAGGGTGTCGCGGTGCGTCCGACGAACGGACGACTCGGCGGTGTAGGCTCCGTGCCGCGCGTAAAGGGCTCAACCATGTCCGACCGAACCGAGTTCCGATTCGCCGGAAATGTTCCCGAAGCATACGATAAGCATCTGGTAGCGCCGCTCTTCGAACCGATGGCGCACGTTCTGCTGGCGGCACTCGGATTGAAACCCGGCGAACGGCTCTTGGACGTAGCCTGCGGTCCCGGCAGCGTGGCGCGAGTGGCCGCCCGGCACGCGCAAACGCACGGACGCGTGACCGGCTGCGACGTCAGCTCCGACATGATCGCCGTGGCCCGTTCGAAGTCGCCGGAGGCCGGCTCCGCGGCCATCGAGTACGTGGTGTCGCCGGCCGCCCCACTGCCGTTTGCCAATAACGCATTCGATGCGATCGCCTGTCAGCAAGGTTTGCAGTTTTTCCCCGACAAGGTTGCGGCGCTGTCGGAGATGCGGCGTGTCTTGACGCGCGAGGGGCGCGTCGCGATCGTGGTGTTTCGACCCCCGGACGGTGCCCAGCTATTTACGGCCTTGCGCGACGCGGCCCGGCGTGCCGGAGTAGACGAAGTGGACGCGTTCTTCAGCGAGCCGTTCTCGTACGGCTCCGTGCAAGATCTGCAGCGTGACTTAGAATCTGCCGGATTCAGTGACGTTGCCATCGGCGAGCGCAGCGTTCCCGTCGTTTTTAACGACGGCCTCGACCAGGCCGTGTCGACGATTCGGGGTATCCCCTTCTGGCCCGCGATCGTTCCCAAGGGAGAAGAAACGATTGCGGCCTTCGAGCGGGAGGCGCGCGAGGGCTTGCAGCAATTCCTCGACGGCGACGCGGTCCGGATCGAGCAATATTCGAACTTGGTGGTCGCGCGGCCGTAGCCGGAACTACGAGATGATTCGCGCTGCTGCATACGCGATCGTGGCCCTGGCGGCGTTGGCCGGGATTCCGGCGGCGTCGGCAATCGCGCCGAAACCGGCCGTCGTGTTGCCCAACGGCTGGGTTCTGAGTCCTCCCCGCGGACCCGAAGTGGCGACGGGAACGATGCCGCAAGGCATGGCGGCCTCGCCCGACGGCTCGACGATCGCGGTTGTCGAGTCGGGGTACAATCCGGCGATCCTCGGGCTATATCGCGTGCCGGATTTGGCGCGTGCGGCTTCCATCGCTCTTCCGGGAGCGTTTGGGCGTCCGGTATGGATCGACGCGCGGCACGTCCTAGTCGCGGGAGCCAACTCTGACGCCCTGCTCGAGATCGACGTGACCACGCGGCGGATCGACCGGTTCGCATTCCCGAAAGGCTCGTATCCCGTCGCGGTAGCGCAGTCGCCCGACGGCAAGACGTTGGCGGTCGCGACCGATGCGGATGCGGCCGTTCGAATTGGAACGCTCGAGTCGATCGGAACGTCGGACCCGATTGCGGTCGGCGCGCATCCCAGCGGAATCGCGTTCGGCGCCGGCGGGAGTTCCGTTTTCGTGACCTCGCGGGCCGCAAACCAGCTCGTGAAGATCGACGTGGCATCCCGGACGACGCAATCGCGGCCGACCGGTCTGCATCCTAGTGCTTTGGCCGTGACTGGAAACGAAATATACGTCGCGCAGAGCGATGCCGATAGCGTCGGAGTCTATGACCCGGGGGATCTGCACGCGATCGCCACCGTTCGCGTCGGTGATGCGGCGCCCTCGAACGCCTTGGGGGTTTCGCCCGATGCGGTGACGGTTGGAGCCGACGGCGTCTTCGTAAGCCTTGGGGCGGCCAACTCGATTGCAGTACTGCGCGACGATCGTTTGGCGGGCCGGATCGACGCGGGCTGGTACCCGACCGATGCGCTCGACCTGAACGCGACGCTCTACGTGCTCGACGGAAAAGGAGAGGGGTCGCGGCCCAACCCCCGCTTTAACCGGCACGACGACGACGTCGACTACATCGGCGCGATCGAGTTCGGCTCGCTGCGCGCGTACCCGATTTCGCCGGCGGCTTTGCGGACCGGAAATCCGCAGGGTTCGCGCGGCTGGAACGTCGCCGCGCCGAGCCCGCTGCTGCGTCCGGGCGGCCCGATTAAGCACGTCTTTTTCGTGTTGAAGGAAAACCGTTCGTACGACCAGGTGCTCGGCGATATGGCGGCCGGGAATGGGGATCCGGCGCTCACCTGGTTCGGTCGCGACGTTACGCCGAACCAGCATGCGATCGCGGCTCGCTTCGGGCTCTTCGATAACGCCTATACCAGCGGTGAAGTCAGCGCGGCCGGGCACAACTGGTCCGACGCGGGTTTTGCCAACGATTACGTGGAGCGGTGGTGGCCGGCGCTGTACGGCGGCCGGCGTGCGCTCGACGACCTGACCGAAGGCGGCGGGGCGCGGCTGCCGGCGAGCGGATTCCTCTGGGACGCGGCCCGCCGCGCGGGAGTTTCCTTTCGCGATTACGGCGAGCTCGTCGCCGGAGTTCTGGGCTCGCGCGGACCGTTGTTCGCGGCCGTACCTAGCTTGCGAAGGCGCTTCGATCCGCGCTACGTCGGCTGGGATCTCCGTTACAGCGACCTCGATCGCGCGAAGGAGTGGCGCCGTGAGTTTGCGGCGCAAGTCGCAAGCGGTACGCTCCCGCAGCTGG
>DASXDV010000055.1:0-6167 GCA_036490465.1 Candidatus Tumulicola sp. | reverse complement strand
GTACAGCCAGGAAAGCAACGATTACCAGGTTGCGATCAACCATCTGCATGCGACCAGCGACGATCCTAAGGACGGGCTCTGGTACGCGCTCCCCGATCTGGTCGCATCGGTACTTCTCACCGGACGCGTTCCCGCCGTCGTGGAGGCGTTTCGGATCGTGCCGAAAGGGCCGTTGCCAGGTCTCGCACCGATCCGGCTGCGAGGCACCGTGACGGTTGATCCGCGGCGCCAGGATTTCTTCCGAACCGTCATCGAGGAGCGTAAGCGCCTCGCAGCAAGCCGCGAGCTGCCTCGTGAGGAACGTGCGAGGCTCGATCGCGCCCTCAAGGTGCTCGCAAATGCGACTAGCTACGGCATCTTCGCCGAAATGCTGCGCCAAGAGGGTTCGAACCCCGTCGCCGTGACGTGCCACGGGATCGATCCCAAACCGTTCATGTGCAACGTCAAGAATCCCGAAGAGCCTGGGGAGTATTGCTTTCCACCCCTCGCATCCCTGATCACGTCGGCTGCGAGGTTGATGCTCGCGTTACTGGAACGCTGCGTGACCGATCTGGGCGGGACGTACGCGATGGAAGATACCGACTCCATGGCGATCGTCGCCACGAAGGCCGGCGGACTGATCGAGTGCCCCGGTGGTACGTACAGCAAGGACGGCAACCGCGCGATCAAGGCACTCGGCTGGGAAGAAGTGACTTCAATCGCCAGCCATTTTGCACAGTTGAATCCATACGATCGCACCATTATCCCAGGTTCCGTCCTGAAGATCGAGGACGACAGTTTCCATCCAGGTACAAAGAGGCAGCGCCAGCTTTGGTGCGTGGCAATTTCCGCCAAACGCTATGCCTTGTTTCTGCGCGCTCCGAATGGGGAGCCAAGCCTCCTGCGAGATAGTGTCAACAATAAGGACGACCGCTACTCGGAGCACGGGCTAGGGCATTTGTTAAACCCGACCGATCCAGAAAGCGATGATCGCAGCTGGATCGCGCAAGCCTGGGATGTAATTGTGCGTCGGTCGTTGGGCCTTTCCACGAAACCGTTCGGCTTTGAAACACGGCCAGCGGTTGGGCGTATCACCGTGAGCAGCCCTGCGGTCATGAAGGCCTTCAAGACACTCAACGCTGGGAAGCCGTACGCTAAGCAGGTCAAGCCGTTCAACTTCATCCTCAGCTGTCACGTGCGGCCGTTGGGGCACCCGATCGGCGTTGACCCAGAGCAGTTTCACCTCATCGCTCCGTACGAAAAAGATCCGCGGCACTGGGAAAAGATGGATTGGATCGATCAGTATTCGAAGGCAGGGAAGCGCTATCGGATCAGCGCCACTGCGCCCAGAGGTTCGCGAACCCTGGCACGCGCCAAGAGTTTCGGTGACGTACTCCGCGAGTACGAGTATCATCCCGAAGCCAAGTGCACCGATTCAACCGGGAAACCGTGTGGAAGGCAAAGCGTAGGGCTACTCGGCCGGAGCCACGTCAGCATAGATTCCTCGGTCTACATCGGCAAGGAGTCAAATCGCCTAGAAGAGGTCGCCGAGCAAACCCTCACGGATCCAACGGCTGCCTATACCGTGTACTCCGATCCGCAGCGCGACGAGTGGGAGACGAAGATCCTGCCTAGACTCAAAGCCCCGGGTATACTGCGCGAGGCCTGCGAGGAAACCGGCATCAGCCGGGCACAAATGCAACGCTACCGAAACAAAAATGCGAGGCCGCATGCGGAGCACCTTCGGGCCATAAAGCTATTCTTGGCGCGACGCCGCAACTAGGCCGCTAGATTCCAATTCACAACTGCTGGACCGATCCGCGGCGCGACGAGTGGGCGATGAAGATTCTACCCAAGATCAAGGCCATGCCACTACCGGGCTGTCGCGATCGGCGTTGCAGGCGATACGAGCGGAGCGAAGGCTTAATCGGCAAATCCTGAGCTACACTGTACAGAATCGCTTTTGATGCCAATTACGCTTGACGCGGAATACGGTATCTATCCCGGATTTGAATCGCGGACGGATCCGCGCCAGCAAGAAGGAGCGAGTTTGCCGTGTGATCCAAACTGTGCAACGTGACTTGGGCAGTCTTGTCTGCTCCAGCAGTGGCTTAAACGTGCGTCGGAGTGCGCGGCTTTCGGAAGAAGCCGTGTGAACGAAGCGCGCACCGCGTAGGCGGCACGGGTCCTAGCCGGAACATGCCCCTTCCGTGCGGAAGCCAGGGGGGAGCGACTAGCGTCCGACCGCATCGCTAACCGCTGCTATAATAGATTCGAGGAGAAGGGAGTTCCGTTATGAGCAATCGAGCCTTTGCGATTTTTCTTGCGTTGGCGACGGCGGCGTGGTTGACGGCCTGCGGCCCGCCGCAGTCGACGCAGCCGTTTTCGGGTACGCACTTGGGGACGAACCTCGGGCCAGCGCGATTCGGACCGAACGCGAAGACCAACGGCGACCTCATCTACGTTTCGGACCTTAACGCCTTCACCGTGTCGGTGTATTCGTTTTCCGGCGAGTTCTTGGGGTTGTTGACCGGCCTCGCGCAACCGGACGGGATGTGCACGGACGCAACAGGCAACGTTTACATCGTCGATTTCCAGTCCGCCGTCATCAAGGCATACGCCCACAACTCCGGCGTGGCATTCAAGACCCTCAAGGACCCCAACTTCACGCCGACCAGTTGCGGCATCGACCCGAAGTCGGGGGATCTCGCGGTGACAAACGACGGGAACGGCACCGGCGGTTCGGGCAACGTCGCGATTTACACCAAGGCAAAGGGCAACCCAAAGTTCTATAGTGGGTCCAACGTCGACGCGCCGTTCTTTTGCGGCTACGATGACAAGGGCAACCTCTTCGTCGACGGTGGGACGGCTAATTCAAGCGTAATAGGATTGGCGGAACTGCCGGCAGGCCAGGCCGCGCTCAAGGATCTCAAGCTCAAGCCAAAGCTGCAGTTCCCCGGCGACATTGCGTGGGACGGGAACTACGTGGACGTCGCCGACGCCGGCTCTGGGATCATTTACAGCATCACGGTGTCCGGTTCGAGCGCCAGCGTGAAACGCAAGATCGAGCTGGCGGGAGGCCTCCCGATCTTCGAATACGCGTTCGTCGGCAGCGAACTCATCGGCGCGGCCGTGGAGACAGCCTCTCCTGCGACCGGCGACGTCGCCGTGTGGAGATATCCCGGCGGAGGTTTTCCGGCGCGGCGGTTCGGCTCGCTCGCGCTGCCGTTTGGCGTGGCGGTCAGCGTGCCACCGCCCCACTAGGCCAGAGGCACACTTCGACTTCCTCGCTCGGCCTTATCACAGGCGTAGTGCAGACGATTGTTAACGGTAGAAATCCTGGGATGCCGTAAGATAAGCCTAGCAGCCATGCGCCCGGTAAGGGGGGCCTCGTTTCAAAAGGCCTTAGCTATCCCGGCGTCGTCACGATTGCTCGCGCGGCGGGAACCTTCGAATATCCCGCGCGCTTCCAACTCGTCGGTTCGATGAACCCGTGCCCGTGCGGCTATCGCGGCACGCGCGCGCCGAATGCCGCTGCGACGACGCGGCCGTCGCAAAATACGTCGGCAAGCTTTCCGGCCCGCTGCTCGATCGCATCGACTTGCAAATCGAGATCTCGAGAGTTCCATTCGACGATATGGTCCGCTACGACGGGGCGGAACGGTCGACCCAAATTCACGATCGCGTCATAGCGGCGCGCGGGCGCCAGCAACGGCGATTCTCGGGAACCGGGCTAGCCCACAACGCCGATATCCCCGCCAACGCCGTGCGTCGGTATTGCGCGCTGGACGAGCCGGCGATGCGCCTTCTCGCGCTCGCCGCTGCCAAGCGGCAGTTCTCAGCACGTGCGCTCGACCGGATCGCCCGCGTCGCGCGCACGATCGCCGATCTGGGTGCTACCGACGCGATCCGCGCCGAACACGTCGCCGAAGCGATTCAGTACCGCAGCTTAGAGCGGCTGGGTGTTTAAAGGCTACGCCTCTCACTTAAAAAGGACCGCACTGTAGCCCGCGTGACGGAAGACTCCGTGCGAGTTTACTTGAGTTCGACGAAGATGACGTCCGTGCCGGTCGAACCCGTGTTCTCGCCGACGTGCGTCTGGGCAGCATTCCAGATGACTTCGTGAGGAGATTTCTCAACCTCAATGGTTCGATCTCCGACGGTCAGCCTTCGCCGAAAATTGCTCAGAGTGATGAGGACGCTGTCCGGATGCTGGTGAGGCTTTGTTTTATCGCCGGGTCTATCCGTATATCGCAGTACCCGTACCCGATCGTTCTCGAGGAGAACCTTGTACAGTTGCGGGTCGGTAGTCGTTGGATCTGGTTCCATTTTGCGAGGCTTCTCCGTTTCACAGATTCTAGGACGCGTATAATTACGGAGAGTCACCGACTTGCGATGACTCTGCGCTTGCCGCTATCCGGAACTCCCGCCGGCGCCGGAGGCTGTCCTTAGAGCTTACCGTTGATCTTCGTCAGTTGCAGCGAAACGAGGGCGTTGCTGTAAACGCTCGTCTGAGGCACGTAGGTTCGAACGTCGCTGATGACCGCCGGCACCTTATGCACCGGGTCGTAGGCGATCCGCTGCTTCGAGTCGGCTTTGAGATGGTTTCCGCCTTGTTGCGCGAGCCTGCCGTGCGCTTGAACCAAAACCAGCGGCGAGCTGTCGGGGATTGCTCCCTTGCCGACGTAGCTATACGTGCTCTTCCACGTATTCGGCGTCCCTAGCGATCCCGATCCACCCGGTATAACCGCGGCATAGACCGTAAAGGTGTGGGTCCAAGTCGCCTTTGCATTCGCGTCTAGCGCCTTGAAATAGCTGTGTCCCAACATCGGGAAGAGCGTCAGCTGCATCGGCGATATGGCATACGGGCGTTCGGCACAGTTGACGTTGCCGTTCGGGTAGACTTCGCAGGTGTTCGCCGCGCGGGGACGCGCCGTATTCCACCAGTAGTCGGTCCCACTGATCATGACGCCGCCGTCTTTGGCAGGGCCGAGGATATCGACGGTCGTCGTTCCCGTCCCCTGCCCCGCACTCGCGGCTTTGGTGTTGTAGCCGAACTCGTAGACGAGATGAAGGTGCGGGGCGGGCCCCGCAGACACGCCACTAAGGGCCAGTAGCGCGATTAACAGCGATGCGATGCGTTTCACCTTTGCATTTTTCTCTGCCGGCGACCGCAAGCCCCCTTGGCCCCTACGGCCGAGCAACGTGCCAGTGACCGCCGTCGAACGCAAGCCCGTTGCCGTTGGCTTGGTCGGGGCCGGTATCGCCGGCGAACGTATAGAGCGGGTGACCGTTGTACGCCCACTGCATGCCCGTTCCGTCGCTGCGCGTAATAATCGTAAATTTTCCCTGAGGCGTCGCGTTGCCGCTGAGTGCCAGAACGATCCATTCGCTCAAGCAGCCGCCCGTGCACCCGCCGCCCGCCGACGTATCCACGTCGAGAAAGTACAGCATGAAATCGTTGCCCGGATCGACCCAAGCCGGCTGACCGGCAACGGTTTGCTGTGCCGGAAGATTGGACGACTGCGTCGGCGGAGGCGCACCGCCGTAGGCACTCCCGCCGCTTCCACCGCCTCCGCCGCAGGCGGGCAGCGAGACCGCTGCGAGCAGGGACAAAGTTAGCGCTATTTTTTGAAACATGATGGCGTCGTTCTCCTCACTGCATCAACAGCTTCGGAGAGCACGATACCGCGCGCGGGTGAAGAGTCTATGAACCCTTTAAATAACCTGAATTTTTGCCATCATACCGGCATCTTCGTGATCGAGGATGTGGCAGTGGAACATAAAGGTTCCGCGGATGATCGGGTCGCGGAAATCCATCAGGAGCGTCAGCGTTCCCGGCACGCCGTGCTTCTCGTGGGGTACGACGACGCTGTCGGCCCAATAGGGATGCGCGAGCTTCACGCCGTCGATCGCTTTGACGGCGAAGTGGATTTGATGGATATGAAAGTCGTGGACTTCGCCGGTGACGTTGACGATCTCCCATTTCTCGATCGTGCCGACGTGGGCGACGAACATTGGAGCGTCCTTCGGCTTGAACGACTTGCCGTTGATGTACATCCGCTTGTCGTCTTCGTTCAACACCACTTGCCGCGACAGCACCGGCGGCGGCAGCGGGCGCGAATAGGCGGTTTGCGGGAGGGGTTCGCCGGTGCCCAGATCGAGCGATCCTCGCACCGCTGCGGTGC
>DASXDV010000054.1:0-27992 GCA_036490465.1 Candidatus Tumulicola sp. | reverse complement strand
GTTGTAGAGCTGGCGCGTGAGATCGAGCATGAACCGCAGCGTCCGCTCTTGCTGCGGGGCGGGATAGAGCCGGATGCGCTCGACGCGTTTCATTGGCGCCAACGATACCGGATGCCGGTGCCATACGCCTGGCATTCATCTTCATTGAACTTCGGGGGCCGTTCGGTGCGACGCGCGCCGCTGCGCTTTGCGCCGCATCCACGCCGTTCATTTCGGTATTCACTGGCGGCCGGTTACGCGCCGTCCTTGGCGCTCCAGGGGATCGCCGGTTCGTCCGGCGAGCGCGACCCTGCCGAAGCTCAGCGAGCCGTCCGGTGATTCCGAAGCGACGGCTCTAGTGGACGAGCAGAAGAACGAAACGAACGGCGTTCGCTGGGAATATATCTTCGTCGCATTTCATCCCTGCGACGGAAATCAACGCTGGACGATTCGTAGCCAAGCGCTGCTCTCGGATGGGGGAACCAAATACGACCGGCTCCACGTTCTCTGTCCCACCACGAAAACCGAGCGCGACTTCTTCTTCGACATTACCGGATATTTCGGAAAGCTCTGACCGAAAGACGCGCCAGGGGCCCTTCCGCCGGTCGTTAAAATGGGCGCTTATGACGAATCAAGCATTTAGGATCACCGGCCTCGACCTTAGCGCCTACATGGTCAAAGACGCCCCGCGAGCCATTGCGTTCTATCGCGACGTTCTCGGCCTGGAACCGACCAAGATCTATCCCGACGCCGCCGGCGCGGAGTACGAGTTTGCCGACGGCACGACGTTCGGGCTGTGGAGCGGCGGCGACATGATGCCCTTCCAGCCCAATAACGGCAATCTCTTCGCCGTCGACGACATCGATGCGGCCGTAGCCGCCGTAAAGGCTCGCGGCATCGACGTGCTGATGGAGCACGAAACCCCAGTTTGCTTTCTTGCCATGATCATGGACACCGAAGGCAACAGCGTTACCCTCCACAAGCGCAAGGGATAGTAGCGTAAACGCTCGTCGCAGTAGGGTTGAGGACTAGCCGGTAATGGGTAAGCTGCTCGCATGGACCGCCTACATGCAGCCGAACCACCGTTCAGCCTCGCCTTTGCCGATATGGGGGCCGAGTCGCGCTCGATGGCGCTGCAGGACGTCCTGTCCCACCAGTCGCAAGCGCGGCGCCTCTCGCTGCTACGCAAGCCCGAGCTGCTAGGCGTCGAGGTCGAGGCTTGGTGCGTCGGATCGGGCAATCCAATCGAATTGGCGCGATACTTGGGACCGCTGGCGATCGGGCGCCTCGCCCACCTCGTCACTGAGTCGCTCGAATCGGGAGAGCTCGACATAGCCTGACATTCGGGCGACGACCGCCCATGAATCTCGTAAGGCGGCCAGTGCCGGATGCAGGGCCGCGTCGCCGGCCGCCGGTCGAGCCGACTAGAGCGCTCGAGTCAGCACCAACGTGATCTTCGTTCCCTGCAAGATGTAGGCGTCTGTTGGGATCATCGGCGTCCCGGGTAACGAGCCGTACGGAACGCCGCCCCCGATGACGGTAAACGGGTTGGCATACACGTTGGTGAGATTGGTGCCGTAGACGCCGATCTGAAAGAGCTTCGTCGCATACACGAGTTGCGCGTCGAGCGTCGCGTACGGCGAGCGGTTCAACTCGTTGTACGTACCTTCCCAATTGACGTTTGCACCGATCGTCAGGTTTTTGAGCGCACTGGTTTCGAGGCCGAAGTACGCTTTGTGCAGCGGCTGCCCGAGCGACTGCTCTCCCGCAACCAACGTCCCATCTTGCTGCACGGGCGGTATGACTGTGAGATAGGAGCTGTCGAGGTCCCAGCCCGCCCGCAAGCGCCATTTGTAGCCCAGTTGCTGGTCGAGCTCCACGTTCGCGCCCGCGTATACGCCGTTGCCCGCGTTGATCGGCATGCTGATCGGACACGGCGGATGGCCCTTCTTCCCGCAGCCCGGAATGGGCGTCACGGCGGGATCGGTCGATGCGGAGCGCAGGTTCGTGCGGTAGAGATCGAGCGACAGGCGCGTTTGATGTCCGGGATTGCCGAAGAGATGCTCGCCGCCGATGTCGTAGAGCGTGGCGTAGTCCGGCTTGAGATTGGGATTGCCCACGTTGATGACTCCGCCCGAGGGCGGCGGAAGCGTCGGCAGCGTCAGCAGTTCCGGCAGCATCACCGCCTGGAAGGTCGTTCCGACCGACGCGCGCAGCGCCGTATTGCCGTTGGGGGTCCACACGAAGCCGATCCGGGGATCGAAGCTTGTTCCGAACGTGCTGAAGTTACTCAGGTAGGCCGCCAGCGCAAAGTGCAAATGCGCGTCGGGATCGTACGTGTAGCGCAACGATGCCGATCGCTGGACCTGGGCGAGCGGAATCTCGTATAGCCCGATCGCCTTCTTCTTTTTTTGCGGAGCGACGCCGTTGGCCGTTAGCCCTGGAGACGGAATCGCTTCGTCGACTTCGAGGCCGGAAATGTATTGGGTGTCCAGCGTTTCCGTCAGCAGGTCGTATTTGAACGAGAGGCTCGAGTTCTTGAAGTGATGGTCGAGCTGCAGCCAGTCGTCGCCCTGAACGTCGCGCTGGTTATAGAGATACGATGAGGTAAAGGCGCCCGGACCGTTGACCGATTGCGACGAGACCGTCGTCAAATGTGAATACCGCAGCATTGTTTCGGGCGTGCCGGAAGCGCCCGCGGCGCCGATTGGCACCTGCGCGTCGAAACCGTATCCGGATTGATGGTCCGCCAGCCACGTGCCCGGAAACGCTTCAAAACCGCTGGTTGCGTCGCTATCGAACGGCTGGAGTTTGAGATCGTCTCCCCCGCTGAACCCCGGCGGCGTGTAGTTCGTGAGCAGCGCCGAAACGTCGCGGTTCGAGAACTGGTCCCGGAAGCTGGCTTGCACGTACCCGTAGCCGGACCCAAACTGATATCGCAGTTTAGAAATCGCCGTTTCACCGAACATCGCGCTGCCAACCGGTACCGTGTCACCGTCGGTGTCGGTCACGTCGCCGTTTACCGAACCCGACGACGTGGCTCGGTGCAGCGAAACGGCATAACCCAAGCGGCCGGCAGTGCCGGTCGCCTGCAGCGTTTGCCCGAAGCTATTGAACGACCCCGCGTATCCCCGGACCAGCGCGTGCGGGTCGGCCGTCGGATCGAGGGTCAGCACGTTGATCGCACCGCCGAGCGTATTGGGGCCGACCAGCGCAGAGGGCGAGATCCCGTAGACGATTTGGACGTCGCGCAGAGCTGCCGGATCGAGCAGCGTCAAGTCGAAATCGCCGGTGCCGCCGTTATTGACTTGATGACCGTCGATGTCGATCAGCGTTTCGGTCGGATCCGGACCCCGGACCGCGAAGCTCTCGACGGCATTGTCTCCTCCGCCCAACGGGAGTACGGGCGTGATGCTCAGCTGCGGGTACACCATCGCGGCCGCGGTCTCGACGCCGGCGGCTGCGGCTTTCTGAGCGTTGATGTTGGTCACCGGCGCCGACGACGTCGACACCGCCTCGTTGCCGGTCGCAAAAACCTGTCCGATGATCGCTAGCGCGCCGTTGGTGGCGCGTTCGAGCTCGAGATCGAGGGTCGTGCCGCTTGCAACCGTCACCGTCCGATTAAATATCGGCGTAAATCCGGCAGCCGTTACCGAGAGGTCGTACGTTCCCGCCTCGACTGCCAGGCTGAACGTCCCGTGAGCGTCCGTCAACGCGCTGGGACTGTGTCCCCGGGTGCTCAGCGTAACCCGCGCGCCCGCAACGGGACGGCCGTCGCGCGACGTGACCGTGCCGCTGATGCCGGTTCGCTGTGCGGCCGCCGGCTCCGCAGACAGAGCCATAAAATATGCCATAAGAGCGCACAGTGCGCTCGTGCGTTTGAACATGTTGCGATTCTCCGAAGCGACGAAAAGTGAAAAAGGTCGCGTCAGAGGATCGGTGGAGCGCGCAGACCGCAGGCGGAAATGCCCACGGCGGATTGGAGGCGAACCGCGCACGGAGTGAAAGCCGGCAGCGCCAGCGCGGCGCGGCAAACCGGAGCATGTGCTCGTAAAAAGGCGGCAATGGCGCGGGCTACTCGCTCGCAAGCCGTCGCGGCGACGGTGACCAGCGCTTGAAGCAACGAGCGAATCGCAATCGAAATGACCGCGAAGATCGCCAATAGGAGTGCGCCGTGCCCGACGATGATCGAGTGCGAGCTAAAGGGAAGAGGAGCGCCGAAGCTGGTCTCGTACGCCTCCATCGCCACGACGACGCCGGCGCTGGCACAAAGGCCCCCAAGCGAGTCGAGCAACTTGCTCGAAAAACTCCTGAAGCGCCAGGACGCGGCTTCGAGCGTAGCGCTGCGCGCGAACGCGACGTACACCGTTAGCAGCGCTGCCGCGACTAGCCCGATGGCAACGGTCGGAACGACCGCCTCCTGCGCGTGGTCGCGCGCGATTCCGCCGAGCCACCCGAGATTCTCCGCATACTCGGCCAAGCCGTCGGACAGCGCGCCCGCGATCGTGGCGATCGCGACCGTTGCCCAGATCCGGACGCCGGCAAACCGGAAGGCTGAAGAGTTCAATACCTGTCCGCGGGCGTGTCGTCGCGGTGGGTGAGGAAATAGCTCGCCTTTTGCTTACTCGGAATCGGCTTGAATTGAATCGGTTTCTGCGTGAAGTCGAACATGTCGTCGAAACCGTCGGCCCGCCGGTCGGCATACGTGTTGCCCGACCCCGCTCCGAGGAACGGTAGCGCGAACGTTTCCTCGATAAAGCGTAGCGTGCTCGCAATCTCGTGTTGCTGATGCGAGATGTAATCCGGCTTGGCATAAGGGGAGACGACGATCAGCGGCACGCGAAAGCCGAGCCCCTCCCGCGCTTTCGTCTGCGGGTCGGGGTACTGCGGCGGGTGAACGTGATCGTACCATCCCCCCCAGTCGTCCCACATGACGACGATTGCGGTATTCGACCAGTACGGGCTTTGGCCGACCGCGTTAACGATCGAAGCGACCCACGACGGGCCGAGATTTCCGGACTGCGGACCAGGATGGTCCGACTTATGACCCGACGGCATCACCCACGAAACCTGCGCGAGATTGTTGTTGGCAATATCCTTCAAAATTGCCGTGTCGGGGGACTTGACGTTCTTCCAATCGGGACCGTGATAAATCTTTTTGATCGCCATAAAGGCCGATAAATTCGCCCCCGACCCCGCACCCTCGACGTAGTATCTCCACGAGATGCCGGCCGCGTCCAGCGAGTCGGCAATCGTCGTGTAGGTGAAGCACGGGAACGGACCGTCGACCTCGTGGCCAGTCGCCTTGGAAAATACCGGCGGGTCCGCCTGACCGTACTCCAGCAGTTCCACCGTTACTTTATTCGGCCCCGTTTGCTGCGCGCCGCAACCCCAGGGCTGTCCGTTGGGGACTTCCGAGGCGTGTCCCGATTCGCCCGCGATCAAATACTGATGCGAGACGTACGTCGGGCCGTTGTTCGACGGGAATGCGTTGTCGCCGAGCGCGTACTGCTGGGCCATCGTCCAATACGGCTGCACGTCAGACTGCTTGACGTACGAATAGGCCATTTGCTGGAACTTCGGCGTTTTGTAAATTACCCAGCACGCCGGGTGATTGATCGGGTCGGAGCAACCCGGTCCCTGTTTGAACTTCGGAGTAATCTCGCTGTCGAAACCGTCGTCCTTCCCTTGGTCGTAATCTTCGAGGAACTGCGTGTGGCTGTGATTGAGGTCGTAGACGGTCCACTTCAGCGGAATCTCTTGGAGCTGATAGCGCTTGCCGTGGCCCGCCCCCGAATCCACCGTGTTTGCGCCGGGGAAACCGTGAAACATGTTGTCGAACGAACGATTTTCCTGCAGGACGATGACGATGTGTTGGATCGGACTCGATCCGTTCGCATAGCGCGCGCTGCGGGCGGCCGACGCCGATCCGGGTATCTGGCCGAACGACCCGTTGCAGCCCGCGATCAACGCGGCCGCCGCAATTGCAACGTACTTCTGCACTTGCATTAGTAATCGATCTCCTCCGGCCATTGGCGGCTCAGGAAATACTGCGCGTCTTTGCAGCGCAGCGGCAACGATTTGATCTTCGTGAAAGCGATCGGCTTCTGCGTGTAGTCGAAAATGTCGTCGAACGCGTCGGCCCGCTGATCGGCGTACTGATAGCCGGACCCGGTTCCCAGAAACGGGAGCCCGAACGTTTGCTCGATGTAGTGCAGCGTGCTCGCAACCTCGTGCTGCTTGTGCGAGATGTAACCCGCCTTCGCGTACGGCGATACGACGATCAGCGGAACGCGATAGCCGAGTCCCTCGTAGACGCCGGTGCGCGGATCTGGATACTGCTTCGGGATTACGTGGTCGTACCAGCCGCCCCACTCGTCCCACATGATGATGATCGCCGTATTGTTCCAATACTGGCTCTGCCCGATCGCATCGACGATCGAAGTGACCCAGTTAGGTCCACAATTGCCCGATCCTCCGCCTGCATGGTCGGACGCGCCGCCGTGAGGCATCACCCAAGAAACCTGCTGCAGCTTGCCGTTGGCGATGTCGGTCAGCACTTTGGTATCGGGCGTCGAGATATCCTTAGTCCAGTCCGGACC
Source organism: Candidatus Tumulicola sp. (assembly GCA_036490465.1). Lineage (GTDB taxonomy): Bacteria > Vulcanimicrobiota > Vulcanimicrobiia > Vulcanimicrobiales > Vulcanimicrobiaceae > Tumulicola. Next base: position 21,411 of record DASXDV010000054.1, on the reverse strand, counting down.
GTAGCGGATCGCCTTCACCGCATCGAACGCGTTGAGCCAATAGGAGTCCTGCGGTTGACCCTTTTTGTAGTGCGGTTGAACGTAGTAACGCCAAGTAACGCCCGCCGCATCCAACGAGTCGGCGATCGTCGGATAGGCCGACGACGGTTTGTCGTCGAGTGGAAAGCACGGGTCGGGGCCCCACTGCTCGTTTCCGACGGCCGGCGGAAAATCCGGCGGCTTCGAACTGCCGTACTGTAAATAGTACACGAGCTCTTTGGGCGCGTCGCAACCCCACGGCATCGTGGTCGGCACTTCCGACGAGTGCCCCGACTGGCCCGCAACCATGTATTGATGCGACACGAACGTCGGCCCGTTGTTGGAAGAGAACGTATTGTCGCCGAGGGTATACTGCTTGGCCATATCCCAGTACGGCTTGATCTGCGCTTGCTTGACGTACGAGTATGCCATCTTTTCCCAAACGCTCTGCTGGTGCCAGACCCAGCATTTTGGATGATTTTGCGGATCCGCCTTGCAATCTTGTCCGCCGGCGAATGCGTAGATCTCCCGGTCGAATCCGTCGTTCTTTCCGCCGTCGAGATCTTCCAAAAACTCCCAGTGCGAATGGATCGGATCCTGAGGAAATTGCAAATCCACCGGTTGCAGCGGATACTTCACGCCATGTCCCATGCCGGACGTCGCGCCGTGGGCGCCCGGGAAGTCATGAAAAAAGTTATCGAAGCTCCGGTTCTCCTGCATGATGACCACGACGTGCTGAATTGGGCTGGCCGCATGTCCGTGCGCAATCGCGCCGGGCACGAGGCGCGCGGCGCCGCTGCCGAACATCCCTCCCCCGCACGCGCTCGTCGCCGCAACTACGATGGCGACGCCGACGTTGCGAAGGTGCGAAACGTAGGCTCGAACTCCCAAGGGCATTTAGTAGCGTCTCCCGGCGTGTCGTCTGGATGAGTCAGGAAGGATTGGGCTGCTTTTAGTAGTCTTCCTCGGGCGGCCACTGCCGCTTGACGAAGTCCCACGGATTGGCGCACGTCTTATAGTTCTTGCCCGTCAGCAGCGCGATCTTTTTGAACTTGAGCGGCTTTTGCGTGTAGTCGAAAACGTCGTCGAACGCATCGGCCCGCTGGTCGGCGTACGTGAATCCCGACCCCGTTCCTAAGAACGGCAGTCCGAAGGTCTGCTCGATATAACGCAGGGTGCTCGCGATTTCGTGTTGCCGGTGCGAGATGTAGTGGGCCTTGGCGTACGGCGATATCACCAGTAGCGGCACGCGGAAGCCGAGGCCTTCGTAAACCTTGGTTCGCGGATCGTGATACTGCGGCGGCACCACGTGGTCGTACCAACCGCCCCACTCGTCCCACATGACGATTATCGCCGTGCTGTTCCAGTACTGGCTCTGGCCGACGGCGTCCACGATGGACGCGACCCAGTTCGGGCCGCAGTAGCCGGTGCCGCCGCCGGCGTGATCGGACGCGCCGCCGTGCGGCATGACCCATGTGACCTGTTGCAGATCGCCGCTTGCAATGTCGGTCAGGACGTTGGTATCGGGTTTGGAGAAGTTTTTGTCCCAATCGGGACCGTAGCGAATCGCCTTGACGGCATCGAAGGCGTTGAGCCAATAGGAGTCGCCCTCGGGACCCGAGACGTGCGGCTGCACGTAGTAGCGCCACGAGATCCCCGCTTGGTCGAGCAGGTCCGCAATCGTCGGGTAGGCCGACGATGGGTTAGCGTCGAGCGGGAAGCACGGGTCCGGACCTGGTTCCGGGCCGTAAGGATACCCAACCTCGTGGCCGAACGCGGGCGGGAAACTTGGCGGCTTGCTGGCTCCAGCTTCGAGATAGTATTCGGACTCTTTGGGCGCGTCGCATCCCCACGGCATGTTGCTGGGGACTTCGCTCGAGTGGCCCGACTGGCCGGCGATCATGTACTGGTGCGACGGGAACGACTCCCCGCTGTTCGACGAGAACGAATCGTCCCCCAACGTGTACTGCTTGGCCATCGTCCAGTACGGCTCGATTTGTTTCTCGGGCACGTACGAGTACGGCATCTGCTTCCAGACTTGGGGCTTGTAGTAAATCCAGCACTCGGGATAATCTTCGGGCTCGATGGTGCATCGTTTGGGACTCGTGGCGAACGCATGAATCGATCGGTCGAAACCGTCGTTCTTGCCGCCGTCGAAGTCTTCCAAAAACTGCCAGTGCGAATGGTACTGATCGGGCGACCATGCTAACGGAAGCGGCTGGAGCGTGTATTGGACGCCGTGCCCCATGCCCGACGACGCGCCGTTGGCGCCCGGAAAATCGTAAAAGAAATTATCGAAGCTGCGGTTCTCCTGCATGATCACGATGACGTGTTGAATCGGACTGGCCGAGTGTCCGCGAACGATGCCGTGCGGCACGAGCGCATTAGCCGCGCCCTGCAACGCGGACGAGCCGCAGCCGCTTGCCAGCGTCGCGATTAACACGAGCGCAATTTTTTTCAACGCGGCCTCCAAAGCAAGGGGATTTGCGCGACAGGCTTCGAGCAAACGCTTTCGCGACGTCGGAAAGTTTCCTGTCGGTACGCCGGCATGCAACGCGACGGCGTCTTGCATAATTGATGCAAGTTATGATTCAAGAATTTTGGAGATGAGCGGGTTCGAACCGCTGACCCTCTGCTTGCAAAGCAGATGCTCTACCAGCTGAGCTACATCCCCGAGCGGGCGCGCACGTTCGGCTCGCGCACGCAGAACCCTACTCGGCGCGCGATTCGCCGCCCTGCCGTGCCGGAGGACTCAGAGGTACCGGCGTGAATACGGCCGGGTCGCGGGGGCATAGCTCAGTTGGTAGAGCATCACGCTGGCAGCGTGAGGGTCAGGAGTTCGAGTCTCCTTGCCTCCACCACCCGATCGCGGCCCCGCCCACCCGATCGTGCTATAGTAAGCGACGGGGGAGCTCGCCAGACGGTCGCGCCCGCAAGGGTGAGGAAAGTCCGGGCTTCATTGGGCAAGGGTGCAGGATAACGTCCTGTCGGGGCAACTCGAAGGAAAGTGCCACAGAAACATACCGCTTCCCACCTTTGGTGGGCGAGCAAGGGTGAAATCGTGAGGTAAGAGCTCACGGAGTTCCGCGGTGACGCGGGCTCGGGTAAACCCCACTCGAAGCAAGACCGCTCGAATCCTCGTAAGAGGCGGACGGCCCGTCCGCTCGAGCCACGTCGCACCGAGGTGCGCGGTGACGCGCACCCCAGATAGATGGCCGTCCCCCGGCGACGTCGTCGCTGGAGACAGAATCCGGCTTACCGGCCTGCTCCCCCAGCCGCAACTCGAAGGACCTCTGCGCCTATCTCAGCTAAGGGTGGCACGGTCCGTAGCCGCCCGTAAGGAGAATCGTACTCGCATCGTGAGCGAACAACACTTTACCCCCGAAATGACCGTCGACGAAGCGTTCCGGGTCCACGCGGGCGCACGCCGCGTGTTCGCGCGCTTCCACCTCGGCGGTTGCTCGAACTGCGCGATCAGCGAAACGCACACGATCGGCGCCGTGAGCGAAGACTACGGTATTCCGCTCCCGATGCTGCTCGAGAGTCTCGACGCGCTGTTCGATCAAGCGGCCCTTGCGGTCGGCGACAAGGTGCGCATCCCCGACGAAATCCGGCAAAAGATTCCGCAGCTGGCCGACGTTCCCGAAGTCGGTCAGATTACCGGCGTGGAAAGCGGGGCCTATACGGCCGAGTTCGGCGAAGTTCGCCTTCAGGGGTTGGCCGAAGACTTCGAGCCTGTCGAAGCTAGCGCCGCCCGATAAGAACGCGGCTCGCGCTTATCCGTCGAGCGGTTTGCGCGCGCCGAAGCCTTCGTCGGCTCCGTGCCAGTGCTCGACGCTACGCTCGCCGGCCTTCCAACAAAGGTAGATCGGCACGCCGTCGCGGCTCGCGGGAAAGTCAACCAACCCGAGGTCGATGTCTTTGACGATGCACCCCAGTGATTCGATGCGATGGATCAGCCGATGGATCTCGAGTTTCAGTTCGCCGAAACGCGGCGGCGGAAACGGCGAACGCGCACTCGCAATCCGCGGCAGGCGCGTTTGCTCGGCATGCCGCAGCGCCGGATCCGATTCTAGCAACTTGATCGCCAGTTCGCGCCGTTTCGCGAACAGCTCTTCGATCAGGGGCGCTAGCTTTGGGAGGAGCGCATTAGCCCGTTCGGGTGAAAAAAGCTTCATATGAGTCCGCCGCGCGTCGTCTTCGTCGTCGGTCCTTCCGGTGCAGGCCAGAGTCAAGCGATGAAGTCGTTCGAAGATTTGGGCTTTTACGGTATCGAGCACCTTCCCCCCCTAATGCTCGATGCAGCCGTCGAATCGCTCGCCCGAGCGGGCATCCGCGACGTCGCGATTGCGCTCGACGTTCGCGGCGGCCGCCATCTGGGCGATCCGTTTGCCGCCATCGACGACGTCATGCGCACCCACAATGCGCGCCTGCTGTTTCTCGATGCGGCCGACGCGGTGTTGGTGCGCCGTTTCAGCGCGACCCGCCGCCGGCATCCGCAATACCAGGCCGGCTCGCTGCCCGAGGCGATCGCCGCCGACCGCCGCACGCTGGCCCCCCTGCGCGAACGGGCGAGCGCGGTCATCGATACCAGTGCGCTCACCCATACGGCCCTCAAAGAACGGATTGCCGCCGTCTTCGCGCCCGAGAATCCGGTTCGGCTCCCGGTGACGATCGTCGCCTTTGGATTCAAGTACGGGCTGCCGGCCGATCTCGACCTCCTGTTCGACGTCCGTTTCCTCCGTAACCCGAACTACGTCGCCGAACTCGCCGGCTTAACGGGTAACGACGGCGCCGTCGCCGCATTCATCGACGATGACCCGGCGCTGGAACCATTCCTGGCCAAAGCCGGCGAGCTGCTCGCATTTCTGCTGCCGCAATACCGGCACGAAGGTAAGGCCCAACTCACGCTCGGGATCGGCTGCACCGGCGGACGGCACCGCTCGGTGTACGTCGCGCGACGGTTATTGGAGCGTTTCGCCCGCGATCCGCACGTCGAGTTGGCATTCGAAGCCCGCGATCTCGAGCGGCCGTGAGTAAACGCCTCCTGGGTTCGCTGCAGTGGCTCCTCCCGGGCTTGCGCCTCAAGCGATGGGTCCTGCTCGCCGCCCTCGGAATCGCGCTCCTGCTCGATGCCATCGCCCGCTGGCTGATCGCCGAAGGCGCCGGCATCCACGTCAACGAGATCCTCGACGATATCGTCGACGACTATTTTTCACCCGCCTACCTAACGTGGGTTCTCGGCATTGCGGGGATCGTTTTCACCGTCCTGGGCGTGCGGATGTGGCTCCGGTCGGTCGTACGAATCGCGCGCGACCCCGGTCCCGAGGGATTTCGAGCGGCAATTGCCGGCATGCGCCTCCAGCAAGGTTATAAAATTGTAGCGATCGGCGGCGGCACCGGCCTTTCGACGCTCCTGCGCGGCCTGAAGCGTCGAACCAGCAACCTCACCGCCGTGGTTACGGTCAGCGACGACGGCGGTTCGTCGGGAAGGCTCCAAAAGGAGCTGGGCGTATTGCCGCCGGGCGACGTGCGCAACTGTCTCGTCGCGTTGGCCGACGACGAAGCGCTGGTCACCGATCTCTTTCGATTTCGCTTCACCGAAGGCGAAGGTCTGAGCGGACACTCGTTCGGCAACCTGTTTTTGGCGGCAATGAGCGGCGTTACCGGAAACTTCGACCACGCGATCAAGGAGTCGAGCCGAGTCCTCAACATCGTCGGCCGGGTGCTTCCGGCGACGCTGGGCGTCGTACGGCTTTGTGCCGAGCTCGACGACGGGACCATCGTCGAAGGCGAAACCAGCATTTCGCTAGCGACCCGCCCGATCAAGCGTGTCTTTTTCGATCCGCCGGTCGTCGAGCCGCTCGAAGAAGTCATCACCGCCATTCGCGGCGCCGACGCGATCGTACTCGGCCCGGGATCGTTGTATACCTCGATTCTCCCGAACTTTCTAGTGGCGAGGATCGCCCACGAAGTTGCCGCCGCGCACGCCGTGAAGCTCTACGTCTGCAACGTCATGACGCAACCCGGCGAGACCGACGGTATGACCGCGGCCGACCACGTCGAGGCTCTTTTCGACGGAGCCGGCGAGCGCGTGTGCGATTACGTCGTCGTCAACGACGAGGCGCCGTCGCGCTTGGTTGCGGCGTACGCCCAAGAGGGTCAAGTGCCGGTTCGCCCCGATCTCGAGCGCATTGCAGCGGCGGGCGTCGAACCGATTGCGGCGGGCGTCATCAACGAGACGCAGACGGTACGTCACGATCCCGATCGGCTCGCGACGACCGTGATGGCGGCCATCGATCGCGCGGTTGCGGATCGAGCGACGCTCATGAAACCTGCCAGCGCCTACCGCCGGTCCTCCGCGTATTCTTAGGCGGCCGCCGGAGGCGACCGCTAATGACCGGCTTGAGCCGCGAGCGTGACGTCGAGTTCGAAAGGTTTTCCCGGTTCGACACTGGTGGTCGACGAGAGCGCCGGATAGCCTTCGGCTTGCACGGTGTAGTCGACGATGCCGCTGGGCACTTTGTCGATCGAAAACTTCCCGTTGGCGTCGGTCGTGGCGGTCAGCAGCGTATCGATCGTCACGATCGCCCCGCTCACCGGCTTGTTGCCGGCGTCGACGACCGTGCCGGCAATCGTCGTAAATCCCGCCGCGGGCGGCAACGCGTCGCTGTTGCATGCGGCCGCTCCGGCCACGAGCACCAGCGCGGCGAGTAGCGAGCGGCAGAGCGATTTCATAGGGGTTCCTCTTCGCCGCGCGGAAGCCGCCGCTCCTATGCCGACCACCGCCCGATCCAGCAGCGCGATCGGTCCCGCGTACTGCGAGAACGCGCTCGAGGCCATCGGACACACGCCACTCGTCAAGCTCAACAAAGTTACCGACGGCGCCAAGTGTCTCGTACTCGCGAAGGTCGAGTATGTGAATCCGGGCGGAAGCGTCAAGGACCGGCCGGCGATCGCCATGCTCGATGCGGCCGAAAAACAGGGGTTGCTCAAGCCCGGCGGGACGATCGTCGAGCCCACCAGCGGCAACACCGGCACCGGGCTCGCGATGGCCGCCGCCATCCGCGGCTACCGCTGCATTCTCGTCATGCCCGACAAAATGTCGAAAGAGAAAATCGACCTGCTGCGCGCATACGGAGCGGACGTCGTGATCACGCCCACCAACGTCCCCGCCGATTCACCCGAGTCGTACTACGGCGTCGCCAACCGGCTGGCAAGCGAGATCCCCGGCGCCTTTCAACCCAATCAGTTCCACAACCAGTTCAATCCCGACGCCCACTATCGCACGACGGGTCCGGAGATTTGGGAACAGACTCGCGGGACCATCACGCATCTCGTCGCCGGCATCGGAACCGGCGGCACGATCTCCGGCACGGCGCGCTTTCTCAAAGAACGGCAACCGAAGATCCACGTGGTCGGCGCCGATCCCGAAGGGTCGATTTACTCGGGGGACATTCCGCGCTCGTACGCCGTCGAAGGCATCGGCATGAACTACCTTCCCGAGACCGTCGACCTGCGGGTGATCGACGAAGTCATGCGCGTCTCCGACCGGGATTCGTTTCTGCTCGCCCGCCGGATCGCCCGCGAAGAAGGCTTGCTGGTCGGCGGTTCGTCGGGGACGGCCGGCGTCGCCGCCGTCAAACTTGCGAAAACGCTGCCCGAAGAAGCCGTCGTGGTCGTCATCTTTCCCGACTCGGGACGCGGCTACATGTCGAAGATCTTTAGCGACGACTGGATGATTGCCAACGGGTTTCTCGCCGACGCCAAGCGCCGCGCGACCGTCGGCGACGTTTTGCGCGCAAAGGCGCCGGTGCCCTCGCTGATTACCGTGCAGTTCGACGATACGGTCAAGACGGCGCTGGATCTGCTTCGCAAGTACGAGATCTCGCAAATACCGGTCATGCACGGGAGCGAACACGTCGGAAGCGTCAACGACGTCGGCGTCATGCAGGCCGTCTTCGATCACGCCGACATCATCCATCAACCGGTCGGCGACGTCATGGGACGCGCGTTTCCGATCCTCGAGCAGTTTGACGAAATCGAGTTGGCTTACAAGCTGCTCACCCTGGCCAACCCGGCGATCCTGATTACCGACGACGCCGAACCGATCGGCGTGTTGACTCGCCAAGACATCATCAGCTTCCTTTCGACGAGTTCCGAAAGCGTGCGGGCGTGAAATTCGCCACCAAAGCGATTCACGAAGGCCAAGACGCCGACCCCGCCACCGGCGCGACGATCGTTCCGATCTATCAAACCTCAACCTACACCCAAGACGCGGTGGGCGAACACAAAGGATTCGACTACAGCCGCTCCGCCAACCCCACTCGGCTAGCGCTCGAGCGGCAACTGGCCGCGCTGGAAAACGGGACCTTTGCGAGCGCCTTTGCCAGCGGAATGGCGGCCACCGCCGCCGTCCTCAATCTGCTCGCCGCCGGCGACCACGCCGTCGTTAGCGACGACCTCTACGGCGGAACGTACCGCCTTTTTTCGCACGTCCTCAACCGCTACGGGATTGAATTTACCTACGTCGACATGAGCGATCTCGCGGCCGTCGAGCGGGCCATCGCGCCGAATACCAAACTGCTTTGGGTCGAAACGCCGACCAATCCGCTGCTCAAGCTGATCGATCTGCGCGCTATCGCCGACCTTCGCCGCGCAGTTAGCCGTTCGCCGGGGACGCGCGGACCGATCGTCGTCGTCGACAATACGTTTGCCACCCCCTATTTTCAACAGCCGCTCGCCCTCGGCGCGGACGTGGTCGTCCACTCCACGACCAAATACATCGGCGGTCATAGCGATGTTGTGGGCGGGGTCGCGATTACCAGCGATCCCGAGTTGCACGCGGTCGTAAAGTTCCATCAGAACGCGGTCGGCGGCGTACCCGGCCCACACGATGCGTGGTTGACGATGCGGGGCGCGAAAACGCTCGCGCTGCGGATGCGCGAACACGCGCGTAACGCACAGATCGTCGCCGAATACTTGCAAGCGCACGCGGGCGTCGCGCGAGTTTACTATCCGGGTTTGTCCTCGCACCATCAACACGATCTGGCCAAGCGGCAGATGAGCGGTTTTGGCGGCATGGTGTCGGTGGTGCTCGAGGGGCCGCAGGAACGGGCCCTCGATTTTGCGCGACGGCTGCGCCTCTTCAGCCTCGCCGAGAGTCTCGGCGGCGTCGAATCGCTGATCTGTCACCCCGCCCGGATGACCCACGGTTCGATTCCCAAGCCGGAACGGGAACGGCGTGGAATTACCGACGGACTGTTGCGGCTCTCGGTAGGCATCGAAGACCCGGCGGATCTCGTCGACGACCTGGAACGAGCGCTGGCGGCAACGGCCGTCGACGCGTCCCCAGTCCGCTAACCTGCGGCGCTAGGGCGCCTCTTCCGGGTAGCGCACCGCGGTGACGTTTTTGAGCGCGGCGAGCGCCTCATCGGGACCGACGTCGCCCAGCCGGCACGCCAGCGATAGCGTGATCCCGCGTTGCCCGTCCGCCCACACGACGGCGAACTGCTTTTTGGACGTAAAGCCGCTGCCGGACGTGACCTCGACGAAACTGGCCGGCATGCCGTTGAGCAACGACATCGACGTCTTCTTCCGAATCAGAACACCTTCACCGCCCGCACTGTGCATTTGGCTCTCGAACTGGCCCTCCCACTGATTGGGCGCTCCGGTAAACGATTCCATCGCAATCGTGATCGTGCGCATATCGTCCTTACCGGGATGCATCACCCAGATCGCGACCGGCTCGAGGTCGCTCCCGAGTTGAGCGATCGGAACGACGCGCCGGCCGATGAGGTACGCGTCCGCCGGCGCCGTGAACGTCATGGCCGGATCGGAATAGACGTGAGGATCCGGCGACGGCGTGGGCGGCGGTGGAACCTGCGCGCCGGCGTTGCCGTTTGGCAGCAGCGCGATCAATGCGAGCGCGAGGATTGGGACGATTCGGTTCATTCGGCATCCAAAACGGCGGCGAGCGCCGGCAGCGAGATTTCGTAACGGTAGCCCACGTTGCGATGGTCGTCGTCGAATTCCTCGTGGCGAACCTCGAGCCCGCACTCGCGCATGCGTGCAACCGTCACGCGAGCGCCGATATCGAGGCCGTACTCGTCGCGGCGGCCGCAATCCAAGTAACGCAAGCGCAGGCGCCCGAGTTCGGCCGCGCGCGCAGCGACCCGTTCGGCCGGATCGAATGCCAGCCAGCGCGCGAAGACCGCCTCGTTCAGCTCGCCGGTAGACGGCACGATCGGCAGATCCAAGTCGAAGGCCCGCGCGCTGCGGGGCGAATATGCTGATGCGTAGCCCAGCATCTCGATGGTGACGTATTCCGCCGGCGTTCGTTTGAAAGCCCGTTCGAACGCGCCGACGAATGCCGCGATGTCGCCGCCGTGGCGCTCGAGGGTTCGCGCGACGCTCGGAAACGCCGGCGGGTGCGCGTACCGAAAGTACGCGTCGCCGCTGTGGGAGGCAAAAGCGGAGAAAACTCCCGGGTACTCCATCGCCAGATGCATCGCCCCGAAACCGCCGGACGACTTGCCGAGTACCGCGCGGCCGCCTTCCGCAGCAATCGTCCGAAACGCGCGGTCGACGTGTTCGATGACGTCGCGCACGGTGTAGGTGGCGTAGTTTCCGTTATGAATGGAGTCCACGTACTGCGAGCCGCCCAAGCGCGTGAACCCATCGACGATGACCAGGATAACCGGCGGCATCCGGCCTTGGACGATCAGCCGGTCGGCCCACTGCACCACATTGGTCTCCCAGGGGCGCGAACCGAGCAGCGCCGCCGCGTTGCCGGTGTAGCCATGGAGAACGTACAGTACCGGGAAGCGCCGCGACCCGAGTGCGTCGTACTGCGGCGGCAGGTAGACTGCGACCGGGCGCTCCGCCGGATCGCCTAACGCATTTCCTTCCAACGCTGGGCTATGGAGGAAGTTGACGCGTACGTCGCCCTCGAGGCCCATGAGGCCTGCGAGCGCAGAGCGATCCGGCATTGACGCGTGATTCGCCGCGGGGTACCGGTTTCACCTCACCGAAGCTCGCCCAGGATGCAGCGCGCCATCGATTTGCGCGGTGCCGTGGCCGTCAACGTCATTACGATGATCGGCATCGGACCGCTGGTGACGATTCCGCTGGTCATCGCGGCGCTCGGGGGCCCGCTGGCGCTGGTCGGATGGATCGCCGGCGCAGTGGTCGCGCTTTGCGACGGTATGGTTTGGGCGGAGCTGTCGTCGCGCTTTCCCGGCTCGGGCGGAACGTACGTCTACCTGCGGCAAGCCTTCGGTGAGAAGACGCTCGGCCGCGCGCTCGCGTTCCTGTTTAACTGGCAGTTTCTGCTATACGCGCCGTGTCTGCTCGCAAGCGGCTACATCGGCTTCGCAAACTACGCCGCGTATCTCTTTCCGGTCGCCGGGTCGAACCCGCTCGTGCACGACGCCGTGGCGGTCGGGGCCGGCCTCGTAACCGTAGCCGCGCTCTACCGCCGCACTTCTCAAGTGGCCGCCGTCGCGACACTGCTGGCCGGAGCCGCCGTCTTAACGCTGCTGCTGGTGGCGGTCGCCGCGCTCACCCACGCGCATTTCGGACAAACCTTTCATCTCGACGCCCCGATTCGCTTCGGTTCGGGGTTGTTAGCCGGATTCGGCAGCGCGCTCTACATCACGCTCTACGACTACGTCGGTTATGCCGATGCCGCGCTGCTGGGCGACGAGGTGGTCCGGCCGCAACGCACGATCCCGCTTGCCATTCTGCTCTCGGTCGCGATCGTGGCCGTCGCTTACGTCTTGCTGCAAGCCGGCGTGTTAGGCGTCGTTCCCTGGCGTTCGCTGCTCGACGCGCACGGCGCCCCGACCGTCCAAGCGCAATACGTGGGCTCGCTCGTCGTCGAACTCACCTGGGGACGCGTCGCCGCGATCGGCGTAACGATCCTCGTTTTGGTGACGGCGTTTGCATCGCTCTACGGAAATCTGCTCGGTTTCTCGCGCATTCCCTTTGCCGCCGCGCGCGACGGAGCGTTCTTGCCAATCTTCGCAAAACTCCATCCGCGCAAAGAGATTCCGCACGTCGCCCTGCTGGCCGTCGGCGGCCTCTCGCTGATCGCGAGCCTCTTTACGCTCGACCAAGTAATCGCGTTTCTTACCGCAGGCATCGTCCTGATCCAGGCGATCGCGCAAATCGTCGCGCTCGGATGGCTTCGGCGGCGCGTCGCTCCGGCGCCGTTTCGCATGCCGCTCTATCCGCTGCCGGCCCTCATCGCGCTGATCGGCTGGACGCTTGCATTCGTCTACACCGGAGCGCTCGCCATCGGGTTGGGCGTCACGTGGCTGGCGACGGGCGCGATCGTTTTTCTTTTCGTCGCGCGCACGCGCCGGTGGTGGCCGTTTGGGGCACTCTGCGTCCTGCTGCTCTTCGCGTTTCCCCCAACCGTTCGGGCGGAAGCGCCCGTGCCGCAGTGGGCTTCCTGGAACGCCTCGGCCGTCGTGACGGATCGGGGCTATCCGGTATTCACCGTCGATCGCAAACCGTTCTTCGTTTACGGCGCCGCCTTCTTCTTCGAACGTCTTCCGCACGACCGCTGGCTTCCGGCGTTGCGCGCCTACAAACGGATGGGCATCAATACCATCGACCTCTACGCGATTTGGAACTGGCAGCAGCCCTCACCCGATCGGCCGCCGGATTTCGACGGCACGACCGATCCACGGCGCGATTTGCTCGGAGTCTTGCACGACGCGCACGAGCTTGGGCTCAAGATCGTCCTTCGCCCCGGGCCGGTCGTTCGCAACGAGTGGCGCAACGGCGGCTATCCGGCATGGCTGTTGGAGCGCCCCGAATACGACATGCCGCTGCACGACGTTCTCGAAGGCCGCTATCCGGCAACGGCAACGCTGCAGAATTCACAGGCCGACGCCGCCGCTAACGAGTGGCTGAATAATCCGACCCATCTACGCCAATCGCAAGCCTGGCTGGACGCCTTGCTGCGCGCGGTCGCGCCGTACGCCAACGATATCGTGGCGATCGCGCTCGACGACGATCAAGGCGCCTATCTCGACAACGACACGTGGCCGGCGCCGCACTGGCATGCGTACGTCGACTGGCTTCGCCTCGCGGTGCAGGGGATTACCGGACCGCGCGTGCCGCTATTCGTCAACACTTACCAAATGAAGGTCCCCGCGGCTTCACCCGCCTGGGCGTGGGGCGACTGGTATCAAAGCAGTGCGTATGCCATCGGCGCTCACGATCTCGCCGAACTCGACTTCTCCACCGGCTTGCTGCAAACGCAGCCCGACCGGCCCGTGATGTACGCGGAATTTCAAGCCGGCTGGCTGCAAGGAGCCGACGAGGCGCTTCCGCGCCCGAGCGACCCCGACAACACCGCCCTGGCATTGAACGAACTCTTGCGCGACGGCGTCCACGGCATCGTGAACTTTCCGCTGCAGGATACGATCTATCCCGCCGGCTGGGAAGCTCCGTGGGCGAATTGGTATTACGCCTGGGACTCCGCGTTCGCGTACGACCTTGCCCGCACGCCGCGCTTCGTTCCGACCGCGCGCTTCGGCGCCGACGTCGGCCGCTACGGGCAGTTGCTCGCGCGCACTCATCCCGCCGCCGACGCGGGAATCATTTGGCCGCCGACGCTGTTTTCCGCGCTCGTGCTGACGAATCGCGATTTCCGCGCGTTTGCCGATGCGACGATCGCGATGCAGCGCGACTGCGCGGCGCGCGGAATGACCTGCCGGCTCGTCGACCTGGCCTATGCCGACGACGCCACCCTCGACCGCTTTCGTGCCCTCGTCCTCCCGATCGTTCCGACGCGCCGGTTGGCGTCGGCGATGGATGCTCCGGTTGCACGCCGCTTGCAACGCCTGCGCGCCGCGCATCGAGTCGTTGCGACCCTGGCAGCGCTGCCCCCCGCCGCGGGGAGCGTCCGCGGAGCGACGGTCCTCCTGGCCGACGATCGTTCGTACGCATTCGTCGACGCCGTCAACGCGAGCGCGGCCGCTCGGACGATTGGGCCGCTGCGCGTGCGGCTCGCCGCCCGCACGGTCGACGTTCCGCGCTTCACCGTTGGTCCGCGCGGCGCGCGTCTGCTGCCTGTGGGACTGCCCGCGTTCGCACCGTTGGCGCCGATCGCGTCGGCAACCGCGACGCCGTATCCGTTTACCGACGCATCCGCCGAATATCTCGGCGGCACGCGTCTGCGCGTCGGCTTCGCGCCCGATGCGGGTATGCGGATCTCGGATTTACGCGAAGGTGCCGGCGACAATGCCGCGACCGGCATCGGCCTGCTGCGCGACGCGGTCGATCCGGCGCCGCCCGCCTCGGCACGCGACTACATCGCCGCCTACACGCATCCGTTGCCCGCCGGCACGTTCAACCGAACCTACCGGTGCGCCGCCGCCAACGATGCGGCGAGTGCCGGGACGACGTGCGCGTACGACGCGCCGGACCTTCCGCCGGGAGGCGCTCGCTTCGAGCGCACATTGCGGACCGTATCCGAGGGCGACGAGCTCGACGTCACGCTTCGGTTCGTACCGAACGATCCGGCGTCGACCGCGGCGCTCGAAAGCATTTCCGGTTTTACTTTTCGGAGCGGCGACGTGCTGATCGCCCCAGCCGGCGCATCGTACGTCGGCATTCTGCACGGCCGCTCCCTGCTGGCAATGCGTTGGCTGCCCAACGCCATCCGGCGCGTCGAACTGCGGGCCGTGCGCGGCGCGCAACTCGTGACTCTGGTCTTTTCGGGCCGCACAGCGGAGCTACGCTTGTGCTTTTACGACGCGGTCGATGCCGCGGAGGCGGAGCGCATCCTGCAAGCGAACCCGCGCTCCGAACGCTAGTCAAGCTCGGGGGAGTGGCGGAACGGCAGACGCAGCCGCCTCAAAAGCGGCCGAGGCAACTCGTGTGGGTTCGAATCCCACCTTCCCTACCAAAGGTCTCTACAACAAACCGCCGGTCAGACCGGAAGCGGCCTCGAGAGTAAGTTGCTGCGCCGTGCCGGGTGTCATCCACACGAACCAGGTGTTGTCGCCGACGACGCCGTCGACAGTTACCCCGGCCCACGTTTGAAGGGCTTTCACCGCCGCCTCGGTCATCGCGCCGAAGACTCCGTCGATCGAACCGCCGTAAGGCGTGAACTGAATTCCAACGTTGGTTCCGGCCAGCGTTTTCTGCAGCCAGGCGACGCCCGGTCCGTGCGATCCGTTCTTGCACTCCGGAGAGGCCTCACGATAGCTCGGCAGCGCGGCCCACGTCGAAGGGCCGACGATCCCGTCGGCGGCCAGTCCCTGGCTCTGCTGAAACGTCTTCACCGCGGTCTCGACGCCGGCGTCGAACGCGCCGGTAATCGGTCCGAAAGGATTCCACATCAGGTGCCGTGCCAAAACGCGTTGCAGTCGTTTGACGTCCGGTCCGGTCGAACCGAGGCTGATCGTAGCAGGCATAACTTCCTCCCGTAGCGTCGAGTATACGCCGAAGCAGACCGCCGGCTCCCCTGCCATCCGGCCCATTCAAGCGTGCCGTGCCGAAGGCGCCACAGGGATCGTTGTGCTTCTTTTAAAAATTCTGCAGGCGTCCGTATGCGCGGGCTCGTTGCGAATGCCCTGATCACGGCCGGCCTGCTCGGGCTCATCGCGATCATGCTGATCGCCGGCGGCGCACTGGAACTGGCGGCAGTGAAAAGTCTCGGCATTTTCGGGCCGCCGGCCGCCGTCGCGTTCTTTGCCCTGATCCTCGCGTTTGCGTTCTCGACGATCCCGCTGATGCTCAAACTCGTCCTATCCGTCCAAGTCTGGATTGGCAACGCGAACGTGCCGCCAGTCAAGGCCGCGATCGAGCACCAGCGAATGATCGTCGGCGGAATCTGGGCGATCATGGCACTCGGCTGTGCGATCACCATACCGGCTGCGATTCTCGACGGTTTCGGCGGCGGCTGGTCGCCGCTTCGAGATGCAATCGCGCGAATGCCGTCGGAGGGCACGCTCGTAACCGCGCCGGGCTTGACGATCCGCCAGACGATCGACGCGTCGACCCTTCGCCTCGCGCAGGGTTCGAAGTCGGCGCTGTTTAGCCGGGCGGAATTGGGTGGGGCGGGCATCTTCGAATTTCGGGTGGCGGGTACCGGAATCTACGTGGAGCGTTGCCGCTACTACTACATCACGACGTACCTCCGCGACCGGGCGCGTATCGAACACGCAAACGTCGGCACGTCCCCGAGCGCGCGCCCGCCCGCCGGGGTCAACGCGCTCGATGCTGCGCTGGGATACTACATAAGGGCTCTGTAACTTCCGGTTTTGCTCAGCGGCCGCCGATCCGTGTCCGTGGCAAAAGCCACACACGGCCCCGCAGAATCGCGAAGGCGTGTGTGGTTTTCTGGCTGGCCCCGGTCGATCAGATCCTTTCACTTAATGAACGGCTGAATGTGCTCACTATATCGCACCTTTGCCGAGCTAAAGAAGCCGCCGCACTCGGTCTGCTTTACGCAAGCCTCGCATTCCGGCATATATTCGTTCTTCCAGTCTGAGATCGACTTTCGAGCAAACCTCCAAAGAAGTGGATCAAGCACGCATAGTTGATGATTGTAGATCGAAACGTTCATCTGGTAGGCATCAAGCAAGTGCACCGCGGCTCGTAACTGTGGTTGATAGTCATATGGATCAATCCAAAGCTCGTTTAAGTTTGCCTTTGTGAAGCCGGTCATTTCCAAACCCATGAGCGCAACGTGATCTACGAACAGTAGATTTCTAGCGATGAACTCCGCGAGTTGGGGGAGTCGTTCGTAGGTCTGTTTGTGGAGCACGACTCTAACCTCGACGCGCTGGCCATAACGCTTTAAGTTGAGAATACCTCGGAGAGTCTCGTCGAAGGCCCCGTCTGACTGTACTACGTAGTCGTGAATCGTCGAGAGATCAGAGTAGATTGGGATTCCGACCATGAGATCCGGATGCGCGACCCCCGCATACTGCCTCGCAAACCGCTCATCTGCGAAGCGGCGCCCATTCGACAAAATATGCATAGATGTACTCGGCAACCAGTTTTTGGACGCGCGCAAAATGCGCAATAGGTCTTCGCCTAGCAACGTCGGCTCGCCGCCGGTGATCGTGAGCGATTCAGTCTCGCGATCCATGAGCGGGATTGCGGCGAGCGTCTCCGGGACGATCCACGAATCATCAATGTCCCTCGGCGGTTGTGAGCACATCAGACAGTAGTGATTGCAACGCTCTGTCACTAGAATTGCATTGTGACGTGACTGCTTTCGATAAAGAACTCGGATTGAGTGCCGATTCGAGTTGATGCGAACGATGTCACCGTCGGCGAGGTAGTCATAATCATCTGGGATCACGACCGCTCTGCTTTCCGCCGGGATCCGTTTCAAGAGGGCGCGGTCACGGTCTAGTACCACATACAAGGCAAATACCGGTGGGATTGGTTCGGACCGCAAAAGATAAGCACGTTGCGACCGTAGCGCTTGGGGAAGCTGCGCCGCGCTGGAAAGCAGAATTATGAACGGTTCTCGAGTTTCGTCGAAACCAACCAATTCAATGTTACTTCCACCCAGCTTGAGCGCGGTCGTCACGAGTTGGCCCACTGAAGGAAAATCGACCGCGCAGACTCGTCGTCACGCAACATGATTATGAGTCGACGAAAGATCGCCATATTACGGCGACAAAACGCCGACGTCGGCTTATGACCTAGATAGTCGCCCTGTGTCGCGTGATGAAAAACCGGGTCCGCACCGCAGAATGGCTCAAACGCGCAGTCGCTACACATAGGCGCGCTTTCCGCGAATGACTCCGCGAGTGGTGTGAGAAGGGAATCGGAGGTCATAATCTCCTCCCACGAGTTCTCATGCACGTTCCCAATACGGAACGTCTTATCACCCATTTCTGCCAGCATTCGGCTCTCGTCTGAAGCATACACATCACCATCGTAGTTGTATACGATCGCTGCGACACCGATTCCAGCTGGGCTCCGAAGGTCAACGTAACCCGTACCAAAAGGCGTGAGCATTTTTCCAAGGATTATAGCCGCATAATGCTCGCGGAATGGAACGCCACCACGATTGAGTTCCATGATATAGTCAAGCCCGTCGAAGTAAAACGTCAGCCACTGATCGGTGTCGTACGCGGCATAGGTTCTCGTCTTTATTGCAAATCCATATGGTGATAGTGGGCGAAGAAAGATTCCTTCGAAACCAAGACGTAGATATTCGTCGATAATCTCACGTCCACGGGACAGACTTGCTTGTGTAGTTGTCATTAGCGCACTCACACGATCGCGACCCAGCGCGTCGCGGGCTCGCTGGATGCCTTCTACAGCTTTTTCGTATGAATTCCGGCCGGAACGTGGTCGGTTTTGGTTATGGAGGTCCGGCGGACCGTCGAGCGACGTCGAGATCAAGATCTCGTGATCCTTACAAAATGTTAGAATATCATCCGTTACCATCGCTAGATTCGTGGCAATGACAAACTGCAGATCTCGGTGCTCAGTTCGATTGATCGCTTCCGCCCGCTCCACAATATATTGCACGAGCTCAAAGTTCAGCATCGGTTCGCCGCCTTGAAACTCGATCTTGATTGATGATGATGGTGATCTAAAGACCAGGCCCAGCGCTTTGTCGGCTGTTGCTGTTGACATGTCAAACGCTTTTCGGTCATCGCTCTGCCGGGAAACTTGACA
Organism: Candidatus Tumulicola sp.; assembly: GCA_036490465.1. Classification (GTDB taxonomy): domain Bacteria; phylum Vulcanimicrobiota; class Vulcanimicrobiia; order Vulcanimicrobiales; family Vulcanimicrobiaceae; genus Tumulicola. The sequence goes on along the minus strand of DASXDV010000054.1, from coordinate 2,721 downwards.
GTAGGGGCATGAGTGTTCGCATCGTAAGCTGACAACGAACATATGCAAACTCGTAAACTCCTTAAGTCGAGCAAGACGGGTTCGCATTTTTAGCCCAAGAAGATCGATGGCGACGTCAGAGTCGGAATCGAGCAAAAAATGCCTGGATTTTAACGCCTTATAGGCTTCGGAATTAGATGGCAACGTATGATGAACGAAATTCGCAAGCGTATCTAAATCGAGAAGGGTCACTTGGCCAACGTAGTTCGTAAGGGCGTATTCACTTTCGTCGAGAGCAGTGAACTTGAATGGCAGCAGCCGATAGCCGTAGCTAATGGTGGCTTCGTAGCTATCCAGGCTGCGGAACTTACTCGCCACTCTGAAGGCCAGTCTCCGAAAATACGTAAGCAAGAATAGCGTTTCGCAGTGGAGCAGTTTCCTCGCGAATAGTCTTGCGTAGGCTTTGTTCTAAGACATCGTTACGAAGAAGCGCTTCAAGCTTGTCCGCATCGGCGCGGGCTACTGATGGATTAAGGCGGATTTCGCATAAAAGAAAGTTGTTTTCAACTGAGAAATCGAACGCGCACCTATCGGTAAAACGATACGCCGCCTTCTTGATCGTCTCAGCATCGAATAGCTCCAAAGAGAAACGAACGACGCGTGAAGGGCACGCGCCCTCGTCCGGTACTTTCCCTTCCCCCATCCTGACCTAGAAGCCAGAAACGTGCGAACTATGTGAAGAATGTGAGGAATGTGAACTGTGCGAGGAGTGAGAGCTATGTGAAGAGTGGGAAACGTGCTGCGCGAACATCATTTGCGTGTTTGCCCGCGTCAATACGAACGGCGCGGGACTGGCTGCCTGGCGCAACATCGAACCCTGGGAAGGTGTATTTGCGGTGGTAGCCCCAACTACTATCGGCGCCGTTCCAAGTAGAGCTGCGACCGACAGTGCTAGGGAACGTAGGAAAATCGGTTTTTTCATTGACTCGCCTCCTTGCGATTCTGTGGTCTTTTCTTCGACCAGCGCGGTTGCCCCCCTTCGCTTAGCGAGGTGGCTGGGAAGTGGTGTCCAGGGCCGCCAAAAGCCAGGTCCGCCTCTCCCCGAGTTGCAGGTCCCTTCCGTCCTTGGCAATTACCACAAAACTGGATCGGACGAGACTCGTGCCTTGTGAACCGGCGGCGCGCGTTGTAAAATGATCCGGAAGCCTGGCTTTGGGCTTCAGGGGTATTGCTATGTTCAGACGCCTTGCCTTGGCCGCGGCGCTGTTTGGCTTTCTCGGGACGGGGCCGGCGGCCGTACATTCTCAGCCGGCGATCGTCGCTCAAACCCTCCCGGCACTCTTTAACTCAGAAGCGGCGGCGCGGGCTCATTGCCCGCGGGACGTCGTCGTATGGCTTAAGATTCCGAGCGGTATTTACCACTACCAAGGCGAGCGCTGGTACGGGCGCACGAAGCACGGTGCCTAACGTCTGCGAAAAAGAAGCAGTCGCGGCCGGGGATCGGGCGAGCTTGAACGGACAATGAACCCGTCGAACAGCAGAGTCTTGCTGGTCGTTGCGAGCGTTGTCGCTGCGGGAATGATCTTTCAGCTTTTCTTACGTTACCAGTACGTCGGCAGTGGCGTTTTAATAACTCGAATCGACCGTTTGTTTGGAACGTCCTGCACTATGCCATGTCTTCCGACGCCCAGGCCCCGCCCGACGCCACGAGCAACGCCAGAAAATCTGACTGCGAGTGACAATGAGGCGATTCAACTCGCAAGATCATTCGGTGAATCCGCCCAGTCTTATGAACGATACTTTCCCACCTATGATTGGACGGTCGTTTCGCGTTATACGAATTCGTATATTCAACAACAGGGTTCAGAAACTGCGCCATCGGAACCGGTTCCGATACGTGAAATCTGCTATTGCAAGAGCCTCGGTGGCTCCGAAGGGTACAGCGGATATTACTATGAGGTTCACCTTGATACGGGGCGCGTTTTTACCATTCTTGGTAACCGAACGCTTGAGGAGAGATACGGCGTACACCGCAATCCTTCAGGCGAATAGGCGTGCCGGGCGATAGGCGAGCAGGGCCAGCGCCCCTCAATTCCGCCGATGCGGAACCAAATGCCCACTCCACACATTCGGCCCAATGGGGACTCGCCCGGGGCATCAAGAGAAAGCTGAGACCGCTATGAACGTCAGACTATTTCGCCTGCCGTTGGCTATCGCGGCAGTTATAACGGCTTTCATTTTCTTTACTCGCAGGCCTCAACCGCTAGCCCTCGTCCCGGCTCAGGCGCACCGAGCTCCAGCCCGGGCTCCACAAGCTCCGGCTCCTCACTACTCGGCGCAGCAGCCTCCGGGTGCGCAAGCCGAGACTCAACAAGGCCAAACCGAGCAATCCGATCCCGCTGACGAGGACAGCAACTCATCGGATGCGGGAACGTTCCACGGATACACGTGTACGGTCGATTGCTCCGGGCATGAGGCTGGATACAACTGGGCCGAAGAGCAGGGAATTACCGACAAAGACGATTGCCCGCTCGATCCGCACAATTCTCATTCCTTCACGGAAGGTTGTTGGGCGTACGCAGACGAGCAAAGTGGTGATGACGGCCGAGTCCGCGCGCGTGTGTACTTTCGGCGTGACTTAGTCCTTCAAGGATAAGAAAACGTCATCGAGCCAACTTTCATGTCAACTACAACGTGAAGGGGACTCGATGACGCACTCCAGTGTACCAAAACTCGACCGGT
>DASXDV010000091.1:0-3997 GCA_036490465.1 Candidatus Tumulicola sp. | reverse complement strand
CGGTCAGCGGGGGAATTCGATACACGCGTTCCCCCGCCAAGGACAAGGGTTCGCGGCTGGTCACCAGCACGCTGATGGTCGCGCATTCACGCAGCAGCGAGCCGACGACGCCGCGCGTCGCCGGGATGGCGTGCTCGCAGTTGTCGAGCACGATCAGCAGGCGCTTGCCTTCCAGATAAGAAATCAGCGTCGTCATGACCGAGCGGCGCGGCGATTCTTGCAGCCGCAACGCACCGGCGAGGACGTGCGCCACCCGGGTGGGATCGGTCAGTGGAGCGAGTTCGACGAACCAGACGCCGTCGGGATAGCTGCCCAGAACGGAGGATCCGACTTCGATCGCGGCTCGGGTCTTGCCGGCTCCGCCGATTCCCACGACGCTGACCAGCGGGGCCGACCCCAGGAGCGCGGCAACGTCGGCGACGACGGTTTCACCGCCCACGAACGACGTCAGTTGCCGCGGCAGATTGCTCGCGTAACTGAAGACGTCGGCTTGCCTCGACTCGCGCGCGCGTTGCGCCGCCGCCTCAAACGTCGCGCGAGCGTCGGGCAGCAGTTCGAGGGCGCGGACGAGGCGCTCGAGCGTCTTACGATACGGGGCCTTGCGATATCCGCGTTCGAGGGCGCTGACGGCCTGAACGCTGACGAGCGCGCGTTCGGCGAGTAACTGCTGCGATAGGCCGGCTTGTAGGCGAAAGCGCTTGAGCAGAGCGGCAAACTCCGTTGGCGCTCCCGCGTGCAAGACCGGCGCCGGCACTATTCTCCCGGAGCGGGGGCGATTCCAAAGGGCGGGTCGCTGGCCACGCCGGCTGCCGGCACGCTGGCGTCGATCCGTCCGGTTCTCGCGTCGACCGCGTCGATGTAGCCGGTCGCATCGGCCACCCACAGCTCTTTAGCTCGCAAATCGAAGTTCACGTTCACCGGGTCGCCAAAACCGGTGGCAAAGAGCGTGCACTTCGAAAGTCCCCGGCACTTGAAAATTCCTTGCGTCTGATCGACGTAGAACAGATTCTCGTGCTGGTCGAACGTCAACCCCCCGGCGTATCCGATCGTCGGGACGACGACCCGACCGGTTCCCGCACAGCCCGCAAACTCGACGACCGATCCGTTATGCGCGATGGCGTCGTTGAAGCTCCAGTAGCAGTTGCCGTGGTGGTCGATCGCGATCCCAATTCCTTGCAGCTGGTCGCTTCCGTAGGTCAAGATGCGCGCCGGTTCCGCCTGTCGTTTCAGGTAGATGCTGACGCTCCCGCTCGCGCCGGCCGTCGTCGCAACGTTCGAGACGGCGACGACTTTTCGACTGGGAGTGACGGCCACGTTAGCGGGGATTTGGCCGTAGTCGTCGAGCGTGGCCAACGGTCCGACGGGACCGTGCTGCTTCGTGCGATACACCAGCACGTTGGAGTGACCGCCGTTGGCGACGTACCACCATCCGCTCGGAGTCGCGATCGTCCCCTGAGGAGCCGACAAGCCGATGGTCAGCAATTCCAGAAACTGCAGCGTGAAGCCGTTTCGGCGGTACACGCCGGCGTCGTTCCCGTACAGCTGCGCGGTATAGATCCACTTGCCACTTGGAACGTTGCGTAGACCGTTAGCCCCCGGCGGCCGGCTCGGCATCCGCAGCGTTCGCGCAATCTGCGGGAGCGCGATGGAAACCGACGATGCGGCGATCGCGCGCGGTCCCGCTTGCACGGCCGGCCCGCTCGCACATCCGGCCGCCAATGCCACGCACGCCGCCGTACAAACCGACGAAATCACACTCCGAGCGTGCATGCCGCCTCCTTCCAACCGGTCCGAGCGCGCCCCTGCGCGCGAACGCCCGCCCCGCATCGACCGGAAAGCGATGCGAGGCGGGCGACGCGCCGAAGCCCCTTCGATTTACAGTTCGTTCGTGATGGCCAGTTGCGCCCAGCCGACCTTCTTTCCGTGCGAGTTCGTATAGTCGAACTCGGCCGTGCAGGTTCCGGCGGTCGAACCGGCCGCAACGGTCCACTGATCCCCCGATACGAGCGCAACGGTCGCGACGCCGGACGGGCCGCCGCAGTCATCGGACTCGGTGAACGTGCCTTTTTTGCTCCGCGGATTGCGCGTCGTGACGGTTACCGGACCGGGATTCGAGGCGTTGAGATCGACGCCGCAGGGCGAAACGCGCGCCCCCCCATGCGCCGGGCAGTGATCTTTGACGGTCGGATTTCCGATCGGCGAGCGAAGCGCATTCTGCGGCGCGCCGGTCATCGGGGTGCTTTGCGACGGACCGCCGGCACAGCCTCCCAGCATTGCGCCGGCAGCTGCCGCGCAGAGCGCGTACCGCATGAACGAGGAAAGTGTAGCCACCCTAGTCTCCTTCGAGAAGTCCACAAATATGGAAGGTTTGGTTCGCGCGCCCCCTCGGCAAGCGACGCGCGACCGGGCCCCATCGTAGCATTTTCGAATCGGCCCGACGCCATGCACTTGGAACTGTGTCGCGAGGTGTGTGAGTAACTGTGCGAGTCGAGCGCTGACGCCGCAAACCGGTCGCTACACCCAGCGGCGTGGAATCGCGCCCTCGACGTGGCGGCGCTCGAAGGGCCGATCGCCCACGAACGTCTCGACGTCGGCCTCGTAGCGAAACTCGGTGCCGCCGGCCGGCCGGCGGCACCAAACGCGCGTTTTCGTCACCGCGCGCACGCGCCAATTGCCGCGTTCCAGTTTTGAATCGTAGGTGGTGCGCATTTCGGCGGTCGACGGGTCGCCGGCGAGCGTGCGAAACGTTTCGGTCGCGATCGAGTCGACCAGCAAGTGCTCGAGCAGGCCGCCGTACACGTAACTGCCCGCGTCCATGAGCTTGCGGACCACGACCCCCGGTTTGCCGTCGACCTCGATGGTCTCGGCCGTGCGCCGGTTCGCGGCCTCGCGACGCGTCGCTTCAATCGGCGCGTAGCGGTCGGGATCGACATGAGCAGTCACGGATCGGCCGAGCATTGCCCCGATGCGCGCGTCTTGCGGGCGCGGACGGCGTTGCGGAAGCACGAGCGCGCTGACGGCGTCGTAGCCGGCATGGAGCGTGACGTTGGCCGGCTCGGCCGCGCGCCACAGCGTCGGCACGAAGGCGGGCGAGATCGAGAGCCGGATCCGCCAACCGCGCTTGAACGTATGTCCCATCACGTTGAGCGGTAGTTTTATGGTAAAGCGGCCGTGCGGCACGGGTTGCGGCGCGCCGAGTTGACCGTCGAGATAGCCTAAGTTCCAAAAGCGGTACGTCACCAAGTGCGAGCGCCCTGACGGACTGACCTCGCATAGCCGCACCGCGATTGCCGCCGGATTGCGATCGCACTCGAGCGCGAGCGTCACTTCCGGATAGCCAAAACAAGAAAGGTCTTCCGCCAGCGGCGGGCTGTCGAAGTAGAGCGAGCGCCGGTCCGTTTCGCGTTGGTCGCGCGGCAAGTCGTCGTTCTCGCATTCGCCCCACGAACTCGATTCGAGCATCGCCGTGCCGACCAGCGTCTCCGACGAAATCGAATACCGCTGCGCGCGCGCCGACGGCGCGTGCGCGAGCTTGTTACTGGGCGTCAAGTGAAAGATCAGCGGCTCGACGCGCTGCGGCCACGCGTGATCTTCGGCCACCCACGTTCCGCGCTCGACGTAATCCGGAATGCGGCTCGGTTCGCGCGACTCGCCGAGCCAGACGGTCAGCTCGGGCCACGCCGTCGCGGCATCGGGCGTCGCACCCTTGAGCCAGCGATCCCACCAGTGCGCCACGATGTAACGCAGCCAGTCGACCCGCGGTCCCGGATATCCGTCGAACGGATACTTGTGACCCCACGGCCCCAAAATGCCGGCCGCCGGTTTTCCCAGCGCACCCAGTTCGCGGACCGCGCGTTCGGCCGGATTCTTATAGCCGTCCCACCAGCCCGAGATTGCGTAGACCGGCACCTTCACGTCCGCGTAGCGCTCGCGCACGCTGGTGCGCCGCCAGTATTCGTCGCGCGTCTGATGCGACGCCCAAGGCTGGAACCAAAAA
>DASXDV010000192.1:0-9765 GCA_036490465.1 Candidatus Tumulicola sp. | reverse complement strand
CCGAGTACGGCGTGCCGCGCGCGAAACTGCACGTTTGTCCCATACCGCTGATGCACGAGGGCCCGCGTCCGACGATGAGCCAGGCGCGCGTGCGCTGCGGGATCGGCGACGGAAAAGTCGTCTTGTTCTTCGGATACGCTTCTTACTATAAAGGGATCGACGTGCTGCTCGACGCGTTTCCCACCGCTCGCGAGACGTTTGGCGATCTGGCGCTTCACATCGTCGCCGGACGGCATCCGCGACTGCGGGGAAACCCCCGTTACGAGACGTTTTACGAAGGACTTTGCGCTAAGGCACGTTCGGCCGGCGCCGACATGCACGAGTTCGTACCGGAGTCGCAGCTTTCCGACTACCTCGCGGCAGCCGACGTGGTCGTCCTTCCGTATACGGCGACGTACGGAGCGAGCGCCGCGCTCAATGCGGTCTTTGCGGCCCGCAAGCCGGTCTTGATTTCGACGTTCGCGCAGTTCGAGGGTGCGCTGGACTGTCAGCGGTTCGCGCCGGAGTCGGCTTCCTGTGCGCGCGCGATCGTCGAGTTCTTTGCGACCAACCGCCGGTCGCTGGAAGCCCGCGTGGAAGAAATCGCCGCGACGCGGGACGTCCGCGTCATCGCCCGGGGAATTCAAGACGTTCGAGCAGCCGGAGATTCTCAGAGCCGGTCGCGGACGGCCTCTTCGGCCTTCTCGGATTGGCGCGTGGGCGGAGGCAGGCCGCGATGAACCGGAAGCCGCGGCGCGTATACGACCTCCTTCTCGCGCTCCTGCGGTTCGTATACGCCCGGCCGGTGCTGCTGGGATTGCTGCCGTTTGCGGTTTTCTTCCCGTTGCTCGATTCGCGCGGACTCTACGAATACGGCGACGCGAACTTTCCGCTCAATCCGTTCTGGGTCGACTACATGCTTCCGTGGAGCGGCGCGGCTTCGGCCGGTGCCGACAACACGTTCATCGGCGTCCCGCGGCTGGTCTACCACTTGGGCATCAATCTCCTGATCGGGGTCTTCCATAACCTCCAAGTCGCGCAGTGGTTGTGGTACTCGAGCATGGCCGCGCTGGGGCTGATCGGCGCGTTCTTGCTCGTGCGACGGCTGGGTGCCGGGATTTACTCGGTGGCGCTGGCGATCTTCTACGGGCTGAACCTCTGGTCGTACGACCGCGTCGCCCAGGGGCCGATCTTTCTTTCCTACCAAGCCGTTCCGCTGGCGGTCTATTTGTTCTTGCGGTACCTCAAGCGTCCGGGGCTCGCGGGAGCGCTCTACGTCGGATGTTCGCTGTTGTTGGTAATTCCGGCGCCGCAAATCAGTTATTTGGCCGCCCTCGTCTGCTTGGGAATCGCGGTGCGCGAGGTCCTCCTGCGCGGTCCGCGCGTCATCGCGGCGCTCGCCGGGCTGGCGCTGGCCGTCGTGGCGGCGAATGCCTTTTACGTTTTTTCGATGGCTGCCGACGCGTTGCTCAATTCCGGCGGAAACATCGCGCTGGTCAACCAGCGCTTCAACATGGGCGTCTTCGAGCATTACGCCGCCAACGTCGGCATCTTCAGTACGCTCGCGCTGCAAAGTTTTTTCTACACGTCCGTCGCCCGGCAGCCCTGGCTCGTTCAAGCGGGCGCGCTGTTCCTGCCGTTAGCACTTGCGGCCGTATTGCTGCTGATGCGGCGACCTACGCTCAAATCCAGGTTCTATGCGGGACTCGCGCTGGCGTTACTCGGCCTTTGGCTGGTCGACGGGATCGCGATCGCGCCTGGCGCTTACGCCTGGATGCACTTTGTCGTTCCGGGGCTCCGGTCGTTCGTCGAGCCCGATTATTTCTCGCCGCTCTACATCTGGGGAGCGTTCGTCATGCTGGCGACGGCGGTTCGGCTGGGCGCGCGCGCGTATGGCGCGGCGTGGCGGGCAGCGATCTGGCTCGTGGCGCTGAGCGGGGTCGTTGCGTTCTTACCGATCTACGGGCCGGCGTCCGGCCTGCCGCGGACCTCGCAGCCGCGTCAGTATCGCGACTTCGCACGCACCCAGGTTCCGGGAAATACGCTCTGGATGCCGCCGAATCGCGGCGTCCGGTACCGCTGGTCGCCATACGTGATCAACGGATTTACGTCGCTGAACTCGCCGTCCGACGCGATCGGCCCGACGATGGCCGAGTGGGTGTCGCTCGGCACGCAACGCGTGCAGGAACGTTTGGCCCAAGGCTTCATGGCGGGACAACTCAAGACGGTCGAAGCGCTCGCACCGCTGCTTGGCGTCGGTACGGTCGCGATTGCAGCGGATTCACTGAGCCCGGCGCAGCAGTGGCCCGATCCGGAAGTCAGCGGCGCGCTCGCGACCTTCGACGCGCTCGGGCGGCGTGGTTTTCTGACCGCACGGGCGGACTATCGCGAAGACCTGGTGCACCTGATCGTGGGCACGACGGCGTCGTATCTCCCCGAGGTCGGCGTATACGGCGCCCCGGTCTACGCCGGAGGATTCGACGATTTCATGTGGCGCGCGGTGACGTCGAACGGCGGAAGATACGTACCGGTGGCGGCCGACGGCGATCCGCGCGTCCAAGGTACGCCGCTGCGCGCGGTCGCACCGCCGCTGCTCTTGACGCGCCGCATCCCGCCGGCGGCACTCCAACGGTCTTCGACGTGCGGCAACGGCGGCTCGGCCTTGCGAATTCCGCACGGCGCCGCTTCGTTTACGGTAACGACGCGCGAGGGCTGGCGTTGCCTCTCGATGCGCCTCGCACGCCTCGGCAGCGTCGCGGCCCTGCGCCTTCGGCTCGACGCGCAGCCGGCGGACGTCGCCGCGTTGTCGATCGCTTTCGGCAATCGCGCCGGGATGCAGCCGCTCGATCCGTCGCTGGCGGCGCAAGAGGTTCCGTTCGGCGCCAGATCGGCCCTCGTCGTCGTAAAAATTCCTCCGCAGAGCCGCGTTACGATTCGCGGAATCGAGTTGCAGTGGGCGGCCCGCGGGACGGTCGCACCGCCTCCGCCGGCGCGCACCTGTGCCGCATCCGGCGTTACGTGGTCGAGGCAGAACCCGCTCTTCTACACGCTCGCGGCGACGGTGCGCGGACGCTGTACGCTAGTCTTTCGCCAGTCGTTCGCCCCCATTTGGAGCGCCTATGCGGAAGGTCCGAATGCGCGCATTTTAGGACACTTGCAGGTCGACGGATTCGCCAACGGCTGGATCGTCGACGCTTCCGGCCCGGTTACGTTCCGCATCGTCAACCGAGCGCTGTTTGCGTATGCCGCGGGCATGATCCTCACCGTCGGCTGCGTTTTGTGCGCGCTCGGATTCGCCGTCCGGAATCGGCTGACGCGGCTGGCCCGGCGCGGGCGTCGCGTCCCATCGCCGGCATAGACGTTTGTCGGCAAGGACCGGGTTTGCGCTACTCGCGATCGTCTGCACGATCGCCGTCTGGCCGTTGCTCGTGTGGCAGACCGTTCCGGCGTTTCAGCAAGACTGGACGTGGCCGCTCTCGCGCGGACTCGCCTGGCAGTGGCTGCACGCGTTCGTCGGACTTTGGGACGAACGTTCGTTGGGCCAGGGCAACGCACTTCCTTGGCAGACGTACGCGGTAGCCGTTCAAGTCGCGCTCGTTCTGCTCTTCGGTTCGGCGACCGGGTTGGCGATTTGGATCGCGGCACTGCAGTTCGGCGCCGGCTGCAGCTGCGCGCTCATGCTCGACGCGTTCGGCGTCCGCTCGCAGCCGGCACGTTTTACTGCCGCCGTACTGTACGCGCTCGGTCCGGTCGCGTATACGCGCATCGCCGCTGGGCATTTGGCCTACCTTTTGGCTTACGCGCTGCTGCCGCTGGCGATCTACTTCGCGCGCGGTACGCTGGTTCGGCCGCGCGCGACCGCCGCGGTGGCGTTGGGAATAACCATCGGCGCGGCCGGCTGCCAGATCCAGTTCTTAGCGATTGCGTGGATGGCGGTGTTGGCAGCGATTGCGGCCCTTCCGCGCGAGCGAGGATGGGTTTGGCGATTGGCGGCCGCCGCCGCCATTTCGGTGGCAATTCAATTGCAAGCCTTGCTGCCGCAAGTGCTGAGTTCGACGGCGTCGTTATATGCGGCCCAGCCCGCGTTGCTGAGTTTCGAATACAACAACAGTTCGGCACCCGCCTCGGCCGTCGTGATGTTGGGGTATTTTACGCGCTACTACGAAGCCCACGCCCTGGCGGGAGCGTTCGGCGTGCTTTACGTGCTGGTCGCCGCATCGGCGGTGCTCGCCGTTTGGGCGTCCCGGCGAGCCGGTGCTTACGCGGTAGCGTTGATGGCGCTGGGAGCCGTGCTGACCGCCGGTCTTTACGGCCCGTTGGCGGGTCCGCTGGCTTGGTCCTTCTTGCACGTTCCCGGCTTCGCCGTGTTTCGCGACTTGAATTACTTCGCGGCGTTGGGGGCGCTTGGATTAGCACTCGCGCTCGGGCTCGGGTTGCAAGGTCGCGGCACGGCGTTGCTCTTGCCCGCGCTCGGGCTGGTCGCTTGGACGATCGCTCCGTCCTTGACGGCCGGCGGTCTTCGCGAGCTGCTCGTTCCGCGTGCGTACGTCGTCGACGCGCTGGCGGATATGCGGGTGGCGGCCGGCCGGGGTGCCGGTCGCGTTCTGTGGCTGCCAGCCGAAGAACCGTTAGGGCCGATCGGCGGATCTAACCAAGGCCGCGACTTCACCGCTTACGGGCCCGCCGGAAATCCATCGGTTAGCGACGACTATCAGAATCCGCAGCTCGCGTATGCGCTTGCGACGCTGCGCGCCGGGCGACCGGACTGGAACGCATTTGCGGCGATGAATGTGCGATACGTCGTCTTTCGAACGTACTTGCGATCCGGACGGATCGACAACTTCGGCACCGGCTTTCCAATGGCGTTCGAGGGTCTGAGCGACGCGGATCTCGGGCGTCTGCTGCGCGACTCCAAACGCGTACGGCAGCTTCGCGCGACGCCGCTGTCGAGCATGTACGAACTGCCGGGCAGCCGCGGCGCGACGTACGTCGCGCGCGTTCGCCCCGGCGCGCGGCTTTTTTCGGAGCTGGCTGGGGACGAAATCGCCCTGCAGCCCGCGTATCCAAAAGCGTTGACGCTGCCGGCGTCGCGGCTGACCGCCGATCCGCGCGTCGCTTGGGTTGAGGGGACGCTGGGTTGGCGTTATCGCCCATGGCTGCCCGATAGCATCTACCCGTTCGTGTGGACGCTGTCCGCACGTCCGCTGCGTTTCGAACTAACGCGCAACGCCGCGTGCGTCCTCGCGAGCGCGCAGCCTGAGAGCGCCCGCTTGCAAATGGGCTCGGCGACGGTTGCCGTGCGCGGTCCGTGGCAACGTTATGCGCTGCCGGCGGAGGCGGAAACGGCCGCGCTCTACCCGGGTGCGCACGGCCTGAGTGCCGTCGCCGGCCGTCCGTGCGGGGTAGCGCCGGCGACGCCGAAAACGGCCTTCGTGTTCGCCAGCGGTTACGACGCCGGGTGGCGCGCGGTCGATCGCGGGAGGCTCGTGCCGCCCACGCTGGCCGACGGCTGGATGATGGCGTGGGACGCGCGAGCGGCCGCGCAACGGCTGGTCTATCTTCCGGCGTACTTGCAGTTTGCCGGGTTCGCGCTCACGGTGATCGTCTTAGCGGCGGCGTTGCCGCTCGCCCGCCGGGCCGACGCGCGCAAGGTCAGCTAAGGTCGACCCAGGCACCTTCGAGTTGGGCGGAGCGGCAGGCGGCTTCGATGCAACGCACGACCTCGTAGCCGACGATGCCGTCGATCCGCGACGGCGTTCCGGCCAGAATGCTTTCGCGGACGTCCTCGGCCAGTTTCGCGAGCGGTTCGCGGCCGTCGACGATCGGAATCCGAACGTCGCCCAGCCGGTAGCTCACCATTTGCCGCGAGAGCGTTTCGCTGGTCGGGTTGCGCACGACGCCTTTGTCGTACACGCGGAGTTTTTCCGACGGGTCGACGTCGTCCCAGACCACCATGCGCGTACTCGCCGACAGCACCATGCGCCGCACCTTCACCGGCGAAAGCCAGCTCAGATGGACTTGTGCGACCCGTCCGCTGCCGTAGCGCAGCAGTAAGAAGGCCACGTCCCAAACGGGCGGATGGATGTACGCCATCGCATGGCAAGAGACGGCTTGCGGAAGTTCGCCGAAAACGTGGTTGAGAATCGAGAGATCGTGCGGTGCGAGATCCCAAATGACGTTGGTTTGCTGAAACAATCCGAGATTGACGCGCGTCGATTCGGCGTAATAGATCTCGCCGAGTTCCCCGCCGACCAGGCTGCGGCGCATCGCCTCGACCGGCCCGGCGTAGAGAAACGTGTGATCGGCGAATAGACGCACGCCTGCATTCTCGGCGGCATCCAACAACTCGCGTGCGTGCGCGACGTCCTCGGCGAGCGGTTTCTCGACCAGGACGTGCTTGCCGGCCGCAATCGCGCGCATCGCCATCGGATAGTGCGTCGCCGGAGGCGTCGCGATCGCGATCAAGTCGACTGCCGGATCGGCGAGCGCTTCGTCGAGTTCGGCGCTCGCTCGAGCCGTCGGATAGAGCCGCTCGAGGCGGCCGCGCCGCCGCGGGTCGGTATCGACGATCCACCCGACGTGCCAGTTTTCGGAGGTCGAGAAATTGCGCAGCAGGTTCGGTCCCCAATACCCCAGACCGATGATGGCCGCGCCGAGTTCTTTGGCGCGCGTCACGCTTGAGATGCCGTTCCTTACGACGCGCGCGCCGCTGGTCGATCCGCTCGCGCGGCTTGCGTGAGGGACGCGGCGACGTGTTCGATCTGCTCGTCGCTCAGTTCGGCGAACATCGGCAGCGATAGGATGCGGGTCGCCGCCGACTCGGTTTTGGGAAAGCGTCCGCGCGCGTAACCCAAATCGCTATACGCGGGCTGAAGATGGATCGGAATCGGATAGTGAATGCCGGTTTGAACGCCGCATTGCGCCAGGCGGTCCCGAACGTTGGCGCGATCGGAGACCTGCGTGACGTAGAGGTGATACACGTGGTCGTCGCCGGCCGCGGTCTCGGCCACCGGGAAACCGGCGGCAGCGAGCAGTTCGTCGTAACGCCGGGCGTGCGCGCGCCGGCGCCCGTTCCATTCGTCGAGCCTGCGCAGCTTCACGTCGAGGACGGCGGCTTGAATCGAGTCGAGGCGGCAGTTGTCGCCTTTGATCGTGTGTTCGTACTTGCGCTCTTGACCGAAGTCGCGCAGCAGGCGCGCCCGCTGCGCCACCGCTGGGTCGTCGGTTACGAGTGCTCCGCCGTCGCCGTAGGCGCCCAGATTCTTTCCGGGATAGAAGCTGAAGCAGCCGACGTCGCCGATGCTGCCGACGCGCTTGCCTTGCCAGCGAGCTCCGTGTGCCTGACAGGCATCCTCCACGACGCGCAGCCCGTGACGGCGGGCGACGTCGAGGATCGGCTCCATCGGCACGGCCCGTCCGTACAGGTGGACGGGCAGAATCGCTTTGGTGCGCGGCGTGACGGCCGCCTCGATCGCGTCGGGGTCGAGGAGATAGTCGTCGTTCGCGTCGACCAGGACGGGAACGGCGCCGACCGCCGAGGCGGCTAAGGCCGACGCGATATAGGTATTCGCGGGCACGAGGATCTCGTCGCCGGGGCCGATGCCTATCGCTTCGAACGCAATCTTCAACGCCGCCGTCCCGGACTCGAGGCCGACGCAATAACGGCTACCGGTAAAGCGCGCGAACGCTTCCTCGAATTGCTCGACCTGCGGCCCCAAAACGAACGCGGTGGACTCGAGCACGTCGCCGATCGCGGCATCGATCTCCGGTTTGATCGATGCATACTGCGCCTTGAGGTCGACGAACGGGACGTTCATAGGATTCCTAGGCTCCTAGCCGCGCGCCGCAGGCGCGAGGGAAAGCGATGATGGGACCCGGCGGCCGAGGAGCTCCGAGGTCGGGCCCCCCTTCGGGAGTCCCGGGTCGTATCCATGCGCGGGTTCGGGCGGATTTTGCGGCGCGGAGGTTCAATACACCCTCGCCGCGCGCTCTCGAGGGCAACGGCCCAAGAGCGCCTTTTTTTGACGGAGGAAAGAGTGGCGTCCCCCAAAGCGGTTCTGATCACGGGCGGAGCGGGCTTCATCGGTTCGCATATCGTGGACGATTTACTTGCCGCCGGTCACCGCGTGACGGTATTCGACAACTTTTCCAGCGGAACGCGCTACAACTTGGCGGGTGCGCTCGACGACGTGGAGATCGTCACGGGCGACGTTCTCGACCGCGATGCGCTCGCGGCGGCGGCTCGCGGTAAGGACGCGATCTCGCATCAAGCGGCGCAGTTGGAAATCACGAAGTGTATGGAAGACCCGATCGGCGATCTGCAGACGAACCTGATCGGAACGATCAACGTGCTCGAAGCCGCTCGTGCCGCCGGCGTCGAGCGGCTCGTTAACGCGTCGTCCGCCTGCATTTACGGACAGGCGGTCTCGCCTCCCAGCGACGAAGACGCGCATCCGCACGACCCGAACTGGTCGTACGGTGCGAGCAAACTTGCGGCCGAGAAATACGCGCAGGTTTTTTCGAACGATTACGGCTTTGCGGCGTTTTCACTTCGGTACGGAATCGTGTACGGGCCGCGCGAGTGGTACGGCCGCGTCCTGACGATCTTTCTCAAGCGCGCGCTCGAAGGGAAACCGCCGGTGATCTTCGGTGCCGGGGAGCAGCTCCGGGATTTCGTATTCGTCGACGACGTCGTCGGCGTCCATCGCGCGTGTCTGGAGTCGCCGCTGGCGGGAGCCCATTCGTTCAACGTCGGGACGGGCGTCGCGACGTCGATTGCCGAGTTGGCGTCCCTGGTTTGCGACGTCACCGGAATCGACGCGCGCCCGGTCGCCGAAAACGTTGCGCCGGGCGAGCGTTCCGCGCTGGTGGACGGCCGGATGCGCTTGCCGGCGGAACTGGGGGTCATGCATTTGTCGCCTGCAAAGACGCAACGTCTGCTCGGAGAGCGGCCGGCGACCGCGCTGCGCGACGGGCTGGCGCGCGAGTGGGCGTGGTTGAACGCCAATCCGGATCGCTGGAACGAGATGCACTATTGATGCTCGGCGCTCGGAGCGCCTCGGCGGCTTGCCGATGCGCGTAATGATATCGGCCGGCGGAACGGTCACGGCCCAGTCGCTCGTGAAGGCGCTGCGCGACGACGGCCGGACGACGTTCGTCGCGATCGCCGACCTCGACGACCTCAATGCCACCAGGGCGTTCGTCGACGAGTTCGTTCGCGTGCCCCCGGCGGACGCTCCCGATTTCGTCGAAGCCTGCTTAGACGCCGTCGCCCGGCTGAGGATCGAGCTGTTCGTTCCGATCATCGTCGAGCGCGAATTCCTGCCGGTCATCGCCGCCCGCGAACGCTTCGAGGCGCTGGGTTGCCGCGTCGCGGCGCCGTCGCGAGAAATCGCACTGGTCGCGGGCGACAAGCTGGCCTTTGCGGATTTCTTGAAGCGCCTGGGAATCGAAGGTCCGCGCACCGTCGCATACGGCGCGCAGCCATCGCCGGTCGGTTTTCCGGCGTACCTCAAGCCGCGGCGCGGATCCGGATCGGTGGGCACGCTGCGCGTACTCGGCGAGCAAATGCTGCACGAATCCGCCCGCGGCCGCACCGACTTGATCGTGCAGGAAGCGGTCGAGGGCGTCGAGTTCACGGTCGACTGCTTCGCCGCCGAACCCGGTCGCGTCGTCGCCGCGGTCCCCCGCGAGCGGATCGCCATCAAAGCCGGCGTTTCCGTCAAGGGCCGCACGTACCGTCATCCCCGCATCGAGGAGATCGCCGCCGAGGTGGTTGCAAAAATC
>DASXDV010000181.1:0-2781 GCA_036490465.1 Candidatus Tumulicola sp. | reverse complement strand
TCGACGAAGCTACCGCGGCCGGCGATACTTTCCAGTTTGTGGATGACGCGTTAACGCACCCTCGCCGTAGTCGACCTGCGCCTCCTGGCCGGGCGCGGTCTCGAAGCGGCAGCTGATCTTTGGTTCGCGCGGTCGCAGTTTGCCAACGAACCGTTTGACCGCGTTGTACGCGCCCGGGTAACCGTGGTGCTCGACAAGATCTTGGTAGACGGCGACCGCGTTACGGCCCTTAGCGACTTCGGCCGTGATGAAGCCGCGGTATGGCTCGCGGGCGCTGCGCGAGCGCGCCGGCCCCGGTGGGCACTTCGGGGTCGGCGGGCGGTTTTGCGTCGGTGGCCACTTCGCCGGGGGTGGTACATTTTGAAAGTTCGGCCGCCAGCTCGAGCGCGACGCGGCCGATCGTCGCCCGGTGGAAGCCGGTCTCCCGCGCGATCCGCCGTTCCGGCCATTTCAAGCGCAGCAGCCCGAGGATCGTTTGTCGCCGCGCAGAGGTACAAAATGCAGCCTCGATTAGTACGAACAGCCCTGTCGGCTCGGTTCCTCCCGCTGATATCATTGGATTTCAGGATGAATAGGTGTTTGACGGCGGGGGCCCTTACCGCGGTCCTTCTGGCGGGCTGCGCGAATGCCAACCCGACAGCCCCGAGCGCGCCTGGGGGCGCGCGCAGCAACAGTCTCGCGTCGCATACAACGACGAAGAATTCCTTGGATACGGCCAGACTCTACCTTGGCGACGGCCGCGAGAACAGCATCACCGTGTATGCGCCGCGTTCGCATAAGATCGTTCGAAAGGTTTCACAGGGTATTGAGGCGCCGGTGTGGATCGCGTTCGACGCCGGGGGAAATCTCTACGTCGCGAACTGCGGCCCGACCGACTGCCACTCCGGCACCTTTATAACGGTCTATCCCCGCGGCAGCGGCAATCTTTCCCTGACGATTTCGGCCGGCATTAACGGACCTGTAGACATGGTGTTCGATGACTCCGGCAATCTATATGTTTCAAACGAGTTCGGCAGCACGGTCACGGTTTACGCTCCCGGCAAAAGCAAGCCGCTGCGAACGATTTCATCTGGCGTCAGCCAGCCCCGTGGCTTGGTCTTCGATCGGTCGGGTAACCTCTACGTCGCAAACAGGTACCCGCCGAGCGTTAGCGTCTACGCTCCGGGAGGCGATACTCCCATCCGCACGATCTCGACGGGATTGACGGAACCCGTGTGGGTCGCGTTTGATCGCCGTGGTAGGTTATACGTCTCGAACTGTTCGCCCTACGCGAACAGCACAGTCGCGATCTACTCGGCGGAGCAAGACGAACCGATCGGCACGATTTCAGAGGGCCTTTTGTGTGCCGGTAAGCTTGTATTTAGCTCGAACGCGCTCTACGTCGATGACTTTGTTGCGAACGATGTTATGGTCTACGCACTCGGCGGCGAGCATCGCCTGCTGGGAAAGATCTCTGAAGGAATAAACCAGCCCGTGGGAATGGCTTTCGACAGTAGTGGCAACCTGTACGTCGGCAACTGTGGCGCCTGCGGCGCAGTGGGACGCAACGAGGTGACGGTTTACGGGCCGCAAGACGATCGCCTCATCGACAAAATTCGACGTGGGCACCATGGAGTTGCAGGTCTGGCCTTCGGCCCCTAAACTTATGAACGGACGTTCGACGGCGGGCCTTTTCGCTGCGGCCCTGCTGGCGGGTTGTGCGAACGTCAACTAGCTGGCACCGAGCGCGCCGAGCGTGCCGGGCATGAACGGCGGCGGCATCCTCGCACCGCGGGCGCCCACGAAGGTGCATCTTCGCAGCTTGGTCTTCGAAGCAGCGAGTGGCCCACAATTGGCCCACATACCCCTCGCAACCGCCGACGACCGGCGACAACATGAGCAGTGGCATTATTCTTAGAAGTGCCCGTTTTCGTCGTCGTCAGTCGTCGCGAGTTGGTCTATTGTACCGCTTTCAATTCCCGTTGGCGCCACAAGGCGCTCGACCGTTTGCCTTGGCGGAACTGAATGGCCGGTTAATAGAGACGATGAGCCCGCAGCAGTAATGCCGTGGGCTCTCGTTCTTTATGCTAGCATGCTAGCCCGCCGCGTCAAACGCCTCATAAGGGGTCAGGCCATTGGTAAAAGCGTCTTGCACGGTGACGGGCGCGCCATTCTTTTCAACGGCGTCGTCCAATGTTCTAACGAGTCGAAACACTTTTCCCATATCCAGGATATCGAAGAGCCTTTTAAGTCGTGGATGCTGAAAAACGATGGTCTCGCGCTCAAAACCGCTTGCAGCGCGAAGATTGTGCATGCGGATTAGCTCCGTGATAACCGTTGAGTCCAGATTCTCGAAACGGCGTCCTGCGAGTGCTACGACACGATGGAACGGGAGTGGAAAAAGCTGATGGGCTATGGAATTCGCTACGCCCCTCCCCGTGCTCCCTCGGACTCGATCTAACCGTCTTACACCGACGGTATTTCTACTGCCGGGCGGAAGCCTACGGAATAAGACGGCGCTCGCTCCCGACTACGCTCACGCGCTGTATTCAGCCGGCCGAGCGAAAGAGGCTCTTTCCGTGATCGCGGCCGCCGCCGTCGCTCTAGTCGGCCTTCTCCGAATCCCAAACAACGGCTTCGGCATCACTCGGAACCCCAACGCGCACGATCGTCTCCATGGAGGCGATGAACGCGAGGACCTGTCCTTCCCGCGCCGATTGTCGCCGGTAGTGCACCAGCGCGTCGAGCGGGTACCAGAGCCCCACCCACGCGATCACAAGAAAGAAGCCGTCGCCCAACAGC
>DASXDV010000179.1:0-2662 GCA_036490465.1 Candidatus Tumulicola sp. | reverse complement strand
GCTGTTGGGCGACGGCTTCTTTCTTGTGATCGCGTGGGTGGGGCTCTGGTACCCGCTCGACGCGCTGGTGCACTACCGGCGACAATCGGCGCGGGAAGGACAGGTCCTCGCGTTCATCGCCTCCATGGAGACGATCGTGCGTGCCGGGGTTCCGAGCGATGCCGAAGCCGTCGTTTGGGATTCGGAGAAGGCCGGCTAGAGCGACGCGGCGCGAACGGCCTTAGGTACGTGCGGCGATGGCCGATCCATCGCGCGTGTTTCCGGCAAGTGCCGTCATGCTATGCATGTACCGCTTTCTTAAAATAGTCCCCGCATTCCAGATCCGCGAGCAGTCCGGTCTGAGTTGGATGCCAGCCCAGCTGTTTCTGAGTGAGGCTGAAGGACGCCGGAACGTCCATCGCGGCGAAGAGTCCGAGAAAGCCAAAGTGTTCGGTGGCCTCCTCGTTCGATTTCGAAACGACGGGCAGGTTGAGGTGTCGTCCGATGACGGCGGCGATATCTTTAAATGCGACGCCCTCCTCGCCGACGCCGTGATAACGCGCGCCCGACGTACTTTGCTCGATGGCTAGTCTGAAGAGACGCGCCGCATCAAGACGATGCACGGCCGCCCAACGGTTGACGCCGTCGCCGACGTACGCCGCGACGCCCTTTTCACGCGCGACATCGATGAGGCGCGGTACGAATCCGTGATCGCCGTCGCCGTGCACCGAGGGCGGGAGGCGTACGACCGAAGCGTTCACGCCGCGCGCGGCCAAAGCGAGCGCCGTCTCTTCCGACTTGCGAGGCCACGTTGCGGCCAGAGCCGGATCGGGTTGGTCATTTTCAGTGGCAGTGCGTCCCGGCGAAATGAGTGCGGTGCCCGAAGTGACGACTAACGGTCGACCGGATCCCGCGAGCGCTTCGCCGAGTACCTCGATCGCGCGTGCGTCTGCCGCGGCAGCGCCCGAAAAGTTCGCGAAATCGTGGATGAAAGCGGTGTGAACGACGGCATCCGACTCGACCGCGCCGATCCGCAAGCTCTCGAGGTCGTCGAGCGCGCCGCGCTGCACGCCGGCGCCTGCCGCGGTGAGCGCCGCCGCGGCAGCTTCCGATCGCGCCAGACCCACTACTTGATGCCCGGCGTGAACGAACTCTTGAACGACGGCGGATCCGACGAAGCCCGTCGCGCCGGTAACGAAAACTCGCATCTCATGTCTCCTTGGCTGGCTGATGTCAGTCGCTGACATCGGTGAGTATACCACTGATGTCAATCACTGTCATCACGCGTGCTATACTGCCCGGGAATGGGAAGATGGAGGCCTGACGCGAGGCAGCGGCTCGAGAAGGCGGCGCTAGAGCTCTATCAAGAGCGCGGCTTTGCTCAGACCACGGTCACGGAGGTTGCGGAGCGGGCCGGACTAACCGAACGCACGTTCTTCCGGCATTTCGTCGACAAACGCGAGGTACTGTTCTCGGCGGGCGATGCATTCGGGCAGACGCTCGTCGAGGCAATCGAGAACGCGCCGAGTAAACTCTCGCCGATCGATGCCGTTGGCGTGGCCGTTGAGGCAACCGCCGCGTTCTTCGAAAATCGCCTGGAGTTCGTCCGTGTGCGACAATCCGTGATTGCCGAGAATCCCGAGTTGCAAGAACGCGAGCGCATCAAACTGGCATCGCTTGTATCTTTGCTGGCCGACGGATTGCGGCGGCGGGGCGTCGCCGATCCGGCCGCCAGTCTCGCGGCGGAGATGGGGATCACCGTTTTCCGAATCGCCATGGGCCGTTGGATCAACGAACCAAACGGTCCGAGTCTGGCGATGCTGATGCGCGATTCGTTGGACGCCTTGAAAAAGGTGAGCGCCGGGAAGCGATAGCGACCGCACATATTCCTCGGTGGCCACCCAAAAAATTACGACCCGTGGCCGGTTGAAAATGTACCGCCGATGAGCTGATCTAGCCCGAGAATGCCACGGCTGCGCCGCCGACCCCGAAGTGCCCACCGGGCCGTCGCGCTCGCGCAGCACTGCGAGCCATACCGCGGGTTCATCACGGCCGAAGTCGCCAAGAGCCGTAACGCGGTCGCCATCTACCAAGGCAAACTGCGACCGCGCGAACCGAAGATTAGCTGCTTCGAGACCGCGCCCGCCCGGAGGCGCAGGTCGACTACGGCGAGGGTGCGTTAACGCGTCATCCGCGAACCGGAAAGTATCGCCGGCCGCGGTTGTTTGGAATTCGTCGAGCGCGATTTGGTTCAAGCCGCACGAGGAAGCCTTCGCGAAGTTCGGCGGCGCGCCGCACACGGTCCGTTCGGCAATCTGGAATCTGGCGTCCAGGTACTTCTACCGATGGCAAGCGGGCGCCAGCCAGCCGGCGGCCGCGAGCTGATAGCGTCGCATAAGCACCAAACGCGGATTCAGAGAGGCTCGCTCCTCATCATCCACCACCCCGACCTTCGCGCAGCCGGAGACGTGGTTGTCACGCGCGCGCGGCCAAACTTGCGTAGGCATCTTGTAGAGATGGCGATTGCCCGCGACCGTAGCCAGGAGTATCATTGTGCCTAGGAGAGACTCGTCATGCCGAAACGCATTGATCATCCGCTTGCGGTCCGTCCCCTCGCCGTGCTGTCGCACCTCCTTCTGCTTTTGCTGATATTTGTGTGCAGCGCCGAGCGCGCGCAGGCTCT
>DASXDV010000048.1:0-18638 GCA_036490465.1 Candidatus Tumulicola sp. | reverse complement strand
GACCGCACGATTGCGAATCAACCTTCCATCCGAACAGGCTGCCAACACATGCACGCCGCGATCGATTCCGAGTATCACCCCTGTTTTGGCGAGTGGAGATGCCTCGCGTTCACATTCCAGGCACGCGTACCAGCGGCCGAGCCGTTGCACCAGCCACGCCCGGCCGAACGCTGGGATGCTCCGGCCTTTGCGCAGCTTCACATAGCCAACGCCTGGAATGCGAATCCGCGTTTGGCCTTCGTCCAGGCGCAGGGCGCGATCGCCGTGCGGGAAGCCCACCTGATGCCACCGAGCCGCGGGTTTGAATCGCGGGTAGCCCGGCTTCTCTCCCTGCTTGACGCGCCGGAAGAATGCGGGGAAGGCCAGCTCGAGCCGGCGCAGTACCGCGTCTTCGCACTCGCGGTAGACGGCTGCGACGCGCGGATCTTCACGACGCAGCGCCGTGAGTTCCGCATACTGCGCCTTGCTGCGGAGCGAGATACCCCGCAGGCGATAGGCGTCGCGGCGCTGCTGCAGCAGAGCGTTGTAGAGCTGGCGCGTGAGATCGAGCATGAACCGCAGCGTTCGCTCTTGCTGCGGGGCCGGATAGAGCCGGATGCGCTCGACGCGTTTCACTGGCGCCCACGGTACCGGATGCCGGTGCCATACGCCTGGCATTCATCTTCATTGAACTTCGGGGGCCGTTCGGTGCGACGCGCGCCGCTGCGCTTTGCGCCGCATCCACGCCGTTCATTTCGCTATTCACTGCCGGCCGGTTACGCGCCGTCCTTGGCGCTCCAAAGGAACGATCAGTTTCCCGCTCCAAGAGCCGCCACCGCTCGCTCTGATCGAGCAAATCGCACGTTTCCGCGCACGGGAGACTAGGCAAGCTCCGTAGTTACTGCGGGCGCAGCCCGTCGAGGGCAAGGTTCAACTCGAGGACGTTGACGTGCGGCTCGCCCAGGAACCCAAACTGGCGCCCTTGGACGTGCGCGGCAACTAGCCCGCGCACCGCGCCGAGCGGCATCCGCCGCGCCTTTGCGATTCTCGGCGCCTCCCAGTACGCTGCCTCCGGCGTGATGTCCGGATCGATACCGCTCGCACTAGAAGTTACGAGATCGATCGGGGGCGCTCCCGAAGCGTCGGGGTTCGCCTGCCGGAGCTGCGCGATCGTCGCTTTGGTGGCTTTCATGAGTTTGGCCGAAGACGGTCCGAGGTTCGTACCGCCGGTCGACGTCGGGTCATATCCCTTGCCCGCGGCCGACGGACGGCCCTGAAAATACTGCGGCTTCGTCCACCGCTGGCCGACCAGCCACGAGCCCACTACTTTGCCGTTCACCACGACGAGCGATCCGTTCGCGGCTTTCGGAAACAGCGCTTGCGCGATCCCGGTCATGACGACCGGATAGATCACGCCGAGTAAGACGATACTGAGGATCGTCATTCGAACGGCCGTACCGAAATGTCGGAACATATCGAATCCTTAGGTGAGGTGAAGCGCGGCGAGAATGACGTCGATCAGCTTGATGCCCGCGAACGGAATCAGGATGCCGCCGACGCCATAGAGCGCGACGTTTCCGAAGAGCACGGCGTTGGCGCCCTTGGGCACGTATCGCACGCCGCGCAAGGCCAGCGGTACCAGCGCGATGATAATCAATGCGTTAAAGATCACGGCCGAGAGAATCGCGCTTTGCGGCGTGCTGAGGTGCATGACGTTGAGCAGGCCCATCGGCTTGTACGCGATCGCGAACATCGCCGGCAAAATCGCGAAATACTTGGCGACGTCGTTGGCGATCGAGAAGGTGGTCAACGCGCCGCGGGTCATCAGCAGCTGCTTGCCGATCTCCACGACCTCGATAAGTTTGGTCGGATCCGAATCGAGATCGACCATGTTGCCGGCTTCCTTTGCCGCTTGCGTGCCGGAATTCATCGCCACCCCGACGTCGGCTTGCGCGAGGGCAGGCGCGTCGTTGGTACCGTCGCCGGTCATCGCGACGAGCCGACCCGAGGTCTGCTCGCGCCGGATCAGGTCCATTTTCGCTTCGGGCGTCGCTTCGGCCAAGAAGTCGTCGACGCCGGCTTCCTTGGCGATGGTCGCGGCCGTGAGCGGATTATCGCCGGTAATCATGACCGTACGGATGCCCATCGCCCGCATCCGGCTGAAGCGCTCGCGCATGTTGGGTTTGAGAATGTCTTTGAGATAGATGACGCCCAGGACGACGGTGTCGCGCGCGAGCAGCAGCGGCGTGCCGCCGCTGCGCGCGATCCGCTCGATCTGGGGCGCAAGCTCGGCCGACGGGTTGCCGCCCCGTTCGCGAACCCACGCGAGGAGCGAGTCGGGCGCGCCTTTGCGAATCTTCGAACCATCGGCGAGATCGAGACCGCTCATGCGCGTGTAGGCGCTGAACGGCACGAAAGCCGAGCCCGGCGGCTCGCCGGCGACCGCGCCCTGCTCTTGCGCGAGCACCACGATCGACCGTCCTTCCGGCGTTTCGTCGGCGATGGACGAGAGATACGCCATCGTCGCGGCGTCCTTGAGGTCGATCCCGGCGGCCAAGACGATCTCCACCGCCTGACGATTACCCAGCGTGATCGTTCCCGTCTTGTCCAGGAGCAGCGTGTCGACGTCGCCCGCCGCTTCGACGGCGCGGCCGCTCATCGCCAGCACGTTGCGCTGCATCACGCGATCCATCCCGGCTATGCCGATCGCCGAGAGCAGTCCGCCGATGGTCGTCGGGATCATGCAGACCAACAGCGCGATCAGCACGGTCACGCTCTGGGCCGTACCCGCATACACCGAAAACGGGGCGAGCGTGGCGACCGCAATCGTGAAGATAATGGTCAGCCCGGCCAGCAAGATGGAGAGCGCAATCTCGTTCGGAGTTTTTTGACGTTTCGCGCCCTCGACTAGCGCGATCATTCGGTCGAGAAAGCTCTCGCCCGGATTGGCCGTAACTTGCACGACGATCCGATCGGAGAGCACTCGCGTTCCGCCCGTTACCGAGCTGCGGTCGCCTCCCGACTCGCGCACGACCGGGGCCGACTCGCCGGTAATCGCCGACTCGTCGATGGTCGCGGCGCCCTCGAGCACGTCGCCGTCGGCGGCGACGACCTCGCCGGCCGAAACGACGAACCGATCCCCTTTGCCCAAGCTCGCGCTCGGAACGACCGTTTCCGACCCATCGTCGCGCAGGCGGCGTGCCATCGAATCCGACTTCGTTCGCCTCAGGTAGTCCGCTTGCGCCTTGCCGCGTCCTTCGGCCATCGCTTCGGCAAAATTGGCAAACACGACGGTGAACCAGAGCCATGCGGAAATCGCGAAATCGAAGCGGGCATCGCCGGCGTGGAGCGCCAGGTCGCGCGCGCAGAAAACCGAGGTCGCGAGCGCGCCGACCTCGACGACGAACATCACCGGATTGCGCCCCTGCCAGCGTGGATCGAGCTTTACGAACGCATCGGCGACGGCGCGCAGCACGATCGCTCGATCGAACAGGGGGCGGCCTTTGGGGCGGCGTTCCAAGCGGCGAGCGGACAGCATTAGAACGTTTTTCCTTGCTCGACGAAGAGATGCTCGACGATCGGGCCGAGCGCGTCGGCCGGGAGGAACGTCAGCGCCCCCACGATTACGATCACCCCGATCAGAAGCGCCACGAAAATCGGCGAGTGCGTCGAGAACGTGCCGGCGCTTTCCGGCACGGCTTGCTTACCGGCGAGGACGCCCGCCAGTGCGAGCGCCGGGATGGCGACCGTAAAGCGGCCGAACATCATATTCGCTCCCGTCGCGAGATTGTAGAACCGGTTCGAACCAAGGCCCGCGAACGCCGAACCGTTATTTGCGTTAGTCGACGTAAAGGCATACAGGATTTCCGAAAAGCCGTGAGGTCCGGCGTTGTTCAAAGTTGCGAGGCCCGGCGGTATCAGGACGGCGATCGCGGTGGGCACCAGGCACAGCACCGGCGTGACGAGCGCCGCCAACATGGCGAGCTGAACCTCGCGCCGCTCGATCTTCTTGCCGAGATACTCCGGCGTGCGCCCGACCATCAATCCGGCGATGAACACCGTCAGCACGACGAACACGATCATCCCGTAGAGCCCGCTGCCGACGCCGCCGAAGACGATCTCGCCAAGCTGCATGTTGACCAGCGGCACCAAACCGCCGAGCGGCATGAACGAGTCGTGCATTGCATTGACGGCGCCGCACGACGTATCGGTCGTGACGGTTGCGAACAACGCCGAAGCGGGCACGCCGAACCGGCACTCTTTGCCTTCCAGGTTCCCGCCCGCGATGCCGAGCTGGTGAACGATCGGATTGCCGGCCGCCTCCGCCCAGTATGCGGTCGCGAAGCCGGCGGCAAAAAGTATGGACATCGCGGCAAAAATCGCCCACCCCTGCCGCGTATTCTTTGCCATCACCCCGTAGGTATAGGTCAAGCCGGCACCCAGGACGAGGATCAACAGCATTTCGACGAGATTGGTCAGCGGATCGGGGTTCTCGTTGGGCGACGCGGCGTTCGCGTTGACGAACCCGCCCCCGTTGGTGCCCAGCTCCTTGATGACTTCCTGCGAAGCCATCGGGCCGCCGGTGATGGATTGGTTGAAGCCTTCGAGCGACGTGACCCCTTGGTAGCCGTGAAAGTTTTGCGGCACGCCTTGGGAAACGAGGAACAGTCCGACGACGATCGAGATCGGCAAAAGCACGTACAGACAGCAGCGGGTGAGGTCGACCCAGAAGTTCCCGAGCGTTTTCAGGTTCGTACGGACGAGTCCGCGGACGATGGCGATCGCGATCGCGATTCCCACCGCAGCCGAAACGAAGTTATGCCAAGCCAGCCCCGCCATCTGGGCCAGATAGCCCAGGGTGCTCTCGCCCGAATAGAACTGCCAGTTCGTATTGGTGAGAAAGCTTACGGCCGTGTTCCACGCCAGGTCGGGTGTCAGATTGTCGAAGTGCTGCGGATTGAGCGGAAGCCACTTCTGGGTGCGCAGTAAGACGTAGAGATAGATCAATCCGACGACCGAGAAGGCCAACATCGAGAGGGCATAGGCGTACCACGGCATCTCTTCGTCTTCACGGACGCCCCCGAGCCGGTAGATCAACCTTTCCAGAGGAACGCAGACCGGCGAAAGCCACGTCCGCTCGCCCGCGAACACGCGCGCCATATAGGCGCCGACCGGCTTGGTCAGCGCCAATACGATGGCGAAGAATACGATAGCCTGCAGCCAGCCGGCAGCGCTCATTTAGAACTTCTCGGGCTGGAGCATCGCGAATATGAGATAGGCGAGCGCCGCGACTGCCAACGCGAGTCCGACGGCATCGTCAAACGGCACGCTCTATAGCCTCTCGCATCCGAGAACGTATAAATCGAGGATGACGAAACAGACGATCGAGAGGACGACCACCGCGATCTCAAGCACGAGCCGTGAAACCCTTCACCATCACGAGGTTCACGATACGGCCTTTGCCGCTAGCGCGCCAGCCGCCGAGTGGATAATCCGATCGGATGATTGACAGGCACGCGCGCGCCGATGTAAGGATAGCGTGAGCCGCTGTTGCCCTGGATTGGAGTTGCCTTGATGACCGCCCTCGTCCGCCTGCTCGCGACCGTCACCATGGCGGGACTACCGTTGCTCGCGGCGTCGGCGGCGAGGGCGCAAACCGCCGGTCCAACGCCGGCGCCCGCCGCGACGGCGACGCCCGCTGCGCCGAGCGATCCGTGCAGCTCGATCCTGTCGATCGTCAACCGCCCGAGCTTCGGGACCGGCGTCTGCACCGTTCGGACCGGCCACGCCGACCTCGAGAACGGCTATACCAATCTGGTCGTTACCGGGCCGGGCGGCGGGAACACGATCACCTATCCACAGTCGCTGATTCGCATCGGCACCGCGGACCCGCATCTCGACGTCGAAGTCGGTCCGATCAGCGGGAACCGCTCGTCGCTGGGCAATGCAGCGACGGCCGGCATGAGCGACTTGGCGCTGGGCGCGAAATACGAGCTAGGCTACACGTCGAGCGCGCTTTGGGGCGTCAACGCCGTCGTCACCGTCCCGACCGGCGCGACGGCGTTCGGCGCCGGCAACGCTCAGTACACCGGAAACTTCAACTGGGGCTACACGATCAATCCGGTGTTTTCACTCTCTGGAACTCTGGGCTTCAATGCCTTCAGCGCGTATAACGGCGCGGGTTTCGCCCAGTCGTACTTCGCGTTCACGCCGACCGTTCTCGTCAGCGCCGCGCTGCCCGGCGGTCCGTCGCAGATCGGCGCCGAGTACGCGTACTTCAGCCAAGCCGGGCCCAACGTCGGCTCGAAGAGTTACTTCGATTTCATTTACGAGCGCGACTTCGGCACGCACGTTCAGGTCGACGTGGAATATGGGGTTTCGCCCTCGGTCGTAAACGGACAAAAACAGCATTACGTAGGAGCCGGGCTCTCGTTCATGAACTAGCGGCGGTGACGCTTGACGGCGCGCTCGAACGCTACTTCGGGTACGGCTCGTTTCGGCCGCTGCAACGTGAGATCGCCCAAGCGTCGCTCGACGGCCACGACGTTCTGGCGCTGCTGCCGACCGGCGGTGGAAAATCGCTTTGCTATCAGCTTCCGGCGCTGCTGCGGCCCGGTTTGACGCTGGTGATCTCGCCCCTGATCGCGCTGATGAAAGATCAAGTCGACGGATTGCTGGCCAACGGCGTTGCGGCAACCTTCCTCAACAGCTCGCTCGACTCCGCGACCGTCGCGCAGCGGATCGCCGGCCTCGACCGGGGCGAGTTCCGGTTACTGTACGCGGCCCCCGAACGGACCGCGCTTCCGGAGTTTCAAGGCGCGTTGCAGCGCTGGAACTTGCGCCACATCGCCGTCGACGAAGCGCACTGCGTGAGCGAATGGGGCCACGACTTTCGGCCCGAGTATCGCCAAATCGCGTCGCTGCGCGACCGCTTTCCCGACGTTCCGATCGCGGCCGTCACCGCCACCGCGACGCAGCGCGTTCGCGACGATATCGAGGGTTTCTTACGTTTGCGCGCGCCCCAGCGCTTCGTGGCCGGCTTCAACCGGCCGAACCTGCGGTACGCCGTCTTCGAAAAACGCGACCCGTTCGGTCAGCTGCTCGCGTGGTGTTCGGCCCGTGCCGGCGAGAGCGGCATCGTGTACGTCGCGACGCGGCAGTCGGCCGAAGATTTGGCCCAACGCCTCTCGGCGGCCGGCATCCCGGCGCTGCCCTACCATGCCGGAATGACCTCGGCCCAGCGGACGCGCAATCAAGATCTCTTCGTCCGCGACGAAGTCCGCGCGATTTGCGCGACGATCGCCTTCGGGATGGGCATCGACAAGCCCAACGTGCGCTACGTCGTCCATTACGCGGTTCCAAAAAACGTCGAGGGATACTATCAGGAAACCGGGCGTGCCGGTCGCGACGGATTGCCGAGCGACTGCGCCCTGTTCTTCAGCGGCGGCGACGCGGCCAAGCAGCGCCACTTCATCGCGCGGATCGAAAACCCCGGCGAACGCGCGCGGGCCGACCGCCTGTTAAAGCGGATGCTCGATTTCGCGGCCGTACCGACGTGCCGGCGCGCCTATCTGCTCCGCTATTTCGGCGATCCGAACGTCGCCGACGATTGCGGCAACTGCGACAACTGCTTGACGCCGCCCGAACGCGTCGACGCGACCATAGCGGCGGCCAAGCTGATGTCGTGCGTGTATCGCTTCAAAACCAACAGCGGCTACGGCTACGGCGCCCACCACCTGATCGACGTTCTGCTGGGCCGGCCGACTGAAAAGGTGGCCGCACGCGGGCACGACCGCTTGTCGACGTTTGGAATCGGAACGGAGCTGAATAAAGAAGAGTGGCTGGCGCTCGTCTCGGAGCTGCTGCGAGCCGGCTGCCTCGAACTCGATCCCGAGCGCGCGACCCTGCACCTCACGAGCGACGGCCGTGACGCGCTGCGCAGCGGCCGGGCGTTCGAGTTCGCCAAACCGCGAATCGTCGGAAAGTCGAGCAAGCGCCGCAAACGCTCCGTTCGCGGCGACGACCCCGGCCCGTTGGAGAACGGGCTGTTCGAGGAACTCCGGCGCTTGCGCAAACGGTTGGCCGACGCGCAAGGCGTGCCGCCGTACGTCGTCTTTTCGGACGCCACCTTGCGGCAACTGGCGCAGGAGAAGCCGGCGACGCTGGCAGCTTTTCGCGGAATTTCCGGCGTCGGGGACCTCAAGCTCCAACGCTACGGCGAATCGTTCGTCTCCGCAATCGGCGAATTTCACGCGATCAGTCCGCAGCCGGGGGATTAGCCGCGGGCGGACGCCTTGGCTTGCGAAAACACGCGCAGCGCGCGAACTCTAGCCAAATCGTGCTCGACGATGCGCGCGGGATAGTCTCGGCCGATGACGATTCCGCTCGCGCGTTCGACGAGGGGCGGCATCTCCCACGGCGCGTGAACGTATTTTGCCGGGACGCCCCGCAGCTCCGGAAGCATTCTGCGCACGAATACGCCCTCGCGATCGATTCTGCGGCTTTGGGCGACCGGATTGAAGATGCGAAAGTAGGCCACGGCATCGGTACCGGTCGAGGCCGACCATTGCCACCCGCCGTTGTTCTGTGCCAAGTCGGCGTCCGCCAGCTGCCGCTCGAAATAGCGTTCGCCCAGCCGCCAGTCGATCAGCAGGTCTTTGGAGAGAAACGAGGCGACGATCATCCGCAAACGATTATGCATCCAGCCGTAAACGTTGAGTTGTCGCATCGCAGCGTCGACGATCGGATAGCCAGTTAATCCGGAACACCATGCGGCAAACTCTGCGTCGTTGCGTCGCCAAGCGATCCGGTCCGTCGCGTCTGCAAAGGGACCCGATGCGACGTGCGGCCAAACCCTCAACACCATCTGATAGAAATCGCGCCAAATTAATTCGCCGAGCCAGGCTTCGATGCCGGCGCGAGCGTCGCCGTCGCTGCTCGGAAGCAACGCGAACGCTCGCTCGACGCACGTGCGTATGCCGATCGTTCCGGCGCGCAGCTGCGGCGACAGCTTCGAGGTGCCGCCGAGCGCGGGCTCGTCACGCCGCTCTCGATATCGATCGATCCCACCGCCGGGGCGCGTGAAGCGCTCCAGCAACTCGTATGCCCGTCGCTGCGTGACGACCGGATACGCTGCCGACGACGTGAATCCGTATTCCTCGGGGGTCGGCACCGCGCGGCTCGCGCCGACGTCCGCCAACGGCAAAAGCCGTCCTTCGAGCGCTTCCGAGGACGGAAACGGAAGGCGCGGTGCGACGGCTCGCCGGTCGAGCCAACGCCGTTTGTACGGCGTGAAGACCTTATACGGGGCGCCGTCGTGCTGCCGGACTTCGTCAACCCCAAAGTACACGTGGTCGAGTCCAGCGTACACGTCGAGTCCCTCGGCCCGCAGGGCTGCCGCGACGCGTTCGCCCCGGGAGATTGCCGCGGGCTCGTAATCGACGTTGTAAAAGAGCGCCTCGGCCTTTGCACGACGCGCGAACCGGACGAGTTCGGCGGCCGGATCACCTTCGAGGAGCGCCAAGTCGCTTCCGCGGGCGCGCAACTCCGAACGCAGCGCGCGCAGCGCCGTAAAGAACGCCTGGACGAGCGGCGAGCCCAACCTGCCGTCCGGAAGGAGCGCGGGGTCTAAGACGAACGCGAGCGCGACTCCATCGCTGTCGCGAGCCGCTTCAAACAGGGCCCGATTGTCGGACGTTCGCAGATCGCGCCGCAACCAGGCGATGCTGCGCTCGTAACGGCGTGGCAACATCAACCGACGATATCCCCGGCAGCCGAGCCTGTCAAGCGCTTCGCGCGACCGCGGAGTGGAGAGAACGCTGGTGAATGCTACGGTGGACTCGGCGCCTCGCCGGCGCGGCCTTGCTCGGCGGAATCGTTTGGTTTCTCGTAGGATACTTTTTCGCCTCGCGGGCGTGCGCTCACGACCCTCGTTTCGTCTGTTCCCCGCGCGACGCAGCGCACGCGGTCGCGATTGCGGATCCGGCGAAGTCGTGGGCGTACTATGGCGCGCTCGCGCGAGGACAGCGCGACCATTTCGGATTTACGGTCGCGTCCTCAACGAATTCCTTGGAGTCTGTTGCTCGATCGGCGCGATGCGGCCAATCCCGCGCGCCCCGAGGCGACGCTGACAAGCGCCGGCGGTTCGACCGTCGCGCGCTTGCGGCTAACCCGCGGCACGCCGTTTTACGAACCGTTTTCGCGCCTTACCTATCTCGAAAGCCGCGAAGCTCGCCTCGACCTCAAACCGGGAACGTACCGCATTGTGGTCTCGATGTATGGTGGCGCCGCTCGTCAACGCTACGTGATGGCAATCGGCGAGGCCGAGCGTTTCGGAGCGGGCGAGGTGCCCTACGTTTTCGGCGCGATCGACCGAATTCGTCACCAACGAATCTAAAAGCGCGCGTTAGTGGGTGTGCGTGAAGTTTCCGACACGCGTTGCGGCCCGGATGGTTTCGATCGCACGAGGCATGCCCAGCGGATCCCGCGGACGTCCGACCGCATCGAAGTACCACTGCGGATCGATATTCAAGGTGCGCGTCTGAACCATCGCCACCGGAACCTCGGCCAGGAACGCTTCCATGGCGTCCAGCTCGGGCCGATCGTCGGTAACGCCGGGATGGGTGAGCAGATTGAGGCTGGTCCGCACGCCCCGTTCGACGGCCAAGCGAATCGATTCGAACACGTCGTCCAATCCGTACCCGCGCGGCCGATAGTAGGCTGCATACGTCGCGGGACGAAACGAATTCAGACTCACGCGAACGGCCTGCAGGCCCGCATCGATGCAGCGCTTCAAGGCGGAGGGCATACTGCCGTTGGTGTTGAGATTGATCGTGCCGTTGGAACGGCGCGCGCGGATCGTTTCGATCGCGCTAGCGATCGCCGGCGAGCGCAGCAGCGGTTCGCCCTCGCATCCCTGTCCGAACGACACGATTGCGTCCTCGACGCGTTCGAGATGCCGGATCCCGACGCGTGCCAGCTCGCCGGCGGTCACCTCGTAAGCGATCCGCGCTTGAGGTGACGGCAGTCCCGCATCGGGTTCTTGTTCGGAAATGCAGCCGATGCAGCGGGCGTTGCACGTCGGGGAGACCGGCAGCGCGGCCTCGCCCCGCTCGAGAAAGACGTTCTGCGCGGTGAAGCAGCCGTATTCGCGCGAACAGAGGGCGACCTGCCGCAACACGCGATTGTCCGGATCTTCGGCCACGCGGCGCTCTACGATGGCCTCGAGCTCGCCCTCGCCGAAATATCGCGGCCGCCAATCCTCACTTTCGTCGGTCTTCATTGCGGCGACGTGCAGCCGATCGTCGACGACGCACGCAAACGTGTAGCCGAAGAGCGGCAGATCGGGTGCGCCACGGTCTTTCACGAACGCCGGAACCAACAGGCGCGTGTAGCCGGCGGGCAAGATTGCCCCCAGCGCGCAGACTTCGCGGGCCGGGCCGAAGGTCGTGAGCGGGCGGCGGCCGGGAAGCATCGTTTCGACGGTTCCTTCCGGAGCCGCGATCAGTTCGTCCGTCCGGGCCTCCCGAACGATGCCGCCGTCGGCGAGCGGCGTCGCCGCATCGTCGAAATAGATCCGCGCGCGCGAATCGCAGTAGGCTAGGCCCGTCATCGATCGCAGACGGCCGTATCGAAAACGCGTTCCGCCGGTCCGGTAAGCGCAGCCGGGCCGAGGCCGTCCCATTCGACGACGAGGCGTCCGCCCGGCACGTTGATCTCGACCGGCGAAACCACCAGGCCGGCGGCGATCGCGGCGGCCGCGCATGCGACCGCACCGGAGCCGCACGCTCGCGTCAGACCGACGCCGCGCTCCCAGTGCCGTACGCGCAACGCCTGCTTTCCTTCAACGGACGCGACGTGGACGTTCGCGCCGTGCGGAAAAACCGGATCCGACGCAAGGGCCTCAGCGACGGTTACCAGGTCGAAATCGTCGACGTTCGGGCGAAAGAACACGGCGTGCGGATTGCCGACGTCCACCGCGAAGCCGCTGCCCGCGGGACCCTCGTACGCGGTGATCCGCGGCACCGCGACGACCGCGCGGACCAAATACTCCGGCGCGCGCGCGACGACGCGGGTACGCACGACTCCGCTGTCGGTTGCGAACTCCAGCTCGTCGCCGGCGCCGGCTTCGTCGAGCCAGCGCGCCGCGCAGCGGACGCCGTTGCCGCACATCTCGGCCTCACTGCCGTCGGCGTTGAACGTGCGCATCGCAATTCGCCCTCCATCCGATGCTTCGATCGCGATCACGCCGTCGGCCCCGATCCCGGTCCGCCGGTCGCAGACCCAACGCGCAAACGCCCGTAGGGATGCGAACGGCTGCGTGCGGAGGTCGATCACGACGAAGTCGTTGCAGGCGCCGTGCATCTTCGTCACGGCCAGCGAGCGGCTCACGCGCCGACGGCTTCGGACTGCGTACCCGGCGAGATCGTTGAGATCGCGTGCTTGTAGACGAGGTGCGTTTTGCCGTCGTACTCCAGCATCACGGTGAACGGATCGAAGCCGCGCACGACGCCGCGAAGCGCAAAGCCATTGACCAGATACACCGTTACCGGAGTTTCGTTGGCTTTGCACTCGGCGAGGAATGCATCTTGAAGGCTTGCCGCCATTTAGGCGAGCTTCTAAGACCAGCCGAGGTTTTCCCGTACGGCATCCGCCACCGCCTCGGGCGCGAGCCACGCGACGTCGCGCTCGCCACGGAACCACGCGCGTTGCCGGCGCGCGTACCGCCGGGTGGCGCGTGCGAGCGATGCGCGAAGTTCGTCGCCGGTAGCCCAACCGCGTCGAAACGCAAGGGCTTGCGGATATCCGACCGCGCTGGCCGCGACCGCGGTTTCGCCGATGCGTTCCGCCTCCTCCACCAAGCCGTCGGCAAGCATGCGGTCCGTGCGGCGTTCGATGCGTTCGTCCAACTCGCCGAGCGCAACGTCGAGAAAAACGGTGAGCCGTGGGATCTTTTCGGTTGCGAGCGTGCGCGCAGCGGCTCCCGGAGCGCCTTGGGGGGAAGCCAGCGCGATTTCGAGAGCGCGCAGAACGCGATAGGCGTCGCCGGGATGGAGTTGCGCCGCGCGTCTGGGGTCGCGAAGCGAAAGCCACTCGTGCAAAAACTCGTGCGAGTGCACGGTCGCCTCCGCCGCCAATCGTCGTCTCAGGGTTTCGTCGTACTGCGGTGCGAGGGCAACCTCGCCGGCCAGCGCGCGAAGGTAGAAGCCCGTTCCACCCGAGACGATCGCCCGTTTCCCGCGGGCGCGAATGGACTCGATCGCCGCCAGTGCGTCGTGCACGTAGCGCGCCGCCGAGTAGCGCCGCACGGGATCGAGAAAATTGACGCAGTGATGCGGCACCGCCGCGAGCTGTTCGGACTTCGGCAGCGCCGTTCCGATCGGCATACCGCGATAGATCTGACGCGAATCGGCCCCGACTATCTCGGCGTCGAAGCGGCGTGCCAGATCGATCGCGAGTTCGGTCTTGCCGCTCGCGGTCGCGCCGGTCAGCACCAAAATCCCTTCGCGCGAACGCGCTTCAGGCACGCTTGAACATACGCGCGATCTCGCCGGGTCCCAGGCGCACCATCGTCGGCCGGCCGTGCGGACAGTGCATCGGATTGCTGCAGCGTTGGAGCCGGTCGACCAGCGTGGTCATCTCATCGGGATCCAGCCGCTCGCCCGCAACCGTGACCGAATGGCAGGCCAACGACGCCCAAACGCGCTCGCGCACGCCACGCTGCTTTGGATCCGGGCTTAGGTCGTCGAGAAACCCGGCCAGATCGAAGGGCCGGGCGCCGTAACCGGCGGGCGTCGCGACGATCCGAAACGCGCGTTCGCCGAACGCTTCGACGTAAAGCCCCGCTTCCCGCAGCACCTCGAGGTTGTTTTCGAGCACGGCGCTGCGTTCGCCGTCGAGTTCGACGACGAGCGGCACCAGGAGCGGTTCGCTGGGGGCGCACGCGCGGGCGCGCTCCACGATGCTTTCGTAAGCGATCCGCTCGTGGGCCGCGTGCTGGTCGACCAACAGCAGTCCCTCGCCGTCGCCGGCCAGGATATACGTCCGGTGCAGTTGGCTGTAGACTCGCAGGCGCTCGCCGGGGACGGCGTCGGCATCGGCAACCGCGCCGAAGAGCGACTCCACGCGAGCCAGGCTCGCGTCGATTTCGGGCGGTGCCGCCGAAAAGCTCGTACCCGTCCATCCCGCCGTGCGCTCGCGAAAACGAACCGCCGCATCGGCCTGCAACGTCGCCGTCATCGCTCGGCGAACGGCATCGAACACTTGCGAACCGTAGCGCAGCCGCACGTCGCTCTTGGTCGGATGGACGTTCGGATCGACCTGCGCCGCCGGCAATTCCAGAAAGACCGCGCCGTACGGATGCCGCCCCAACATCGCAAACGTGGAATACGCCGCCGTCCAAGCTCCGGTCAGCAGCGTGCTGCGCAGCAGGCGTCCGTTCACGAAGAGCAGTTGCATTCGGCGATCGGGACGGTCCGAGCCGGGCGCACTGACGAACCCGCGCACGCCCCCGGCGATCGTCGACCCCGCAGCCGGATCGAGCGGCAGGAGCGCCGTTGCCGCCGCGCGGCCGAAGACCATTGCCAGCCGCTCGCGCGGATCGTCCGTATTCGGCATCACCCAGACGTCCTTACCGTCGTGTCGCAACGTGAACGCGATCTGGGGATACGCCAACGCAAAACTCGCGAGCCACGTGGAGATGCGATTGAATTCAGCGCTGGCCGAGCGTAAGTACTCGCGGCGCACGGGAACGTTCTCGAAAAGCCCGGTCGCGCAAACCCGGGTTCCGGCCGGAGCCGCCGCCGGTTCGACCGTGCCGACGCTTTCACCGTGCGCGATCACCCGCGATCCAATCGCCGCGCGCGCTTCGCGCGACACGATCTCGAGCCGCGCGACCGCCGCGATCGATGCTAAGCCTTCGCCGCGAAACCCGAGCGTCGCGATCGATTCGAGGTCGGACGCGCTCCCGAGCTTGCTGGTGGCGTGACGGCGCACGGCGAGCCCCAGTTCCGCGGCCGCAATGCCGCGCCCGTCGTCGATAACTTCGATCGCCTCGCTGCCGCCGCGCAAGATCGTCACGGTCACGCGCCCGGCGCCCGCATCGACGGCGTTCTCGACTAATTCCTTCACGACCGACGCGGGCCGTTCGACGATTTCCCCCGCGGCGATTTGGCCAATCGTCTCGGCGTCGAGTTCGCGAATCTCCACGTTCGCTCGACCGGCCCTCACTCGACTTGCAGAAACGAGAGCTGACGTTCGAGCGGCGCCGCCTTCGAGACGCTCTTGCGCAGCGGCACTTGCGCTTCGACGTCGGCGTTGCCGGAAAGCGCGTCGGCAATCTCTTGCGCGCGTTCGATCACGGCCGCCGGCAGGCCGGCCATCTTTGCGACCTCGATCCCGAACGAGCGCGACGAGCTGCCGAGCTGCACGCGATGCGAAAACACGGGCGCGCCGTCGCGGGCCGTGTTTTCGACGGCGGTGATGTGATAGTTCGCGACCAGCTTCCAGTGATCCGCAAGCGCGCACAACTCGTGAAAGTGGGTGGCGAACAGCACCAGCGGCGTACGGCCTTCCTCGCCGAGCAAGAACTCGCAGATCGCCTGAGCGATCGAAAGGCCGTCGAGCGTTCCGGTGCCGCGTCCGACCTCGTCGATCAACAGCAGCGAGCGATCGGTGCTGCGCCGCAAGATGTTCGCGGCCTCGGCCATCTCCATGTAGAAGGTCGACTGTCCCGACGTTAGATCGTCGCCGGCGCCGATCCGCGTAAAAATCCGGTCGACCACTCCGAGACGCATCGCTTTTGCCGGAACGAACGACCCGAGCTGGGCCATGATCGTCAACAGTCCGGCTTGGCGCAGGTAGGTCGATTTGCCGCCCATGTTGGGACCGGTCAAGAGAACGAAGCGATGGGCGGCCGCCTGCAGAGCCAGGTCGTTGGGAACGAAACTCGTCTGCAGGATCGCTTCCATGACGGGATGGCGGCCTTCTTCTATCGCCAGCACGCTCTCGTCTACGAAATCGGGCCGGACGTAGCCGCGCTCCGCGGCGCACTGCGCCAACGCCGCCAGCACGTCCAGCTCGGCGATGGCATCGGCGGCGCGCAAGAGATCGTCGGTGCGCTCGGCCACTCGTTCGACCAAGGCTTCGAATAGCGCCAGTTCCAAACGCTGTTGCCGCGCCTGCGCCGTGCCGATCGCAAGCTCGAGTTCCTTGAGCTCGGGGGTGACGTAGCGTTCTCCGGTCGTCAACGTCTGTTTGCGAACGTAATCCGCCGGGACGGCGGCCGCATGGCTGCGGCTGACTTCGATCGCGTAGCCGAACGCGCTGGCATACTTAATCTTGAGCGACTTGATGCCGGTGCGTTGGCGTTCGCGTTCCTCGAGTTCGGAAAGCTTCGTGCGAGCATCGGTGCGCAGGCTCGCGCACTCGGCGAGTTCGGCGTCGTATTCCGGGCGAATGACTCCGCCGTCGCCGAGCTGGGCCGGCGGATCCTCGACGAGCGTCGCGTGCAAATCGGCGAGCAATCCGGTGAAATCCGCAATCCGCGCCAGCAGCGGCGCAACTTCGGGCGGGGCGACTTGGCGCAGCGGGAGCAATCCTTCGAGAGTTCGCCGCAGCGAAGCCAAGTCGCGCGGAAGCGCGCGGCGAAATCGCACCTTTTGACCGATGCGCTCGAGATCGAACGATCCCTTGAGTAACTCGCGCATCGCGTCGCGCCGAGCGTGTTCGGCTAACAGCACGGCGACGGCATCTTGACGAGCGGCGAGTTTTTCGCGGTCGATTAAGGGTGCCAAGATCCAACGCGCCAGCATGCGCGAGCCCATCGACGTTGCACAGCGATCCAGCGTTGCCAGCAAGGTCGC
Source organism: Candidatus Tumulicola sp. (assembly GCA_036490465.1). Lineage (GTDB taxonomy): Bacteria > Vulcanimicrobiota > Vulcanimicrobiia > Vulcanimicrobiales > Vulcanimicrobiaceae > Tumulicola. The sequence continues at coordinate 1,797 of DASXDV010000048.1, read as the reverse complement.
ACGCGGATTCTGCCCTTGCGAGCGGGTCAGTTCCAGGTGCTTGCGGGTTGCCGGATCGAGCGCGAGAAAAGCCTGCCGGCGATATAACTCCGGCCGTTTCATGGCGCCGCTCCCGGCATCGGCGGGCGCGGGCCGGAGTGCGTTGGCAACCCCCGCGCGTTTGACGAAGGATCCCAGCGCGTCGAGAGCGCGAGCGATGGCCAGCGACTCGTCGTGCGAAAAGCCCTCGAGCCCGTCGCGCGACCGGCTTTCCACGAGCCCCAGCGGCGGTGCGGTCAACCGGGCGCCGAGGGCTTCGATCGCCGTTGCCATGGTGGCGCGCACGTCGGCCGGCAAGTCGGCGACGATTTCGGACGGCCCGACGCGCCCTAGTTCGGCTAGAAGTTCCTCGTACGAATCCGGTCCCGTCAGTGCGGTGGCGGCGCAAAAACCGGTCGAGACGTCGGCGTACGCCAGCGCGAACGTCCCTTCGATCGCCGCAATGGCCGCCAGATAGTTGTTTTGTTTGCCGTCGAGGAGTTGATCTTCGATCAACGTTCCGGGCGTCACGAGCCGGACGACGTCGCGGCGTACGAGCTTGTTGGGCTGCGGAACTTCGAGCTGTTCGGCCAGTGCGACCACGAACCCCTGCGCGACCAGCCGCGCGAGGTACGCGGCAAGCGCGTGATGCGGAACCCCCGCCATGGCTACCCGCCGCCCGCTGCCGGCTTCCTTGCTGGTCAAGGCGATCTGCAACGCTCGAGCGATCGTCTCGGCATCCTCGCCGTAGGCTTCGTAAAAGTCGCCGACGCGCGACAACAAGACCGCGTCGGGATGCTTGTTCTTCATCCCGAAGTACTGTTCGAGCATCGGCGAATATTTCGCGGCGCTGCCGCTCACGGACGCGACCCACCGGGAGTCTTACGTCCCAAGTGCGTTACCGATCGCTTTGACGTACGTACCTTTCGGATAGCCGGTGCCGTTCATCGGCGCTTGCGGGTTGTCTAGGTCGAGGTCCCAAATCATGACCCCGCGATACCCTTGAGTCGCGACCCAGGCGGCGTAATCGACGGTTTGCGACGGCGTGAGAAACGCCCCATCGTCGGCTTGACCGATCATGAGCCCCATCACAATCTTGCTCTTGGAAAGCGTTCCGCCGCCGCGCACGGGAACGTTCGCGAACTCCTTCACGATGTCTAAGTAGCAGTCGTCTTGACTGCCGGGCACGTAGCTGCAGCTGGGATCGGTCGACGGCTTCCAGCCGAATTGATCGTAATCCATCACGTTGACGTAGTCGATCGCCGCCCCGGCCTCTTTGAGAATCAGGCGGTCCTCCCCCGAATAGTTCGGCAGGTCGACCTTCGGATCGGCGCCGGCCGAATCGGCGTCGAAGCTCACGATCGCTTTGGGAAACGCCGCCCGAGTTGCCTCGAGCACCCGGATCAGTTGACGGCGGCCGTCGGTTCGCGTTTGAATCACCTCGTCGTCGAAGTCGAAGCCGTCGTAAATGCCCGGATTGGCCTTCAGATAGGCCTTGAGGTTCGCGACGAACGCCTTCGGATCGGTGATTTCGAAGTTCGACGTGGCGCCTCCGAACGAAAGCAGTACCTTACCTCCGCGAGCGTGGATGCGGCGCGCACCCGCCCGTAACGGGAAGGTATTCTGTGGGTTCGAGATTTCGTTGCTGCTCGCAATGCTAAACGCTACGTCGACGGTCGTGACCCGTGCCGGCACGCTCCCGAGACGGCTAAACGCGTCTTGCCGATTGGTATCCGACCACGACTCCCAAAAGCCGACGAACTCGGGCGCCATGCTGCT
>DASXDV010000132.1:0-3820 GCA_036490465.1 Candidatus Tumulicola sp. | reverse complement strand
CGGGCCCTCGAAGGCCCCCTCGTCTTGCGCCGCGCCGTAAACGTGAAACGGAAATCGATCGTCGATTGCGACGTGGTAGTACTGCCCGGTAGGCTGATTGTTTTCGCTGCTCCACGTTTCGCCGCCGTTGACCGAAACGGAGGCTCCGCCGTCGTTGCCGTCGAGCAAAATCTTCGGATTATGGGGATTGATCCAAATGATGTGATGATCGCCCGGGTCGGTGATCGCCTTCCAGGTCCGGCCGCCGTCGATCGTCTTAAACGTCCCGTCGACTTGCGGCGCGTAGGCGACCTTGGGATTGGTCGGATCGGCGAAGATGGCCATATAGTAAAAGGCGCGCTGTCGCAGTTTCCACTCGGCGTTGACGCGCTTCCACGTCGCCCCAGCGTCGGTAGAACGGAACACGCCGCCCTCGTGGGCCTGCACGATCGCATAAACGACGCGCGGATCGCTGGCCGCGACCGAGACGCCGATCTTTCCCAGTATTCCGCGCGCGAATCCGGGGCGCTTCGAAACGTTCGTCCAATGGACGCCCCCATCGGTCGTCTTGAACAAACCGCTGCCGGGACCGCCGCTGGTCAATTTCCACGGCACGCGCTGCGCTTGCCACATCGAGGCGTAGATCTCGTTGGGAGCGTGCGGGTTCATCGCCAAGTCGATTCCGCCGGTGGCGTCGTCGACATAGAGCACCTTGCGCCACGACTTGCCTCCGTCGGTCGTCTTGAAGATGCCGCGCGCGGCGTTGGGTTTAAAGACGTGTCCCATCGAGGCTGCGTAGACGACGTTGGGGTTGCGTGGATCGACGACGAGCGCCGAGGTCATGCGCGTATCGCGTAAGCCGGCGTAATGCCAGGTATCCCCGCCATCGGTGCTCTTATAAATCCCGTCGCCGGTGTCGAAATCGCCACGGATATCGTTCTCGCCGCTCCCGGCGTAAATAACGCGCGGGTTCGACGGCGCCACCGCCAGCGCGCCGATCGGATCGGCGGTGCGCGGCAGTCGGCCGTCGCTGATATTCGTCCAGTTTTGTCCGTAGTCGTCGCTTTTCCAGATACCGCCCTGGACCGCGCCCATATAAAAGACGTTAGGCTGGCTGGGTACGCCGGCAACTGCAACGACGCGGCCGCCGATGTACGGGCCGATACTCCGCCATCTCAATTTGCTGACTAACTGCGCAACGGGAGTCGAGGCCGTTGCCGCCAGGGGCGCCGCGAGGAACGCCGCCGCGAGCGTCGCGGCGAGAACGCGCTTCATTCGGCGCTCTTCTTCCGCATCGGCGACGATTCCGCTGCGGCCCGTCTGTCCGAGGGTCTTCGCTTTAGCGCGCGCGGGCGAGCCGGCCGGCGGCGGCGAGAGCGAGAAATACCGGCAATACCGTCAAACAGACGAGCATCAGCACGAGCGGGGCACTCACCGTCGCGCCCGCGAAATCGAGTTGCGGCAAGTGGTTAATGGGCCCGAGATACCACACGAGCAGATAGGCCGCTTCAAAAGCCCGCGACGCGCCGGTCAGCGTGCCCAGCGCCAACGCCGCCGCGGCCGTCGCGGCGATGACGGCGATACAAGCGAACGCCGCCATCGGATGTCCGGTCACCAGCAAACGCGCCAGATAGCCGCCGCACACGACGCTGCCGAGCAACGTGCCGGCCACGCACTGAACCAACAGCGTGCGCCCGGCAAAACGCGGAGTCGCCGCCAAAACGTCCGCGACGTTCCAACGACGCTCGCGCGCACCCAGCGCCGAGAGACGTTCGAGCGGCCAGATCAAAGCGACCGGCAGAATAAAGTGCGTCACGACGTCGAGACGAGCGACCCCGGTCGCGACCGCAAGCCCGATCGCCCCGATGACCCACCAGATGCTTGCGCCGTTGACGAGCAGGGCAAACTCGGCGCGCAACACGCGCAACGCCGGAACGTTGGGAATCACGCGCGTGAGGTCGAGCGTGCGACCGGATCGTCGTTCCGCCGGGGCGTCCCGCAAAAAGCGGTCGAAGAGCGGCGAAGCCAGGAGGACCAACGCAACGGCCAGCACGAGCCATTCCAAACGCTGGGCGACGATTGCGAGCGTCCAACGCACGCCGCCGAACCGATAGGCGCTCAAACCGCTCTTCGGCACGCGGTCGCCGCCAATGGTGACGTCGTCGTTCTTCTCCTTCGGATAGGCCGCTTGCGCCGCGGCGCCAAGGCTCGCCGTAACGGTCGTAATGCCTAGCGGATCGAAAGGCGAAATCCGAGCGCCGTTGGTCGTCGTCATCGGGACCGTGAGAGCCGCCGACCAGACAAAAACGTAGAGAATCGCGCCGATGACGCCGCGCAAAGGCTTGACGACATCGAAGACCACGGCGATCGCAGCGACCATCGCCATCGCCGGAACGGAAATCAGCAAGAACGGCAGGACGAACGCGAGCGCGTCGAGGTGGCGGTCCTCGCCGCGGAATTGCTGCATCAAAATCGCCGCGATGCAGGAAATGGCAACGATCGCGCAGAGCACCGCGAGATTGCTGGCAAACTTTCCGAGTAAAAAGGTCGCGCGGCGGACTCGGGAAGCCCCGACGATCGCGTCGACGTTTAGCTCGCGATCCCGCTCGACCGACCCACGCACCAAGTAGAACCCGATGACGCCCAAAAACGAACTGGTGAGTATCGCGATCGCCGCACCGAGATAGGCGGAGTTGTAGATTCCGCGGTGGTCGTGGATCGTTACGCTGGCATAACCGGCGTGAACGTCGGGAACGTAGAGATATCCGGCATACAGCGCTACCGCGATGACGAGCAGAAACGAGAACCGGCGCGTGCGCTCGGCCGCATCGGCGCCGGCAATCGCAAGAATCACGCTCATGCGGTGCGGGTCTCGTGCACTCTGACGAGATAGGCTTCCTCCAGAGTCGGTGCGGCACTCGAGAACCCTTCGGGCGCGCCGTGCGCGCAGAGCCGCACCAAAACGCCGTCGCGCCGGCGAATCGCCGACGTTACCGCAAAACGTTCGCGCAGCGAGGTCAAGCGGTCGGGCGCCACGAGGCCCTCCCAGGCCCGTCCGCTGAGTTGCGCGGCGAGCGCGTCCGGGGGCCCGTCGGCGATCAACACGCCGCCGGCCATCATAACGACGCGCTCGGCGAGCGTTTCGACGTCGGAAACGATGTGCGTAGAGAGGATCACGATCCGCTCGCCCGCGATGCCGGCGATCAATTCCCGAAAGCGCGCCCGCTCCTCGGGATCGAGCCCGACGGTCGGCTCGTCGACGATCGCGACCTGCGGATCGTTGAGCAGCGCCTGAGCGATGCCGACCCGTTGTTTCATGCCGCCGGAGAACACCCCTAACGGCCGATTGCCGGCCGAGTTAAGGTTCAGTTGTTCGAGCAGGTCGGCGATTTTGCGTTCCACGAGGTTGGGAGCGATACCCTTGAGGGCCGCAACGTAGCGCAGGAATTCGCGCGCGCTCAGGTTCGGATACACGCCGGCGTCTTGCGGCAGATAGCCGAGATTCGATCGCAACGCATCGGGCGTGCGCGTAACGTCGGTTCCGTTCCAACGCACGGTTCCGCTCGTCGGTTTGAGGACCGTTGCGACGATCCGCATCAAGGTCGACTTTCCGGCACCGTTGGGACCCAAGAGTCCCAACACACCCGGTCCGATATCGAGCGAAACGTCGCTCAGCGCTTGCATACCGCCGCGATAGCGCTTGGAGAGCGCCGCGATCTCCAACCTATTCATGCCGCAGCTACGCGTCCGATGCGACGATTGTTTCGGGGCCCGGTCCTGCGACTGCGCTCCGCGCGTAGCGCGACGCGGAGCCTGTGCCGAGCGGAGCGCCCGCAGGCGC
>DASXDV010000109.1:0-38173 GCA_036490465.1 Candidatus Tumulicola sp. | reverse complement strand
GCACTGTGGTTGAGGGTCTGACGGACGGTCACCGTAGCGGCGACGGATTCGTCGGCCAGCTTCAGTGCGGGAAGATAGGTGCGCACCGGAGCGTTGAGGTCGATTTTCCCCATCTCGACCAGGCGCATAATTGCCGTTCCGGTGAACGTCTTGGTGGTCGAGCCGATTCGAAAGAGCGTGTCGCCATCGACGCGCAGCGGATGGTTGACGTTAGCGACGCCGTATCCGCGAACGTATTCACGATGCTGATAGTAGATGCCGAGCGCGACGCCGGGCACGCGAAAACGCTGCATGAGCGCTTCGACCTTTGCGTCGAGCTGTCGGAAAAGCGCATCGGCCGGAGCTTGCGGCTTGAAGGGCTTGGCATACGCCGTCAACGGCGCGGCGGCCGCGGCAAACGCACCGGCGCCGGCAACAGCAAAAAGTTCGCGTCGTGAAAACACCGTCTCGCTTACTCCAGACTACGTTCGGGCGCCCTCGAAGCGCAGCTTAGAACGCTCTTTTGCTTTGGCAGCGACGTCGTCGCGATCGCGCGGCGGCGCGTTGGTAACGAGGGATGCCAGTAACCGGTGCGCCGCACCGCTGACGTCGTCGATGGCGCGCTCGAAAACAAGCTCGTTCGCTTTTGAGGGCTTGGCGAAGCCGCTGAGCTTGCGCACGAACTGCACCGCCGAGGCGCGGATTTCGGCCTCGGTCGCGGGCGGAGCAAAATTATGGAGCGTCTTGATATTTCGGCACATGAAGAGAGGCCTCCCAACGATCGCTCGGACTTGCGGCTGGCTCTCGACTAAGTCCTGCTAGCCAACCACGGTCGGCTCCAAATCGTCGTATCGCCGGAGTCTATAGATCGCGGTCGACACGATCCAGCTTACAACGAACACGCCGATGATAATCGCTCCAAGCGTTCCGAAATTGCCGCTCAGCGCGGCGATCGCGTCCCACGGAGTCCCAGTCAGGTTGAGCTTATCTGCCACGACGCTAGCCGCCTCGATTCCGCCGACGATTACGGCAACTAGGACCGACACCAGTGTAATGACCAAGTTGTAGTAAAGCTTGCGAACTGGCTTGAGGAACGCCCAGCCGTACGCGCCCAGCATGAGAATCCCGTCGCTGGTGTCGACCAGCGACATGCCGGCGGTGAAAAGCAATGGGAAGATCAGGATGTCGTATACCGGTAAGCCTTTGCCGGCCTCCACGGCGGCGATTCCTAGCAAGCCGACTTCGGTGGCGGTGTCGAAGCACAGGCCGAAAAGTAATCCGATCGGATACATGCTCCAGCTGTTGGTGACCGCTCGTAGTAGCGGTCTGAAGAGCTTGCCTATCAAACCGCGCTGGTCGAGGACTCCGTCGACGCTGTTATCGCAATACGCGTGCCCGCGGCGCACGGCGCGAAATGCCCGAAAGGTTTCCACCAAAACCAGCGCGTTTATCGTTGCGATCACGAGCAAGAACGTGGCCGATACCGACGTTCCGATAAGGCCGCCCACGCTTTGCAGCGTCGGTAGCTTTCCCTTTACGAGCACGGCCGAGACGGCGATCGCTATCGACAGTGCGAAAACGACGGTAGAATGTCCGAGCGAAAAGAAAAGACCGACGGCAGCTGGTCGTTTGCCCTCCTGCATCATTTTGCGCACGACGTTGTCGATTGCCGAAATGTGATCCGCATCGACCGCATGTCGCAGACCAAACGTATAGGCGAGCAGTGCGGTGCCTAGCAGAATCGGATGCGAATGAAAGGCCGCAAAGGCCAGCCCCCAGGCGACGAGGTTGAGCGCGACGAGAAACGCATATACGGCATAAATTCTATCTCGAACGCCGGCCATCCGCAGGACGCGCCCAATTGCGGTTGTGCTCATCGCTCGCCCTCGCCTAACAGCGTTCGCGCGTAGTCGGCGTACACCGGATGGAACTGCGGGTCGATCGACAGGGCGGCTTTTAAGCGACGTCGCGCCTCGGCAACGTGATTGGTGTGCCAGGCCACGACGCCGGCATGATATTGCAACTCGGGATCCGCAGTGCCGTAACGGACCGCGCGTTCGGTATACGTCCGGGCATGGCCCCACTGGCCCATCGCGGCAAGCACCCACCCCATGGTGTCGTCGGCGTAAATTTCGTCGCCCCGCTTGGCGATATCGGACCGAGCTGCTGCGAGTGCCTCGCGCAGGTGCTCGTGGTGCTCGGCATAGTAGACGGCCAGCAGCCGGTCGTTCACTCCTTGAACGTTGAAGAGCCGCTGTTCGGCATGAATCAGGGCATCGGTTTTGCGCGCGGCACTCTCGTCGCCAACGGCCCGCTGAGCGTCCATTTCGTAGCCGAGCGCCTGCGGGAGCGGGTAGAGGTCGCCGCTGCGCGTGGCCGCGGCGAGCGAGCGCTGCCAATCGTGACGAGCTCGATAGAACTTCGCTTGGAAAAGCAACGCTGCGGCGTTATCCGGAAAAATTCGCAACGCTTCCTGGAATTCGCCGTCTGCAACGCCGCCGTCGCCCGATTCGAACGCCAGCTGAGCCGCCCGCAGGTGATACCACGAGCGCGTATACGCGGGCACCTCGATCATGCGGTCGACGATCTGCATCGCCTCGCCCATTTGAACGCGGGCTCCTGCGAGATTGCCCGTGAGTTCGTCGTAGCGCGCTTGAATGGACATCCACGTTGGGTTTGATGCGGTGTGCGGCCGCATGAGGACGCTCTCGGCCTCGGAATAGTGTCCGATCTCCATCAACAACGATGCTACCTGTGCGCGCGCGTTATCGTTAAACGGTTCGGCCGAGACTGCGGCTCGTTCGGCACGTAGGGCCGCCGTAAACTGATGCAGGGAGAGATCGGCCGACGCGATGACCCCAAGGGCCTGGACGTTGCCTTGCGGCTGTAAGCGCAGCGACCGCTCGCCCTGCAGCATCGCGCGCTTTATGTCGCCGATGTCGCCGGTCTCGCGAAAGCGCTGCAGATATTGGCCGCCCAACATCCGAGCGGTGATCTGATCCGCCGGATCGTTTCGGGCCTGCACTTCGTAGAACGCGACGAGACGATCCCGCTGACGGTAGTCGGTAGCGATCGGGGCAGGCGGTATCGAGGTCGCCTGGGCGCGGCGCGCCGAGAACCAGGGCCACGCCGCGCCCAGGGCGACCGCCGCCAAACAGGCGACGGCCGCCGACCTTCCATTCATCCTTAGAGCGGCGCTTGAACGTAGGGAAACGTCTGGGTGTTCGACTTGTCGTAGGCGACGTTGTCGGTCGTGAGACAAGGCGCTTCTTTGTGGTCGTCGGGGATCAGTCCGAGGGCCGAGAGCGTATTGCCGAAGAGGGCGCCCAATGAGATGTCGATGACGTCGTCGTCGAGCCCCCGTCCGCCGAACTTGCTGCCGGTCGCCCCGCCGGTCTCGTACCCAAGATACGACGCCGTCGTCGTATTTTGCGAGAGGTCGACCTTCATCACGTTCGGATAGAGCACGGCCTGCAACGTCGAGGCCGTCGCGTTGCTGCGGAAGTTCAGCGCGAATGACTTAATCTGTGACTTCAGCGTCGGATCCGCATACGGTTCGGAACGATTGGTCGCGTCGTGGCTGGCAAACGCTTCGAAGGCCTCTTTCACCGCCGGGCGCGAGAGGAGTTCGATCTGTTTGTAGCTCGTCGCCCCGGGCGGCGGCCCTGGGTTCCCCGACGGCGGCGGGGCCGGACTAAAACTCGTGGAGCTCGTGCAGCCGGCGATGATGATGCCGACCAGCGCGGCCGTGCCGAGTGCGATTGTATATCGAGTCGTCATGTTGTAACTTCTCCTATTCCGCTTGGCCGTCGGGCGTCGCGGTCGTGGCCCACAGCCCGATAACCCCGGGCTTGCCACCCGGAGGTGCCAGCATGGATTTCGGCATCTCGACGACGATCGAGATGAGGTTGTAGGGTGCCAATAGGTCGTGCGGGCGTGCGATCGCGCAGCCGTTCGACCCGGCGGTTCCGTAGTTCACGCCATTGAGTACGATCGGCTGTGAGGCCGTGGCGAACCGAAACGACGTCGCCGTCGCAGGCGGCGGGCTCGGCTGGTTGGCGTAGTTTCGGTCGGGGATGATTTTGAAGAACTGCGCGAGGTCGAAGAAGAACGGGTCGCGCCGTGGGCCGACGAAGACTTTTATTTGGCCGTGCCCTAACGTTGAAACTTTGCCGAAATTAAAGCTGCCCGTTTTGGCAACGGTCGTGTTCTTGGTGCCGACTTCGTTGGGCTTGGCTGGCCCGTACAGAGTAATTTTCTGCCCCGTGCCGCTCGTGTCCGCAGTAAGTTGGATCACGCTATTTTCGGTAAAAGTTCCGCTGGCGACTCCGGCGTTCGCGATTTTGAACTGATAGAGAACGTTCGGATCGAGGGCGATGCCGGCCGTCATCCCGGTGGGAATGAGCGGACGGACGTTCATCACGAGCGCTACTCTTGAAGCGTCGTGCGGATCGGGAATTGCGAAGACGTCGGTAACGTCCGCGAGAGGGTTGGAAACGACGGTTGGTGAGTCTTGATGATCGGATCCCCGTGCCGCTCTGAACGAGAAGAGCGAAACGGAGAACGCGAGCAAAAAGACTGCAGCTACCGGCATGACGGAACGAAGAAGCCTCATGTCAGCTCCTATTGGCTAAGCGTGCGGTTATTCGACCGCGGCGAGCGATGATGGATCATGCAGCTTGTAACTTTGCGTGCTGCCGATGTCGCGGGACGAGTGTGAAGAGCAGTATTCCGAACAGCGTAAGGGCGACGATCGCAGCGCTTGGCACCCTGACGCCTTCGTCCGCCGCGCCTTGCGCCAACATGACCGCACCGATTACGGAAATTACGGCACCGGTAATCAGCGGCGCGATTCGGGCCAGGCGCGCAAAGCCGCCACGCCGCTGCAGCCATGCGGCGCCGTGGACGACCGCCATGCCCAAGCCGGCCAGAATTGCCGCCAGTCCGAGGCTAAAGGCGACGATCAGGAGCAAGCCGTAGCCGACCCGGTGCAAATGCAACGCGGTCAGTAGCACCACGATGGCGGCCGGACACGGCGCGATGCCGCCACTCATCGCGGCGACCACCGCACTGGGGAAATGCAGCGGGGCCGACCCCGGCATTGCGTGAGAATGCCCGTGGTCGTGGTCGTGTCCGTGAGCGTGAGCGTGGCCGTGCGCGTGGCTGTGATCCGACTCCTCGTGCGTGTGATCGAGCCGTCTGCTCCGGGCGCTTCCGTGAAACCGTCCGATTGCCGCGGCGAGGTTTCGGGCGCCGATGATGGCGACGGCGGCTCCCGAGATCAGCGTGATCCACGTAAACACGCTTTCGCTGGCAAATCCCACGGCGAAAAACAGCAACAGTCCCAAAAGCAGAACCGCTACGGTGTGCGCGAACGTGAGCGCCCCCGCTAGGACGACGGCTTGTTTAAATGTGGCCCGCGCCCCAACCAGCGTAAATGCCAGCAACGCTTTTCCGTGACCGGGTTCGAGGCCGTGAAGTGCTCCCAGGCCAAACGCCGTAAGAATCGTGATAAAGACTAACAGCGGCGTCTGCGCGTTGCTCGAGAACAAGTCCGAAAGCGCCGATGCTCTGGCGAGCGACGGCACACCCCACGACCCGGAACCGTCGCCGCTAACGATCGCGCGGGTAATTCGGCCCGCTCCAAAACTGAACGAGGCGTGGTCGTTGTGTCTCGGCGAACCGATCAGCGCGCTCGGATACGAGCGCAGCTCGTTAGTCGGGTCGGTCAGGCCTGGGAAAACGATATCCTTCCACCCGATTCGGCGGTCCGCGTACACGCCGTCATCCACGACGATCGCGGCCGCCGCCGGAAGAGTGCCGACGTAGTCGCCGGTCCAGTAGAGCGTCGGCAAGCCTCCAGCGCCCGGCCGCGTCGAAGCTGCAGCGCGCTGAAGGGAAAGAGTGACGGCGGTTCCGTTTGCGCGGATCGACAGACCCTCCGAAACGCGAAGCGCCTCGCTATTTGCCCAGGTCTTCATCTGCGTGCGGTCCCATCCTTGGCCTGCGTGCATTATTTGGAATGTCGGTATCTCTGCAATATCGAGGACGTAGTGCAGTGTCAGGCGCTGGCCGTCGAGTTTGAGAATCGCGAGATGATTGATCGTGAAGTTGCCCAGTGGATGGGCGCTCGCTTGTGCGCCTGCCATCAACCAAAGCGCAGCGACGAATGCGCACGAGCCAAACCAGCGAATCATGTGCCCTCTTTCGCAACGCTTGCAATGTCTACACGAAAACGTATCGAACCGCCGTTTAGATTTAGGCGCCGAAAAAAACAAAGATGGGCGGCTCTGAGGAAGACCTTTCGAAGATGCTCACGTCGCCTTAGCGCCGAAGAATCTGTCCGTGGATCTCGTGCGTTGTCCGAAAGAAGGTTGAAGCATGGAGCTGTTCGAGGAAGACCACGTCGCGGTGCACGGCGGTCGTAGAACCGCCAGCGACGACTTCGTGTGCAGTTGCGGGTGGTCCGGAAGCCCGGATCGCGTGCGGGAGCATTTCGAGGAAGTCAAAGGCCAAGCGTGCGCCCGGGTCTCGAGCTTTGCCGAGTTGATTCGGGAACGAGTCACCGGCGGCGATTGGCCGTCTCTGACGCTCTTCGAGGACGACCGGCGGTTCTTAACGCCGAGTCAGCTGGTTTCTGCGATTCGAAACCAGACGCCGCGGGAGACCTAAGTCACCGCGCCGGTCAGAGCGTCGAGCGCGCGATCCATGTTCTGAAGGATCGACTCCATGCCGGTGACGCCGTAACGGGCGGCGAGGCCGGCTGCCGGGACGTACGACACGTTGACGGTGCCTTCGGCTTCCCAGACGAGCAGCTTGAGCGGAAGCTCAAGCGCCGTCAGCGGGAACGCGTCCATTAGGGGCGTCCCGCCCTTGGGGTTCCCAAAGACGATCAGCGTCGTTGGACGCAGCTGGAGTCCCACCTTCGCCGCGGCGGCGGCTTGGTCGATGGTCGCAAAGAGTGCATTTCCGGTCGAAACGATCGCCTGAGATAGGGTTGCGATGGTTTCGGAATAGGAAAAGCGACTCGTTCTCGTCGTCGCGGTCGGATCGGTGGGCACGGGCGTCCTCCTGGGTACACTCCCAACATGCAAGTTCACGAAGTCTCCGCGACGACCGAAATTTTGGACGTTCGCCACCATTCCGGCAAGCATCAAATTCGCGGCGCGGTTCGTTACGATCCCAAGGCGCTGCTCGATGCGGATCCGCTGGTGTTGCCGCTGACTCACGACGGACCGATAGCCGTATATGCCGACTCCGACGATACGGTACGAGCCGTCGTCGCTCGGCTAAAGAGTTCCGGGTACGGCGGCGCGACCCCGCTCGAGGGCGGTATCGACGCGTGGCAAGACGCGGGACTGCCCCTCGAGGAGATCACGCAAGAACAACCGGTGCCCGGCGAACCCGGTGCGGGGATGAAGCGTCTTTAGGACTTCTTTTTCTTCGGAACCTTGGCGCCTTCGTGGCGCGCTTCGCTGAGTCCGATCGCGATCGCTTGTTTGCGGCTCGTGACCTTCTTGCCGGACCGCCCCGAGCGGAGCTTTCCGTGTTTCATCTCGCGCATCGCGCGTTCTACTTTGCGCCCGGATTTCTTGGAATACTTCCGCGTGGACTTCTTGCGTCCGCTCGATTTCTTACGGGTCGTCGTCTTCTTTCTTCCGGAAGTTTTCTTGCGTCCCGTCGTTTTCTTTCGAGTCGTCGATTTCTTTCGTCCGGTGGCCTTTTTCCGTCCGGCGGTTTTCTTGCGGGCGGTCTTTTTCGCAGCCATGGCATCTCCAGATAGGTTTATGGTTATCGCCTTTTTACCATGGGCGGCGCGATATCAAACGCGTCGCGTTTAGCGTCCGGCGCTCTGTAAACTGCGAACGACCGCATCGGTGAGATCGCGCGCGCCGTTCGGCGCCGGTCCCGTGTACACCCGGCCGAGGCCATCGCTCGCCGCAATGTTGCGCGCGCGGGCTTCAATTTGGGCGATCATCCCGCGGCGGAGGGTTTCGCGCTCCCGTTCGAGCGCGGCGATCTCCGCGGTCGTCCCGTCGCGAGCGGTCGCGTTCGTCGCACGCAGCTCGGCGTAGCGCTGGGTGAGATCGCGGCGAGCGGCGGAGAAAGCCGACGCAGCGTCGCCGCGACGATCTCGCAGCAGCGATGCGGGCGGTCCGCCAATCGGTGGCGCGGGGAGCGTTCGAACGGCATCGTTGTGGCCGGCGACTTCGCCTTCGAGCGCCGCAACGTCGCGAGCGGCGCGCGCGCGAAGCACCGCACCGTAATGGCTCAGCACGGTCCCGGCGCGACGACGCTGCGCGTCCACCAACGCTCGTTCGCGGGAGGCGAGGTCGTCGAGCCGGCGGCGATACGCTCGCTGCGTCTCGGCATCGAGATGCAAGTTGCGCAGTTTCAGCCGTAGCACCAGTCGTTCTCCCGCGTGCGCGCGATCGAAGGCGAAGGCGACGTTGGCCTCGCGTTCGCGCAGTTGTTGCGCGCGCAAGTCGAGGGCGCGCGCGACTCGCTGTGCCGACGCACGTTCGAACGACGCGATCGTGTCGAAGCCGAATTGGCCGCCCGGCGCACCCGAAGGCACGAATGCGGTTGAGGGCGGTCCCGGCGGCAGGCGCCCGATCCGCCCGGCCGCATCCTGGAGGTCGCGGTCGACGTCCGCCGCGCTGCCCGTCAACTGGGAATCCAGACCGCGGAACGCGGCCGATCCTCGAGCGGCGCGGAGGGTCGCGATATCCCGGCCGTACTGCGCGAGCACGGCGGCGAATGGGTGGCGTGCGAGCGCGCTGGCGACGTCGACGCGGGCCGGCGGACCGTTACGCGACGCTTCGGCTTGCGGTGCGGCGTGTGGCGCGCATCCGATCAGCAGGGTCAAGAGCAGCCAGGCGGCGCGGTTCACGGGAACGTCCGTTTGAACTTGAAGTCGAGGCCGTTGGTGCCCGTTCCGAGCAGAACCGTCGAGAGGTTCGTGCCGTTGGCGTACTGCGCCGGCGGCTGCGACAAGGCGAAAACGCTGACCGACTGCGTCGTGTAAGCGGTCAACTGCAACTGCGTTCCGATGCTCGGATGCGCCTGGAGCGTCCACGAGGTCCGCCGCGTTTCGTTGAACGACTGGGCGAAGATAAACGTCAGATTCTTCCCGAACGCCTTGGCCGCGCTCACCCCAAGTCCGGCCTGAACGTCGCTGGTGATCTGCAGGTTCGTCAGCCCCAGGTTTTCGCCGAGCGCCAGCGACAACGGCTCGAGCAGGTTGCGGGTAAACACCTGATTGAGCTGCCCGGCGGCTAGTCCGGCAACGGCCGACGACGCCGAAAACGAGCCGCCGGTCGTCGCGACGCCGCGCACCGCCCCGAACGCCTGCGCGTTGACGAGCAGGCCGAGTATTTGCTCGCGGTCGTAGGGCGGATCCGAACTAAACGCTACGTTCAACGCCGTCGCCGGCCCGGTCACGCGCAGGGTCACGTCGGTGCTCGGGTCGGCCACGTAGGCCGTTGCGGTCGCGTCGACCATCGGGACGACGCCGCTGGCCGGATCGAAGGTTGCTCTGGCTCGTTGGATCCGAAAGTCGCGCAGAAAACTCACCGTTCCGCCGGTCGACCGGAAGGTTCCGGCGAGGGTCGGCGCCTCGAGGGTGCCGGCGACCAACGCCGAGCCGCCGACGCCGACGTCGACGTTCGGACTAACGACGCGCACGTCGCGATTGGCCGCTACCTGCAGATTGAAGCCGAGATCGGGAAGCGCGGCTGGGGTTGCGCTCGACGATTTGGGATTGTAGAGCGCGGTCAGTGGAATGCGCGCGTTCGAAAGCGCCATGGATCCGCCGAGGATCGCGCGAGAATTCGGTTGTCGCACCAGGTGGAGGTCGCCGTCGAACTGACCCTTGACGTATTGCGGGAGATCGAGCCGTAACGCGCGCGCCGAGAGATTGAGAGAAGCCGCGACGCTGCCGAGGTCGCGCAGATTCGTCATAGCGACTTGGCCGTCGCCGGTCAGCGTACCGCCGCCCGCTTGAGCGCGCAGGTTTTGCACGAAGGCGGTGTCGCCGGCGAAGGCAACGCGTCCGCTGAGGCCGGTAATCGGGACGGTTTCCTGCGGACCTGAAAAGGCACCCCCGGCGAGATCGAACTGCCCGTCGAGCCGCGGGAACGCGATCGTTCCGGCGAGCGTCACCCGGCCGTCCAGCCGGCCGTCGACCTTCGTGCCCTTCGGCAGAAGGTCGACGAGATTCGAAGCCTCGACGTCGTCGGCGGTAAGCGAGCCGCTCACGGCGCGGCCGCGCTCGTCGACGGCAAACGGCATCAGCCGAATGGGAACGTCGGCTTGCGCCAGCAGGCGTCCTTTGGCGAGGTCGATCTCGCCGGCGCTCAAAGCGGCCGATCGTTGGTCGACGCGCACGTGTCCCGACGCACGCGCTACCGTGAAGCGTCCGTAACGGATCCCCGTCAAGACGAAATCGTCGTCGAGCACCGGATGAGCGCGCGTGCCCGCGACGCGCAGCGTCGTATCGAGCGCGCCCGCGGCATCGAACGTGTGGCCCGAGAGCGTCGCGGCGAGCGCGGCCACGTCTTTGCTGTGCGCGACAAAGGTCAGACCGAGCGGGTCGTCCGCGCGCAGACCGAAGGCGCCGCTGCCGTCGACGCGCGCGTGGGGAACGACCAGCGACGCGCGCTCGACGCGCCCGCGGCCGTGCTGAATCGCGACGACGGCTTCGAGTTTCTCGATCGGCACGCGTCCGACGGTCGCCGATGCGACGGTCGCGTCGACCCGGGCCGTGAGGTTCGGGAAGCGTCCCGCGACGGTGGCATCGGCGTTGGCGAAGCCGGTGACCGGAATGCCGGTCAAGCCCGTCACCGGTAGCCACTGCGCGAGCGCGACGTCGCGCGCGCGGCCGCTTATATCGACGCCGCCGTTCAAGTCGACCGTTCCCGTGGCCGAAAGCCGGCCGGACGCGCCGGCGAGCGCGACCGCCGCTTCAATTCGCGGCGCTCGACCGTGCCAGCTGGCGTTCGCAGCGCCGATCTGGTAGCCGCGGACCGCCGCGTCGCGCAACTCGAACTGACCGCTCGTCGCGACGACGCGCCGGTTCGTCAGCGCGACGGAGGCTTGCACGCGTCCGGTTCCGGCGAGCATGTCGCCGGGATCGAAGAAGTCGTTGAAGTCTTCCAAATCGACTTCCGGCGCCGAAAGGCGCAGACTTTGAGATCGGGAAGCGACGTCTCCGGCAAACGTCAGCGCCGAAGAACCGACGGCGATGCGGCCGTCGCGTAACGCCAACGCGTTGGTCGATCCCGACACCGACGCCGCGAGCGCGTGAAATGCCAGTCCGTTCGCCGCACCCTCGGGCAGCCTGACGGTGCCCGCGACGACCGGCGAAGAACCGGCCCCCGATACGCGCAGCCGTGCTTCGAGCGTTCCTTCGATCGGGACGGCGTTCTTGGGCTCGAGGAGACTGGCGATCCGGGCAACGTCGGCGGAGTGGACCGTGGCCTCGAAGTCGTAGTGCGGACGGCGATTGGCCAGACCGGTGACGCTGCCGCGCGCATCCGCGAAACTGCCGTACGAGGCGGCGGCCGCGTCGCGCACGCGCAGCGTTCCGCGGTCGTACGAAAGGGTGGCGGCGGCATTGGCTCCCAGCGGACTGATTCCGGCGGCCGAGATTACGGCGCGGATCGGCCGTTGCGGCGTCGCCGCGAAGCGAACGGTCGCGTGCGATACCGTGGCCGCTTGCGTGCGAATGCCGGACAGCGTCGCGATGCCGCTGCTGCGCAGGCGCCCATCGCGCAGTTCGGCGTCCATCGTGGCGTCGACGGTCGCCGCAAATGCCGGCGGCGTATCGAGGCGAAACCCCGGCAGCGTGCGGACGGTGCGGTCGTCGACGTGCACGTTGCGGGCGAGCAGATACGCGTTGCCGCCGCGGTGCCGGGCATCGAGCGCGGCGATCGCGTAGAGCGATTGGTTGCGACCGTCGAGCCGAATCGGCCCGATCGTTCCGAGGCCGTCGGCGCGCAGGTCGAAGGCGGTCGCCAATGTGGCCGAGGGGGTTTTGCCATAGACGGTCCCGCGGATCGTCGCCGTGCTCGGGCGGTCGCCGATGGCCAGCAGCGTTGCGCGCACCGGCATTCGGGGAATAATTGCGGCGGCGTACGGCAGCGCGTCGGGCGGCGCGTCCGCAGACGCAACCATCTCCAGCGCGTTGCGCTTCGGATGCAGGTTGAGCCGCCCGCGCGCGTTCAGCCCGATGCCCGCATATCGTGCGCGCGCGTCGACGACGTCGACCTCCTGGCCGTCGAACGCGATCGAACCCGCCGGTTCGTCGATTGGGACGGCGGCATAAGTCATGCGCGGCGAGTGCAGCGCGATCAGCGTGAGCGGCTTCGACGGCGCGCCTTCGACGGTCACGTCGAGACGGCTTGGACCGGCAAGCGGCAACGCCGCGGTTTGGGCGAGCACGCCGCGCAAATCCCGAAGGTTCCCGCTTCCGGAAACGGTTAGTCGAAATGCCGGATCGCCGAGGTGATACACGCCGCCGCCCAAGCGGATCGGCACCCCGGCAATAGTTGCGCCCACGTCTTGCAGCAGCAGTCCGTCGTCGTATGCGGCGATTTTTCCGCGCACGTCGCGCAAGGGCTTGGTCAAGCCGCCGATGGCGATCCGCGCGCGATCGATCGTAGCGGTCGCGCTAATGCGTTGCCCGAACGTTCCCCCCGGCCCAGCGAATCCGACGATCCGAGCGTCGACGTCGTACAAGGATCCGCCGACGATGTGAAAACTCGGCGAGTTGAGCGCGATGTCGACGATCCGCTCGATCGGCAGTTGGGCGCTTCGCCAACGCTGCAGCCCGAAGCCGCCCGGAACGTCGACGTCGCCGGTGCCGGTTACCGGAAAACGCCGGCCGTTTTCGACGTACGCAAGCCCCACGCGATAGCGCGAGCGGCCCGTGGTGTCGACGTCGAAATCGCCGTCGACGTCGCGAATCGCCAGGTGACGGGCCGAAGGAACGCCTTGCGCCCGATCCTCGACGTCGAGCGAAACGTCGCGAAGCCGGCCGTCGAAGGCGAAGCGGGGCAGCGGGCCCGACGGCTTTCCTCCGAACTTCGGAATCGGCACGTTGAACGTTCCGTCCGGATGACGAATGACGGTAAACCGCGCGCGCTCTAAATCGAATCCGCGCAGCCCGTAGGCACGCGAGCCCGTTAGCAGGTCCCAGAGGGAGTAGCGCACGCCGAGTTGTCCGATGGCGGCAACCGGTTCGCCCCGGACGTTCGCGATCCGGACGTCGGCCGCCGACAGCCGGTTTGCGTGGAACTCGAAACGGCCAAACGCGACGGTGAGCCCCATGGTCGAAGCTAGCGCCCGCACGCCGGCCTGCGCGAGGCTTTGACGAAACGCAAAAGCGCACGCCGCCACGCCGGCAACCAGCACCAGGGCGGCCGCCGCCCATCGCCACTTCGAATGCATCTGGATCCTCTTTGCCCGTCGGCGACGCCGCCGTAACTGGCTCGACATACCGCCCGCTTGTCCCGAGCCCTCTAAAGGAGCCGGAGGCCCGAGACGTTGCGGCGAACGGCGGCGGCCATGAGCGGGCTACCGTCGGAAGTTTTCTACAGCTTCGTAACCCTGCTCGCGATGGTCAATCCCGTCGAGGCGGCGGCCGCCTTCGCAACGTTGACGGCCGGCCGCTCGCCGGCCGATCAGGCCAAGATCGCCCTGCGGGCGGCGTTGGTCGGCGGCCTGATTCTGATTGCGTTCGGATACGCCGGCGAAGCACTGCTCAAAGCGCTCGGCATTTCGATGCCCGCCTTCAAAGTCGCCGGCGGTTTGCTGCTGCTCAAAGTCGGCTTCGATATGGTCTTCGCGCAGCAAACCAGCAGCGATACCGCCGATACCGAGAAGGCGCGGGCGCCCGCCTCGGACCCATCGGTCTTTCCGCTGGCGATTCCGATCATCAGCGGCCCGGGGGCTCTAACGGCGAGCGTCGCATTAGTCAACCGCGCTCACGAAAACCAGGTTTTGACCGACGCATTCTTCATCCTGATTGCCGCGGTCGTTTTTGCGATCACGTACGTGGCGATGCGCGGCTCGCAGCGGCTCACCCAGCTTTTGGGTAAGACCGGAGTAGACGCGACGGGGCGGCTGGTCGGCATCATCGTCGCCGCGATTGCCGTCCAGCTGATCGTCGACGGTGCCGGCGCAATCGTACATGCGGCCTTTCCACGCTGACCCAATATCCGCACTAAACCGGAGGGATCGAACGCCATGGACTCAGATGGACCGACTTTTCAAAACGACATTCGCCCGATGTTCACGCAAATCGACGTCGACCATATGCGCGATTACGGGATCGACTTGAGCAGCCGCGACGACGTGGAAAAGCACGGCGAAGCGATCTATCAAACGGTGACGGGCGGCACGATGCCCCCGCCAGGAACGGGAGAACGCTGGACGAGCGAGATGTGCGAACGTTTCAAACGTTGGCGCGATGGAGGATGCCGGCCTTAGGCGGCGTCTACTTCCAGACCGACCGCGCGACCCGCAGGAGGTTGCCGCCGAGGATTTTCGCGAGATCGTCGTCGCGGTAACCGAGGGCGACGAGTTCGCCGGCGATTTCGGGGAGTTGTTCGGGTTTGACGAAATCGCACGGTTCGATCGCCCCCGCAGGGAACGTGTCCGGCATCGTCTTGAGGTAGTCGGCCAGTTCCCCTTCGTCGAAGACGTAGTCGAAGCCGAGCGCCACGTGGTCGCTGCCGACCAGGCGGGCGACGTAGTCGACGTTGCGCGCCAGCGTCCGGCTGCTAGTGTCGTTCTTACCTAGAAACTGCCCGACGCCGTTGATTCCGACGACGCCGCCTTTTGCGGCGCACGCCTCGATAACGTGGTCGCGAACGTTGCGCGGGTGCTCCCAGAGCGCCCGGGGGTTGGAGTGCGAAAAAATTACCGGATTGCGGGAGTGCGCGATCGCCTCCAGCGCGGTGCGCTCGCCCGTATGCGAGCAACACAGGACCATCCCGACGCGCTCCATCTCGTCGATGACGTCTCGACCGAACGGGGTCAGGCCGCCGTCGTCCTCGTCGAGACAGCCGCCGCCCACTCGGTTCGTTCGGTTGTACGCGATCAACATCCAGCGTACGCCCAGATCGTAATACAGGCCGATAAGGCTCAACTGATCGTCGATCGCGCGCGCGCCTTCGATGTCGAAAAATACGCCGAGGCGCGCCGTTGTTTTGGCCAACAGCACGTCGTCGGCGGTTTCGACCAGGACGTAGCGTTCGGGATGGCGGCGAATCCAACGCCGAAAATGGCCGAGCATTCGAACGTGATCTTCGATCGACTGTTCGCCGAAGCCGACGTTGACGCCGACCACCGTGACGCCGCTGCGAAACAACCGGTCGAACTGCGGGAGAAAGGTCTCGTCGTGCGGGCGCAGCGGCATGCACGTGTGGTTGTCCCACACGATCGACTGCGCTAAGACCGTTGCGGCGGTGGCGGTTGCAGCGGGCACGTCGTGCCGAGTCTTATCCGAACGATACGCCGAACCTTCGAGCGGCAAAAAGGGGGGCGGCAGCACGTTCCCGCAAGGTCCGGCATGGAACTGCGCCGCACGCTGGGTCTGACCGACGTGGTCCTGTTCTTCGTCGTCGCCGGTTCGAATCTTCAGTGGGTGGCCACCGCCGCGGCCGCGGGTCCGTCGTCGATCAGTATTTGGATTCTCGGCGGCTTGGCGATGTTCGCACCGCTCTCGATCTGCGTGGTCTACCTCGTATCGCGTCACCCCGACGAGGGCGGCCTCTACGTTTGGAGCAAACGGGCTTTCGGCCCGTTCGCCGGATTCTTCACCGGCTGGACGTACTGGGCGTCGAACCTGCCGTACTTTCCGGCGCTGCTGTATTTCGCGGCCGGTAACGCGCTATACGCCGGCGGAAACGGCGGCGGCGCGCTCGCGCTATCTCCGTGGTACTTCATCGGGGTCGCCGTTTTCGGCCTGACGCTCGCGACGGTCGTCAACATTCTCGGACTCGACGTCGGCAAATGGCTGAACAACGTGGGTGCGGTGACGCGCTGGACGGCGACCTTGATCCTGATCGGGCTCGGCATTCTCGCGTGGTGGAAGTTCGGTCCCGCGATGCCGATCACGCCCCAGACGATCCGTCCCGGTTTCCAACTCAAAGAGGTCATCTTCTGGTCGGTCATCGCGTTTGCGTGGACCGGGCCCGAGGCCATTTCGTTCGTCGGCGGCGAAATCCGCAATCCGCGCCGCTCGATTCCGTACGGGTTGGCGATCGCGGCGCCGGCGATCGGCGTGATCTACATTCTCGGAACCATCGCGGTGCTCGCCATCTTGCCGTCGCACGCCGTGAACGCGTCGTCGGGCGTGATGCAAGCGATCGCGCAAATCGCCGCACGTTTGGGCTGGAACGTGCTGACGCCGATCGCGGCGGTCCTCGTCGCGGTCAGCTGCTTGGGGAGTTGCGGAGCGTGGCTGGGTGCGGTCGCGCGGATTCCGTTCGTGGCCGGCCTCGATCGCTATTTGCCGCCGATCTTCGGCTGGATGCACCCCCGTTGGGGATCGCCCGTGGCGGCTCTGCTCACGCAGTCCGGCATTGCCGTGATCTTCATTTTCTTGGGACAGGGCGGGAGCAGCGTGCAGGGTGCCTACGAAATTCTGGTGGGGTCGACCGTCGTCATCACGATGATTCCGTTCATGGTTCTGTTCGCGTCGGCGATCAAACTCTACACCGAACCGGCCAACGCCTCCGAGTTGCGCGTGCCGGGCGGCCGCGCGATGATTACCGTGGTGGCGTTGATCGGATTGGCGACGACGGTGACCGCGGCCGTGCTCGCCGTCTTTCCGGCCGACGACGATCCGAACAAGACGCTTTCGGTGGTGAAGGTTCTATTTCTCACCGCGTTGATGTCGGGCAGCGGGATCCTCGTATACTTCTTAGGCCGCCGTCGCGCTCGCGCGCTCGAATCGTAAAAACGAGCCCCGGACGCCGTCCGGAGCTCGTCTTAACGATCGACGCGGTCGTTGATTTAGTGCGACGCGGGTGCGATCCAAAGGGTGGTATCCGACCACTTCACTTTGACCGGTACGCACGACTGAACTTGTTTGCCGGCATACGTGACGTCGTTGTAAAGGTCGAAGTGGTGCTGGATTTCTACGCCCGGCGAAAACGTTCCGTAATCGGTGACGGTGCGGAGAAAATGTTGCGCCGCGTTGCGATAGCCTACCGCAAACGTGATCGCCGAAGCCTTCTTTTTGCCGTAGATGATGTAGTCGATCTGCGTGCCGCCGGCAGTTTTGCTCAGCGGTTTGGGCGACGAAATGAAGCACTGCTTGACGGCCACCGGGGCGGCTGCCGCCGCCGCTGGAAGCGTCGAAATGCCTGCGACTGCCGCCGAAAGCGTGAGTCCAAGAGAAAGCCGTCCGAGAAAGTGCATCTCCGAACGTACTCCTTTCAATAGGTGAGGATGAAGCGTGGGAGCGCCCCCTTCGACGGCCCGGGTCCGACCTCCGGCCGAATCAGCCCGCGGCGGCGCGAACGCGGCGAAAGGCTGCTAGTGCGAGGAATCCCAGACCCAGCGTAAAGGCGACCGCGAGTGCCGCAGCGACGAAGGGCGCGGCGAACCCGAGTACCAGCGAACCGATCGAGCCGGCGTCCTCGGCCGTGCTCACGGCGGGGTTGGCAATCCCGCCGGTCGCGATCGTCGAAGCGCCGCGCAGCGAAGCGATTGCGGCGTGAATGCCGAGCGCGTTGAGCGCTCCCAGGATCATGAGCGTGATCAGCAGGTCGTGCGACTGCGCGTGCACCGATCCGCCCACGAGAATCGCTCCCGCCGCCGGTTTGACGGCGATCTGTAAGAAGTGCAAAACGTGATCGAGCAGCGGTACTTTGTCGGCCAGCATTTCGACGATCGCCAACGCGCCGAGAATCCACATTGCCGGTGCGGACCCAAGCCAGCCGAACGTTGCGGGCGGGTGAATCACGTGAAAGTGTGTGGCGACCGCGACGGCGGTCAGTGCAAGCATCGCACGTACGCCGGCGGTCGTCGTGAGGGCGTACGCGAGCGCGTACTGAGCGGCCGCGTCCATCCCGCGTTAGCGCCCCATTCCGGAAACGCTGAGGAACGCGAGCGCGCCGACGACCAGGACGGCCGCTGCGATTGCCACCGCGGTCGGAACCCGGCGGTGGCGTTCGTGCCGATCGGCCTCGTCCTCGTTGGCCGGGTGATCCCGAAGCTCGCTGGTCACGAGGACGATTATACCAGAACCCGAGAGGAGCGGCGCCGCGTTCGGGGAGAACGTGCATCGCCGCAATGTCGTTCGTGTATACGATGTACCGCGTCGGAAAGGTCGTTCCGCCGAAGCGCCAGATCCTCAAGGACATCTCGTTGAGCTTCTTCCCGGGAGCGAAAATCGGCATTCTCGGGCTCAACGGCGCCGGCAAGTCGACCGTGCTGCGGATCATGGCGGGTTTGGACACCGAGATCGACGGCGAGGCCAAAGCGATGCCGAACATCACGATCGGCTATCTCGAGCAAGAGCCCAAACTCGACGCCGAAAAAACGGTGCGGGAGACGGTCGAAGAGGGTCTCTCAGAGATCTTGCGCGCGCGCAAGCGACTCGACGAAGTATTCGCCGCCTATGGCGAACCGGAAGCCGATTTCGACGCGCTCGCCGACGAACAGGCGAAACTCGAGGCGGTCTTGTTCGCGCAGGGCGCCGACGACATCGAACGGCAACTCGAGGTTGCGGCCGACGCGTTGCGGCTGCCGCCGTGGGAGGCGAAAATCGCGACGCTTTCGGGCGGCGAGAGACGGCGCGTCGCGCTGTGCCGGCTGCTGCTGTCCAAACCGGACATGCTGCTGCTCGACGAGCCGACCAATCATCTCGATGCGGAAAGCGTCGAATGGCTCGAGCAGTTCCTCGCGCGTTTTCCGGGGACGGTCGTCGCGGTGACCCACGACCGCTACTTCCTCGACAATGCCGCCGAGTGGATTCTCGAACTCGACCGCGGGCAGGGAATACCCTGGAAGGGAAACTACAGCTCCTGGCTCGAGCAAAAGCAAGATCGGCTGGCGGCCGAAGAAACGGCGGAGTCGGCGCGCCGGAAAGCGCTCAAGCGCGAACTCGAGTGGGTGCGCGCCGGCGTCAAGGGGCGCGGCTCCAAAAACAAGAGCCGGATCGCGCGTTTCGAGGAGCTGTCGAGTTACGAGTATCAACGGCGCAACGAGACGCAAGAAATCTTCATCCCGGTAGCCGAGCGGCTCGGCGATCGCGTGATCGAGTTCGCGGGGGTCGGGAAGGCGTACGGTGACCGGTTGCTGATGGAGGACGTCAGCTTCGTCGTGCCGGCGGGGGCGATCGTCGGAATCATCGGGCCGAACGGCGCCGGAAAAACGACACTCTTTCGGATGATTGCGGGGCGAGAGCGGCCCGATGCCGGCGAAATTCGGATCGGTCCGAGCGTCAAACTGGGCATCGTCGAGCAGACGCGCGAATCGCTCGACGATACGAAAACGGTCTTCGACGACGTCAGCGGCGGCCTGGATTTGGTCACCGTCGGAAAGTTCCAAATGCCTTCGCGCGCGTACTTGGGACGCTTCAACTTCAAGGGCGGCGACCAGCAGAAAATCGTGGGCGCGCTTTCGGGCGGCGAGCGCGGGCGTCTCCACCTCGCGAAAACGCTGCTGGCGGGGGCGAACGTGCTCCTGCTCGACGAGCCGTCCAACGATCTCGACGTCGAAACCTTGCGCGCGCTGGAAGACGCGCTGAGCGAGTTTGCCGGAACCGTAATGGTAGTGAGCCACGATCGCTGGTTCCTCGACCGGATCGCAACCCACATTCTGGCGTTCGAAGGCGATTCTCGGGTCGCGTTTTTCGAGGGCAACTATCGCGAGTACGAAGCCGACAAGAAAGCGAGATTGGGAGAGGAAGCGGCCGCTCCGCATCGGATCGCCTATCGCCCGCTGACCATTAAGTGAACGCCGCACTGATCTTCGCGGGCGCACTCGCACTCACGGCCACGCCGGCGATGCCGGCCGTGCCGCCCGTCTCGCACGTCACGATCGTCGTGATGGAGAATCGAAACTATGCCGGTCTCGTTTCCGATCCGCAAGCTCCGTACTTCAACGGCACGTTGCGGCCGCTCGGCGCGCTCTTAACCAATAGTCATGCGGTCGCGCATCCCAGCGAACCGAACTATCTCGCGCTCTTCTCCGGCTCGACGCAGGGTTTGACGAGCGACCGCTGCCCGGTTTCGTATGCGGCGGCGAATCTCGCCTCCGAACTCGTCGCTGCCGGAAAGTCGTTTGGCGGCTACGCCGAATCCATGCCGGCGGACGGTTATCGAAAATGCTGGGGCGCGGGCTACGCGCGCAAGCACGACCCGTGGGTCGACTTCGATAACGTAACTCCGGCGAGCAATCGCGTGTATCGCGGGTTCCCCACAGTCGTCCCAACCGTCGCCTGGATCGTGCCGAATCTCTGCCACGACATGCACGACTGCTCGACGCGGATGGGGGACGCGTGGCTGGCGCAGCACGTTCCCGAGATGCTGCGCTGGAACGCCCGCCATAACGGTCTCTTGATCCTCACCTGGGACGAAGCCGAACCTGATTCCGACGGCACGAATCGGATTCCGACGCTGCTGATCGGGCCTTCGGTTCGCCCCGGCATCGAGTCCGCGCAGCGCGTCGATCATTATTCGGTGCTGCGGACGATCGAAGCAATCTTCGGCCTGCCTTGTATCGATCGCGAGTGTGCCGCTGCGGCGATCACGGGCGTTTGGCGCTGACCTGCCCGAGGGTCGCGGCGGCCGCGATGGCGGAGCCCGCCGCCAGTAGCGCGCAGACGGCGGCGACGACCCGAAAACCGTCGAGGTAAGCGGCGTCGACGACCCGTTTCTCGAGCCGGTCGTGGAAGCGTGCGGCGGCCATCTCACTGCGCTGCGCGTCGACCTCGTGGCGCTGCGCCGGCGAAAGTGCCGCGGCGGTCATGTGACCCTCGAGACGGGCCCCGAAAGCCGCGGCGATGATGGCGCCGAGTACGGCGATCGCCAGCAGGCCCGCCACCCGCGAAACGGCATTGTTAATACCCGAAGCCAGCCCGACGTGATGTTCGTCGACCGAGTCGATGAGCGTCGTCGTGAGCGGCGCGACGGTAAAGCCCATGCCGATCCCGACGAGAATGACGCTAGGAAACACGCCGCTCCAATAGTGAAGGTCGGGCAGTGTCGCAAA
Organism: Candidatus Tumulicola sp.; assembly: GCA_036490465.1. Taxonomy (GTDB): domain Bacteria; phylum Vulcanimicrobiota; class Vulcanimicrobiia; order Vulcanimicrobiales; family Vulcanimicrobiaceae; genus Tumulicola. The sequence continues at coordinate 16,960 of DASXDV010000109.1, read as the reverse complement.
CGCTGCAAATCCGACGGCCGCGACGGTCGGGCCGGCGACCAGCATTGCGCGGCGGCCCTCTCGGTAGACCAACGCGCCCGAATAGCGTGACAAGCCGACGATCAATGCCAGGAACGGCAGCAAGGCAAACCCGGCGACGGTCGCGCTGTAGCCGTCGACCAGAATCATCACGAACGGCAAAAAGAAGAACATCCCGGCGAGCGCACCGTAAAGCAGGAACGTCATGACGTTGATTCCGGTAAACGCGCGGCTCTTGAAGAGCCCGAACGGAAGAATCGGATTTGGGATTCGCCGCTCTACGGCCACGAAAGCGCCTAGCAGGACGAGCGCGCCGGCAAGCGATCCGATCGCGCGCGTCGTCCAGCCGTCCACGCCGCTGACGACGAACGCGTAAACGATCCCTCCGAGCGCCGCGGTAATCAGCAGCGAACCGACGATGTCGAGCGCACCGCTCGCGGATTCGTCGCGGCTCTCGCGCATGTGGCGCATCGCGATCGCGATCACCGATACGGCGATGGGAATGTTGATGAAGAAAATCCAACGCCATCCGAAATGGTCGACGATCGCGCCGCCGACGACCGGGCCGATCGCGCCGGCGACGGCGGTCAAGCCCGACCAGGTGCCGATTGCCCGGCCGCGATCCGCGCCTTGGAAGGACGCGCCAAGCAATGCGAGGCTCGCCGGCGCCAGCATCGTACCGCCGACGCCCTGGAACACGCGGGCGGCGATGAGTGCCGGCATCGTTGGAGCGAGACCGCACAAAATCGAACCGATCCCGAAGATGACGACGCCGATGACGAAGATCCGCTTGCGGCCGTAACGGTCGCCGAGCGCGCCGCAGAGCAGCATCAGCGCGCCGAGTACGAGCGTATAGCCTTCGATCACCCACTGTGCGTCGAAGGTACTGGCCCCGAAGGCCCGTTGAATCACTGGCAACGCGATCGAGACGACCGTGCCGTCGATGAAGACCAGGCTCGATCCCAGCACGGTCGCCGCGACGATCCAGTGACCCGCCGCTTTTCCAATTCGCTCCATCGCACGCGCATTTCGCCGTTGCGCGAGCCCATCCGCCAGGGTCGGGGATAGGGTGCAGCCAAAACCTAGCGATGGAACAGTCGCTCGTTCACATTGCCGCCACGGCGGCGTGGATCTTCGTCATCGTCTTCGTGTTTGCGCTGATCGGCGTCTATGCGACGATCGTCTGGATTATCGGTCTGCTGCGGCGCGGCGAGTCCGCCGTCCAAAGCGGCGTCGAAAACATCGAACACAAACTCTAGAAGTCAAGTAGCTTTAGCCTACGCGCTTTTAAGGGGCTGCGTTCCGCCGGATCGAGAAGCCGCAAGTCGACGTTTACTATGGTAAACGAGGCGCGCGGCGACGACGAGCCGGCGCAACGAAGACCCTTAAAAGAGGATGGTTTGGTAGTCGGAGACGTGTTCGAAGCCGATCCGCCGGTATAGCGCAATCGCGTCGGCGTTGAAATCGTTGACATGCAGCGAAAGCGTCGGCGAGATCGCCAGGAGTTCGTCGCAGATGGCGGCCAGCGAGGCGGTCGCCCATCCTCGGCCGCGCAGCTCCGGCGGCGTCCAGACGCCCTGCAGTTGCGCCGTTTGCCGGCACCACGGACCGATGCTGCAGAAGAAGCAGAGCCGGCCGTCGGCTTCGCCGACCCACCAGCGGTCGCGTTCGATCATCGCACGAACGTTGGCCGCGAAGTCGGGCGAACCGCGGCGCGGATCGTAGGCGAGTTCGCCTTCGATCATCTTGGCGGAGCTTTCCGTCACGGCCGGCCATTCGTCGAACCGGGCCCTCCGTACGCCCGCGCGTTCCTCGTACGGGCGCAGGCGGGCGCGGTCGACGACCATGACGAGCTGCCGCTCGCGAACGAGTCGCGGCGGCGCGTGCCGGTCCCGGATGAGGTCCCAAAAGAGCTTGACGGTCGCGCGCGGTCCGGCGATCGTCCGCTCGCCGCCGTGGCGCCGGACGCGGCGGGCGAACGCTTCGAGCGGCGCTTCGCCGGACGCCAACACGAGTTGCCGCCCGAAGTACGCGACGCCGCAAATCCGATCGTCGTCGCTGGCGACGAAGATCAGGTTGCGCGTTGCCGGCGAGCGGTCGAACAACACCAAGTAGCTGATGAGGACGTTATCGTACGGCGCCCGCGCCAGATATTCGAGCGCGGCGTGTTCGGACGCCGGCGAGATGCGCTCGACGCGCATTGTTACGTGAGCGGAACGACGAGAATGGGCTTGGTCGTCGGGCGTTTGCTTCCGCCGTCCGGCTCGACGCTGACCGCGACGACCGCGGTAGCGCGCGCGTCCGAGCTCAGCGCCACGACCGCGACGCCGTGCGCGTCGGGAACGAACGTCGACGATGGAACCATCGATTTCGAACCCTTGGGCAGCGTCCAAACCTGGTAGACGCGGCCGCGGGGCGGTTCCGGCAGGTCGTGCATGGTGACGTACAGCCGGCTTCCGCGAGTAACGACTTCGCCATTTCCTTGCACGTAGTGTTTGGCATCGGTCGCCAGCAGATCGGAGACGGTCGTTCGCTCCTCCGCGAGCGTCTGCGCGAGCGAACGCGAACGCTGCGTGGTGCGCGCGACCTCTTGCTGAACCTGGCGAAGTTGTCCGGTGAGCGCCACGTTCCAGACCGACGTCAGGATCGCGATGGCCAGGCAGGCTGCCGCAACCAAATACGCCGGCCACGCGAGGTGACGTCCGGGGGCGGCCGCCGGCGTCCGCGCACCGGGCGGGCCCTCGGCGCGGATCTTTGCCATGATGCGTGGCTTGAGCAGCGCGCTCGGACACACGCTGGCGTCCCCCGTCGTCTCGGCGGAAAGTCCGATCGCGCTGGCCGCCGGCTTGAGCCGGGCGTACTCGGCGGAGCAGATCGCACACGTGGCGATATGCGCGCGGACGCGGCCGGCGTCGGCCGGCGGCAGCGTGCCGAGGGCGTACACCGCGACGTCGTCGAGCATCTCGTGCGGGGGCTCTTGCCGCGGGTTCATACCGTCACCGCCCCGTCGAGCGCCGCGCGCAGCTTCTGCAGCCCCGCGCGAATTCGCGTTTTGATCGTGCCCAGCGGAATGCCGCAGCGCCGCGCAATTTCCTCGTGCGTAATCCCGCCAAAGAATCCGAGTTCGATCGGTTCGCGCTGTTCGGCCGGCAGCGCCGCCAAAGCTCGCCGTACGCGTTCCGCGTCCAGGTGCGCGAAGGCCGCATCTTCGATGGGCTCGCCTTCGGGCAACGTTTCGGGAAACTCGATTTCGTTGCGCGCCGTCCGGCCGCGGAGCACGTCGAGCGCGCGATTGCGCGTAATCCGAACGATCCAGGCTCCGAAGTTTCCGCCGCGATAGAGTGCCGGAGAGTTCCACACCTTGAGAAAGACGGTTTGCGTCACGTCCTCCGCAGCAGCCCCTTCGCCGAGCATGCGCAGCGCGACCCCGTACACGAGGCGGTGGTGCCGGTCGTAGAGCGATTCGAACGCATCCGGATCTCGCTCGCGCACGCGTGCCATCAACACGTCGGAGTCTTCGGTCACCTCCATAGGCTTCGCTTCGGCCGGGCGGTGCCCTAGGAACCGGCTCCCGGCCACTTACGCAACGGCCGCGGAGGCTCGGCGGATTTGCCGAGGCAGCACGGCGAAGACGCTCGGGTGTTTGACGATCTCGTCGCGCGCTTGCGCGAAGCCCGGTCCGTACTGGCGCTGAGCGGTTCGGGGATCTCGGCGGAAAGCGGGTTGCCGACCTTCCGCGGCGTCGGCGGCCTTTGGCGTAACCACCGAGTCGAAGAACTCGCCTCGCCGGCCGGACTTGCCCGCGATCCGCACTTGGTTTGGACGTGGTACAACCAGCGAATCGCGGCTCACCGGCGTGCCCAGCCCAACGCCGGGCACGTCGCACTGGCCGACCTGCAGGCGCGCTGCGCCGGCTTCACGCTGGCGACTCAGAACGTCGACTCGTTGCATTTGCGGGCCGGTTCGACGGACGTTCTCGAACTGCATGGAAATTTACGCTCGGCCCGCTGCACGCGCTGCGACGCCCGGCGATCGCTCGGCGACGACGGTCTGCCGCTCGACGAAATCGATCACGCATGCGGCGGCCAATTGCGGCCCGACATCGTCTGGTTCGGCGAACCGCTGCCGCAAGATGTCTGGCATCGGGCGCAAGAAGCGGCTTCTCGAGCCGAAGTCATCTTAGTGGTCGGAACGAGCGCCGTCGTGTATCCGGCGGCCGCATTGGCGACGCATTACGGCCGCTCTGCCTACGTGGCCGAGATCAATCCCGAAGATACGGCAATCAGCGGTCGCGTCGACTGCACGTTGCGCGCGCCGGCGGCCGAGGAACTCCCCCGAATCGTAGCGGCACTGGGACCGCCAAGGCCTCCCCGGTAGACGCGTCGTAAGCCGCCCGGCATGCAGCCGTTAGAACTTTTGAATGCCAAAATTGCCGGCTTTCCAGGGTACGCCGACGATCTCAGCCGCGAGCGATCCGACGAGTTGGTGCGGTCGTACCTCGGCGAGGCGCTCTCCGACGTTCAGGTTCGACTGCAGCCGCTGGCCGACGCGCAGAATCAGCGCATCGGCGATTTGCTGATGCGCACCGGTTTCGTGAATCAAGAGGTATACCGTGCGTACGAAGACGGCGCGCGAACCCGCACCAACTTTGATTCGGTGGCCGCCGCGGATGCGCGCGTGATCGAGTTGGCCGACCGCGCAGCCACGATCGATGCGTCAAATCTATCCGCCTTCCTCGACGAAATCGTCGCGACGCTCGACGCGCGCGATGCGGCGATGGACGGCGCGCCGGCGGGCTAGCTCGACGCTAGCTGCAGGTCGCCGGAGTTGCGGCCGGTTTCGGCGTCGACTTCTTGGCGAAAATTGAGTTGATCGCCGAAGCGGCCTCGCCGCCGTATCCGCCGGTCGCATTGTTGAGGGCGCTCGTTCCGTAACCGACGACTTCGCCCTTGGCCTCGTCCCAACTGGTGGGCACGCCGAAGTCTGGTGAAAACTGACCGATGAGCGCGTTGGTGAGCTTTCCGAGTTGCGTGCGAATGACGCCGTTGACGATCTGAGCTGCGAACGATTGTCCGGCCGCCACGGCGTAGCTCTTGCCGCCCTTGGTCGTCACTTCGACGGGTGCGTTCGGATCGCAAAGCTCGTAGACGTTGACGAGCAACGAGCCGTCGGGCGCATATTCGATGTCGCCCTGCGTGCCCCGCACGCCGACGCTCGCGGTTGCCGTCTTGAACGTGTAGTTGGCTTTTGCGCCGTGGGGGTGCCGGACGGCGAAGCGAACGCGCCCGTTGTACAATACGAAGTTGGCCGTGGCGATCTGCGCCTGGTTAAAGAACGCAAGCTGCACCTTGGTGTCCGAGCCGACGAGCACGCCGGAACTGTCGGGCAGCAAGATCTGCGCGAGCGAAGAGCCGCCCGTGATCGCAACGTCGCGGTCGGCTAGGCCGATCGACGCATTGACGCCCAGCGGCACCGGCTTTCCGTTGGGCACCTGGTACGACACGGTGCCCTTCTGGCTTTGCAACTGCTTGTCGTCGGCGTATGCCGCCGAAGCGGCGCCTAGGGCGATTGCGGCCGTGGCCGCAACGGCAAGAGCGTAACGGCTGTTCATACGGGCGAACCTTACGCGACCCCGTCCCCGGCACCTGGCGGGAACGCCGTCGCGCAACGACTAACGCGCAGACGGTGAAGGCTACAGCCGCGTGCGTCGTCGTCGCCGTAACGGCGCTCGCGATGCCGGGCGGAGCGTCCGCTGCATCGGCGCGCCTGCACCTGATTCCGCGTCCGGCGCACGTCGCAGTGCTGCCCTGCTCGGTGCCCGCGAGCGCGTTACGCACGGTCGGGCCCGATTTCGATCCGGCCGCGCGTGCCGAACTCGACGAGCGCTGGGGAGCGCTCGGAATCGGTACGCTGCGGGTCGCCGGGACCCGCCGGCCGGCGATCGTGACGCGCCGCGATCCGGCTCTCGGCGCGCAGGCCTATCGCCTGACGGTCGACAACGGACGCGCGCTGATCGAGAGCGCCGATGCGGCCGGTGCGTTTTATGGTGCGATGACCCTCGCGCAGCTGCCGGCGCGCGAAGCCGGAAGCAGTTGGTCGGTGCCGTGCGTGCGCGTGGAAGACCGGCCCGCGTTGCGCTGGCGCATTCTGTCCGACGACGTTTCGCGCGGACCGCTTCCAACCATGCGGTATTTCGAAACGCGTATCCGCACGATCGCCGCGTTCAAATTCAACGGCTACTCGCCGTACATGGAGCACGTCTTCGTTAGTCCGACCGATCCGTTGCCGGCGCCGCTCGACGGTATCACGCCCGAGCAGTTGCGCGCGCTGGCGGCGTACGCCGCGCGCTTTCACGTCGCGCTGATTCCCGAGCAGCAAACCTTCGCGCACATGCACGGGACGCTGCGGGTGGAACAGTACGCGCCGGCCGCGGAACTGCCGCACGGCTTTCTCCTCTCGCCGAACGTGCCGCTGACCGATGCCTACCTGAGCCGCTTGATCTCCCAAGAACTGGCGGCCGTCGGGCACCCGCCGTTCTTTCACATCGGTTCGGACGAAACCGCGACCTTGGGACTCGGGCAAACCCAAGCGTACGTCGCACAGCGCGGACTCGCGCGCGCGTTCGCCGATCACGTCGTGGCGATGAATCGTCTGATCGCGCCGTCCGGAGCGCGCTTGATGGTGTGGGACGATGCGATCGAAAAGGACCCCGCGATCATGCCGCTGCTCCCGCGCGAGGCGGTCGTGGTGAACTACCATTACGGTGCCGACGAACCGTTCGATTCGTACATCCGAGTCGTCGCGAGCGGCGGCTTCGATCAGATGGTCGCACCGGGCGCGAGCAATTGGGACGAGATCTTTCCGGCGATCGACATCGCGCTGGCCAACGAGGGTAAGTTCATCGCCGCGGGCAAGCGGCAGCACGTCCTCGGAGCGTTCGAGACGGTCTGGCACGACAGCGGCGAAACGCTCTACGAGTCGACCTGGTATCCGGTGCTCTACGCGGCTGCGGCGGCTTGGGAGAGCGGCGATCCGGCGCCCGAAACCTTCGCGGCCGACTTTCCGAGCGCGTTTTTCGGCGTCGACGATTCGCGCTACGGCGACGACGTTGCGAAGCTTGCGGCCGACCTGCGCGCCCTCGAGGCCGCACCGTACGATCGCACCGAGGCGCTGTTTTGGACCGATGCCTTCGACGCGCCGGCGGAAGCCCGAATGGCTCGCGTCGACCTGCGCCAGGTTCGCTTGAACGCCGAAGCCGTGGAGCGCCACCTGTACTTCGCACACCCGCCCCTGCACGCCGGCGCGGCCTTCGCAATGTTTCTAGCGGCGCGCCGCTACGACGCGCTGGCCCGTAAATTTCAGATCTCCGCCGAGGTCCGTAGCATGTATGCCGACGCGCTGGCGCACGTCAACGAGGCCAACGGGCCAACCTTGCGCGATCTCTACTGGTGCCGCTACTGGATGTGGGAACTGCGCGACGCCTACGAAGACCTCGCGCCGTTGTACGCGCGTGCGTGGCGCCACGAAAGCCGCGACGGCCACTTAGCCGCCAACCTCGAGCGGTATCACCTCGCCGCCGGACGGGCGATCCGTTATGCGGACGACTTCTACCGCGTTACTTACGACAGCTTCGTACGCAGCAAATCGCTGCCCTCGTTTAGCGACGCGATCGCCCCGTGAGCGCGATCCTGGTTCTCGCCGTTTTCGTCGTCTTCGCGGTGCTGATGTACTTGCGCCGGCTACCGGCGATCGTGGCCGTGCCGCTGATGGCCGTCGCGATGGCCCTGGCGGCCGGAGTCGGCCTCGGAGGCGTGGGGACGATCGTCGCAAGCGGAGCGGCGGCGCTCGCTCCGGTGTACGTCGCGGTCGTCTTCGGCGCGTTGCTCGGGCGCGTCACCCTCGATACCGGCATCGCTCGCGCGCTGGTGAATTTGGCGGCCGAATACGGCGGGGACCGGCCGTTTGCGCTGGCGATGGGACTGTGCGCGATCGTCGCGCTGCTGTTCACGTCGCTGTCCGGTTTGGGCGCGATCATCATGGTTGGATCGATCGTGCTGCCGATCATGATGACGACCGGGATTCCGCGCACGATTGCCGCCACGCTGTTCCTAATGTCGTTCGCGCTCGGTTTCATTTTCAACATCACGAACTGGACGTTCTACACGAAGTATTTCGGCGTCGCGCAAGAGGGGCTGGTTCCGTATGCGATCGTCCTCGCGATCGTCGATGCGCTGGCGCTGGTCCTGTACGCCGTGGTGGCGTTCCGCCGCGAGCGCGGCTACGCGGCTTGGGCCGTCAAGGCGGAAGCGGATCCGAAGCCGCCGCGCGTGCCGGCCATCGCCCTGCTCACGCCGCTGCTGCCGCTCGGGCTGTACTACGCGCTGCACGTCGAGGCCGCACCCGCCTTCGCTGTGGCCGCGATTTTCGGGGTTGTGGTGACGCGGCCGCGAGTCGCGGTACAGACGCTGATGGCGGCGGCGATTCGCGGCGTCGAAGACGTGGCGCCGGCCGTCTTGCTCTTCATGGGCATTGGAATGCTGCTCACGGCAACGAAGGCGCCGCAGTTCGCCGCCGCGCTCGCGCCGCTGGCCGCGGGCGGCTGGATCCATAATCCAATCGCGTACGTCGCGGTGTTTGGCTTCGCCAGCCCGCTCGTGCTGTACCGCGGACCGCTCAACCCGTTCGGCGTCGGGATCGCGATTTTCACGGTGCTGCTCGCGTCGGGCGCGGTTCCTCCGCTGGTCCTGGTTGCCGCGATCATGGCGGTCGTGCAAGTGCAAAACGTCTGCGACCCGACCAACACGGCCAACGTGTGGGTGGCGAACTTCACCGGCGTTCCAATCGTCACGATCACGAAGCGGACGCTGCCGTTTCAGGTTGGGGTGGCGGTCGCGGCGACGGTTGCGGTCACGCTCGCGTCGCCGGCACTCTTCGGCGTACGAGCCTTCGCTGCCGCGCTTCCGGCGGCGCGCGCCGACGCGGGAACACCGCTCGGATTTTTCGCGCCGGCAAGCGCGCGCGGGCGAATTGCGGTCGGCGGCGATGGGACGCCGCTCGCCCCGGCAGCGGTGGGCGCCGTCATCGCCGCACTCGACGAGAGCGGATGGCGCGCATTTGCGTCGGACGACGATCCGAATCTGCGCGACTGCACGAACAAACCTTATGCCGCCTATGCGTACGTGACGACCTCGAGTTTTGCTTTGCTCGAGGGGACCGACTTCGACGTCGGCGTGCGGCTCGAAGACTGCGGCGGCTGGATCGTCGACGAGTGGCACGATCATGCCGTCACCGGTACGCCAGGCGCCGCCGACGCGCGGGCGCACGCGCTCGCCGACGTCGCGCGGCTGCGCGGTTGGACGAAGACCGATCCGGCTCACAGCGCCAATCTTTTCGGGTTGGGCGCGGCCGTCGCGCCCGCAGACCGGCCGGCCTATTTCTACGCTATGTTCAAGACCGTCGACGGAAACATGCGCGTTTACGCGCGGGCCGGCGGACCGGCGTATGCCGCTGGACTGCGATCGGGCGACGTGGTGGACAAGCTCGACGGAAAGTTTTGGTGGGAGTACGGCACCTACCAAACGCAGCAGCGCGCCTACGACGGCAAGCCCCACGCATTCGAGATCGAACGCGGCGGAAAGCTGCTCGACATCCTCCTGGGCGAACCATTTTCGATGACGAACGCGGGGCAACCGGTGTCGTGAGCGACGAGCACCATTCGACCGAGCGATTCGGCAGCCGGGCGCGCGCCTACGCCGTGTATCGGCCGGAATACCCCGCCCAAGCGATCGATGCCGCGTTGGAGGGCTTGGGGGATCCACGGAGCCTCACCGTCGCCGACGTCGGTGCCGGCACGGGAATTTCGGCGCGGCTGTTCGCCGGCCGCGGCGCGCGGGTCGTCGCGGTCGAACCCAATGCCGGCATGCGGGCCGCGGCGCAAGACCATCCGCTCGTTCAATGGCGCGACGGCACGGCCGAGCGTATGGGGCTGCCCGATGCAAGCATCGATCTACTGGCGGCATGCCAAGCCTTCCATTGGTTTGCCACGCCCGCCGCGATGGACGAGTTCGCCCGCGTCGCCCGCCGCCGGGTAGCCGTGCTGCAGTACGAACGCGATGAACGCGACGCCTTTACGAAAAGCTATGGCGACGTCGTGCGCGCGTACGCGCGCGACGACACCGAGGCCCTGCGCGCCGCCGCGCTGACCGCGTTCGCTGCTTTTAGGCACGCGCCGGTCGTTCGGGCGGCCTTTCCGTCGCGGCAGACGCTCGATCGCGACGGCGTGCTGGGACGCGCCGCCTCGTCTTCGTATTTGCCCGACGCAGGCCCCGAATGGCTCGCCTTGCAGCGCGACCTGACCGCCGCCTTCGAGCGTCACCAGCGCGACGGTGCGGTCGACCTCGCCACGATGACCTTCGTTTTGACCGCCGACTTCGCGTGAGCGGCCGCAAGAACGCGGCGCATCTGCGCCTTGGGATCGACGTCGGGGGAACGTTTACCGACGTGGTTGCGATCGACGCGGCGACGCGCGAACTGATCGCGCGGGTGAAGGTTCCGACCTCGCACGACGCAGCCGACGGCGTCGCTGCCGGAATCGTAACGGGGATCGAACGATTGCTGGGCGATTCGGCGCTGTCGCCCGCGGACGTGGCCTTCATCGCGCACTCGACGACGCAGGCGACCAACGCGTTGCTGGAGGGCGACGTCGCGCCGGTGGGCGTCGTCGGTTTGGTGCGCGGATCGGAGTGGTTCGCGCGGGGACGTTTGCGTTTCGGACCGGTCGCGCTCGCACCGGGAAGGACGTTCGCTCCGGAGTTTCGGTTCGCGCGAGCGGGTGACGAAGCGGCGATCGGCCGCGCGGTCGACGCGCTGGTCGCATCGGGAGCGCGCGCGATCGCCGCCAGCGAAGCGTTCGGTGTGGATCGTCCGGCGGCCGAAACGTTTGCCGCGGAATATGCCCGTGAGCGCGGCGTCGACGCAACCAGCGGTCACGACGTGAGTTCGACGTATGGCCTGCGCGCGCGCACTCGGACGGCCGCGCTCAACGCGGCGATGCTGCCCAAGATGATCCGCACGTCGCGGATGACGGCCGCTGCCGTCGAACGAGCCGCGATTCCGGCGCCGCTGATGATCATGCGCAGCGACGGCGGGGTGATGGACGTGCGCGAGATCGAACGCCGCCCAATCCTCACGCTGCTTTCGGGACCGGCGGCCGGCGTGGCCGGGGCGCTGCTCTACGAGAACCTCAGCGACGGCTTGTTCGTGGAAGTCGGTGGCACCAGTTCGGATTGCTCGGCAATTCGCGCGGGGCGCCCGCAAATGCGCCCGGCCCGAATCGGCGGCCATCGCACGCTGCTGCGGACGTTGGACGTTCGTACGCTCGGACTGGGAGGCGGCAGTATGGTGCGCCTCGATGCCGGCGGGATCGTCGACGTCGGGCCGCGCAGCGCGCATATCGCGGGCTGCGCCTACGCCTGCTTTACCGACGTCGATCGCCTCGAGGGCGCGCGGCTCGAGACGATCGCGCCGGCGGCTCACGACCCGGCCGATTACGCCGTGCTGATCGCGCGCGACGGTTCGCGGATCGCCCCGACCGTCACGTGCGCCGCGAACCTTTTGGGCGCCGTACCCGCGGGCGCGTTTGCGCGCGGCGACGCGGCTGCCGCGCAGATCGCGTTCGCCGCGCTCGCGCGGCATCTGGGCGGCGATCCGCTGGCGTTGGCCCGCAACGTTCTCGACGTCGCGACCCGGAAGCTGCGCGGCGCGCTCGAGGAGCTGATGCTCGACTACGGGCTCGAGCGAGCGCAGGTCGTCGTGGTCGGCGGCGGCGGGGGTGCCGGCGCGGTCGTTCCCTACGCGGCGACCGCAATGGGATTATCCTACCGAATCGCGCGCGATGCCGAGGTGATTGCCCCGATCGGCGTCGCGCTGGCGCTCGTTTGCGACGTCGTCGAGCGGACGATCGTCGCGCCCACGCCCGACGACGTCGCCCGCATCCGGCGCGAGGCCGCAGACCGCGCAATTGCCTCGGGCGCCGCGCCCGACCGCGTCGAAGTCGTCGTCGAAATCGACTCGCAGCTCAATCGCGTGCGGGCGACGGCGGCCGGCACGACCGCGCTGGTCGACGAGGCGGCCGGTCCGGCGTGCGACGAGGCGGAGCGACGTGCGTCCGCGGCGCGCTCGCTGAGCGCCGCGCCGGAAGATCTCGAACGTCTCGAACTCACCAATGCGCTCGCGGGCTACCGGCATCTCCGCGACGTCCGAGTCGTCGACGACCGCGGCGTCGTGCGGCTCGCCTTGCGCGATCCGGCGATCGTTCTGACGGCCGCTGATGCGATCGAGGAGCGGGTGCGCGCGTGCGTGGAGGACGCGACCCGGTTCGGCGACGTCGGCCGCGCGCTGCCGGCGCTCTACGTCTTGCGCGGTTCGCGGATCGCCGCGTTCGAAGGATTAGCCGACGGCCCCCAAGCGGTCGCGCTCGCGCGCGAAGAAGTTACGGGCTGCGCGCCGGACGAACCGGTTGCCGTCATCACCGTCAGCCGCGAAGCGTAACGGAACGCAGGGCGGAGCGACGCCGGTTAGTTTACGTGCGGTTGCCGAACCGCGACGCCTTCGAGTTGCTCGAGAGCGACCGTGCTCTTGCGGCGTCCGTAAGCGAAGTAGAAGACGAGGCCCACGACCAGCCAGATCAGGAACCAAAGCCACACGATCGGAAAGAAGCCCCAGGCCTCCGGGTTTCCGACGCGCAGGTAGTAGATCAATCCAAGCGCCGTCAACGCCGAGAGAATCGGGATAACGTAGGGTCCGAGCGGCAGCTGAAACTGCCCGCGTACATCGGGATGGCGTCGCCGCAGAATCGGCACGGCGATCGAAACGAGCACGAACGCGGCCAACGTGCCCATGTTGGTGAGCGACCCGACGATATTGATCGGCGTGAAGGCGGCGATCAGGGCGATGCAGATCCCGAAGAACACAGTCGAAAAGATCGGCGTGCGCCAGGTTTTGTGCACGCGCGTGAACGACGGCGGAATCAGCCCGTCGCGGGACATGGCGAAGAAGACGCGGCTTTGTCCGAACATCATCACCAACAGTACGGTCGTCAAGCCGGCGATCGCGCCCAGGGAGATGATCACGCCCGCCCAGCCCAATCCGACGTAGTTCATCGCAAAAGCGACCGGGAAGGCCACGTTGAGCTTGAAGAACGGCACCATTCCGTTGAGAATCGCGACCACGATGATGTAGAGGACGGTGCAGACGATTAAGCTGGCGATAATCCCGAACGGCAGATCTTTACCCGGGTTTTTGGCTTCTTCGGCGGTGGTCGATACGGCATCGAAGCCGATGTACGCGAAGAAGATGAAGGCCGCGCCGCCGAGCATCCCGCTCCAACCGAATGGGAAGTATCCGCCGAATCCAGCCGGTCCGCCGGGCGGCAGGTGATAGTTCGCGCCGTTGATGTGTCCGAGGCCGACGATGATAAAGAAGAGGACGACCAGCAACTTGATTGCGACGATGACGCCGTTGACCGCCCCCGACTCTTTCGTACCGCGGGCCAGCAGCGCCGTGATGATCAAAATGATGCCGGCCGCGGGCAGGTTCGCGTGGCCCGAGATTCCGGCTTGACCGGCCAATCCCCAGTGCGGACCGTTCGCCCACTCCGGAGGGACGTTCAACCATCCTAAACCGGGCGTTGCGGCGGCTTGGTGCAAGATGTTGGCGAAGTATCCCGACCAGCCGATACTGACGGTCGCCGCCCCGAGCGCGTACTCCAGCACCAAATCCCAGCCGATGATCCACGCCAGAAATTCGCCGAGCGTCGCGTACGTGTACGTGTAGGCGCTTCCCGATATTGGAATCTTGCTCGAAACTTCTGCGTAGCACAGCGCCGCCAAGGCGCTGACGATGCCGGCGACGACGAACGAAATCGTGATCGACGGGCCCGCGCGCGTCGCCGAAGCCACTCCGGTCAAAACGAAAATTCCGGTACCGATAATCGCGCCGATGCCCATCGCCGTCAGCGCCCAAGGCCCGAGCGAGCGCTTGAGGGCGTGCTCGCCGTGCTCGTCGCTGCCCTCGGCGAGGATCCGCGCAAGGGGCTTTACTCGATCAAACAGCAGCATTTGCGCATCGCAATACTCGCTTAGCGGCCGACTCCCTGGTTTTTCGGCCCAGAAGGCCCGCTCGAGCGGGGACTAGCGGACGAACGTTATGGCGAACGGGTACCGGTAAGGCAGATCCCGGCTTGCCGCTAGCGCGCCCATCACGACCCATACGATGGTACCGATAGCGCCGAGCAGCATGACGAAAAGGCACGCGAGCCAGATGGCAACGGCCCGAGCCGGCACCGAGCGTTCGTTTTCGGACGTCGTCAACACGACAAAGAACCAGGCGGCGATGACCGCACCGAAGAGCACGACCGCTACGATCGAAATCGTGATCTGAAAGTTCAGCGACGCACGTGCGTGGGCCGCCACGAACGGCGATCGGTCGCGCTGCAGCAGATAGACGATCAGCGGTCCGACGACGTGGCCGAACGGAATGCCCATAACGGCGACCAGCGCCGAGAGATGCGCCGCCATCGCCCAATTGCGCTCTTCCGAACGCTGTTGGGTCGTATCCGAGATCATGGCGCAATTATAGCAGGTCCGCGCCAAAGGCGTCGTCCTTACCCTGCGGACGAGGCCGCCCGCGCCGGCCGAGCGAAATCCGCCCAGACATGCACGAATACGACGTGCTGGTCGTCGGCGGCGGGAACGCCGGCTGCGCGGCCGCAATCGCGGCGGCTCGGCACGGCGCACGGACCCTCCTGGTCGAGCGCTACGGCTTCCTCGGCGGCACGGCGACGGCCGCAATGGTCGGACCGTGGATGACTTTTCATTCCGGAAGCGATCGCATCGTCGGCGGGATCGCGCAGGAAATCGTCGAGCGCCTGGTGCGCGCGGGTGCGTCGCCGGGCCATATCGCCGATTCGTCGGATTACGTCGCGACGATTACGCCCTTCGATCCCGAAATCCACAAAGCGCTGCTCTTCGAAATGATGCGCGAAGCCGGGGTGACGCTGATGCTTCACGCCTACGTCCTCGCGGCGCGCGTCGAAGGCGATGCCGTGTGCGGCGCGACCTTCGCGACCGTGGGCGGAACGCGCGAATACTTCGGGCGGGTTACCATCGACGCCACCGCCGACGCGATCGTCGCCGCTTCCGCCGGCGTGCCGACGCAGCAAGGCGACGAACGGGGCCGCGTGCAGCCGGCGAGTTTGATGTTTCGCCTGAGCCACGTCGACTTGTCCAAACTGGCGGGGTATTTGCGCGCGCATCCGGATCAGATGCGCACGTCGCTCAAGGCCCACGAACGGACCGCCCCCGCGCTCACCGCCGTCGCCGGCCTCCACGATTTGTGGGAGGAGGCGCGCCGCGACGGGGCGGTCGACGTGCCGCGCGAACTCGTCTCGTTTTTCATCTCGCCGTATCCGGACGAAGTGACGGTCAACATGACGCGCGTCACCGACATCGACCCGCTCGATCCCGGCGATTTGACGCGGGCCGAAATCGAGTCGCGCCTGCAGGTCATGCAGCTGCTGGAGTTTTTTCGCCGTCGCGTGCCGGGCTTCGAGAACGCGCGCCTAGCCGCGACGGGCGCGCAAGTCGGCATTCGGGAGTCGCGCCGCATCGTCGGCCGTTACACGCTTAGCGCGCAGGACGTTCTACAGGCGCGCCGTTTCGACGACGCGATCGCGCGCAGCGCCTATCCGATCGACATCCACAACCCGTCGGGCAGCGGCACGACGACGCGACGTTTGCCGGTTGGAGAGAGCTACGAAATCCCGTACCGGTGTTTGGTGCCGATCAATCGCGAGCGGCTGCTGGTCGCAGGGCGCTGCATTTCCACCACCCACGAGGCCTTGGCGACGACGCGCCTCACGCCGACGGTGATGACGCTCGGACAAGCGGCGGGAACGGCGGCGGCGCTGGCGCGCGCTCGCCGCGTGCCGGTGGGGGACGTCGATCCGGCCGAGTTGCGGGCACAACTGATCGCCGACGGCGTCGACTTGCGGCGCGCGTCGTGAACGCGGCGATCGCCGGCGCGCGCGCCTACGGAGTGGCCGTCCGATTTGCCGATTTGGGTGCGTGGGGCGAGGACGAACTGCGCGCGGAATACGATCCGCGCGGCCCCGAGATTCGCCTCAATCTTCGGGTGGCCGAAGCGCTTGCACCCGAAGCGCTCGGCGAGTTCGTAACGCTGGCGATCGCGCACGAACTCTATCACCATCGCGAGCACATCGGCGAGGTCGCGATCGTCGCCGATCGGGCGGCCCGGGAACGGGCGGCCGACGGGTACGCGCGCGACCTGTTGCGCGCCGGCGCGTGAGCGAATTTTTCGTCGCGGGCATCGACGGCGGGCAAAGTTCGACGACCGCGGTCGTGGGCGATGCCGCCGGGCGGCCGATCGGCCGGGGAACGGCCGGCCCCGCCGACGAGGTTGGCGAAAGTCCCGATTCGACGCGCCTTAGCGACGCGCTGGAAGGCGCGCTGGCAAACGCTCGCGCGAATGCCGGCTTGCCGGCGAGCGCGCGTTTCGCGGCGGTGGTCGCCGGCGTGAGCGGCTACGAAGGCCGTCTCTATGGGAAACGGCCCGAACTCGCGACGCAGCGGCTGCAGTTGATGCACGACGCGCCGATCGCTCACGCCGGTGCGCTCGCCGGAAAAGCGGGCGTGGTGATCGTCGCGGGGACGGGATCGGTCGTGTACGCGTCCGGCCGCGAGGCGGAACGGACCAGCGGAGGCTGGGGATATTTGTTCGGCGATGAAGGCTCCGCGTTTTGGGTCGTTCGCGAGACGTTGGCCGCTTGGATGCGCGCGGCCGACGACGGCGCGCTCGGCGCCGGCGAATCGGACGCCGCGTGTGCGTTTTTCGAGCGGTCCTCGTTGCGGGCGATCGCCCCCGG